>NZ_JBHXQN010000053.1:0-41317 GCF_042717785.1 Streptomyces sp. NPDC058619
ACGGCCGAGTACTCACACCACCACGAACGGCCGAATCGTCACACCGGTCACGGCTGACCACAACATCTCATCAAGATCCTGTTACGAGCTCTAAGGGCTGGCCCTGTACCCGTCGCACCGCGCCGCCCAGCCCGGCCGGGGGCGGCAGCGCTTGCACGCAGCAGCTCCGGCTCCCATCCGGCGCGCGGAACGTCGACGGCGAGCAGGCCGCCGGCGCTGAGCCGGTGCCCGCCTTGCCGCGCAGGACGTCGACACCCTGTCCGCCGGTGAGGAACCGCATGGTGGCGGCGCGCTGTTCGTCGGACATGCGGAACGGGCGGAGCGGGTCGGTGGTGCGCTGCGTCTCGAATGCGGCGATGGCGAGCTCGGCGGCCTCCACCGTGAGCTGGGCCGCGCCCTCGGCGAGCCGGTCGGCGGCCGTCTCGGTGATGGTCTGCTCCGCCGCGAGGATCGTCGCGTGTGTGTAGCGCTGGGGGTTGGTCAGGTGCGCCATGCCCTGCTTCGGCAGGACGACCGCCTCGCCGTCGACGGCGAGCACGGCGTCGGTCAGGGCCTCGGCGGCCGCGAGGTCGGGCACGCCGAACGGGCACGCGTCGATCACGTGGGCCAGGACGTCCGCCCGCGTGACCGCCTTCCGCGCCTCGGTCAGCCCGCCCTCACGCCGCCAGATGTACGCGGCGATCTCCTCGGGGGAGGGGACGATCGGGCCGCCGCCGGGGCCCGCGACCGACGGCCCATCCGGTCCTTCGGGGCCGGGGATGGCGCGGCGCATCATCGCGTCGACATCGTCGACGACCGCTTCGGCCCGGGAGCGCCACGACGCCCTCACGTCGGCCGTGGTGATCGTGGCGTCCTTGCCCTCGGCGAGCTGGCGGGCGATCAGCTTCTGCTCGCCGGTCGTCGCCTCCGCGGCGGCCGCCGCGACGATCTGCGTGTTGCGGCGGGAGAACGCGCGGCGCAGGTCCTCGTCGATCCCGACGACCTCCCACGCGCCGGTCTCGGCGTGCCGCTCCCAGCGGATCCCGAACCGCTCGCCGGTCAGCTGCCGCAGGCGCGCCTTGACCATCGCGTCGGCGGCGTGCGCGTGGCGGAGGATGTCGCGGCCGCCGGCCCCGACGGTGCGCCACTTGCCGTCGACGGCGTGCGCCATATTCGCGATGTTCCCGTGGACGTGCAAGTGCGGGTCGCCGGGCACGCCCCCGACCGGGCGGGCGGAATAGTGCACGGTCATCCAGCCGAGGAAGCCGGAGGTGTCGACGCGGTCGGCCGTCTTGCCGTTGCCGTGCTCGCCGGCCATCGCGTACGCGGCCCAGTTCTCGCTGCCCGACTCGTGATCACGACGGGCAAGAAGAAGGGCCAGCACCCGTCGCCTGCCACCGTCATGCGCATGCTGCGCGAACACGACGAGCGCACAACCGCGATGGAACCCGCGCGCTGACCTGCGGCTCAGCCCTTAGCGTTGTTTTTTCGGTGAGTACTACTGGGACCCCTTGTTCCCCGTTGGTTCCTGGGAACCCACGGGTCGTCGGCGGGAACCCAGGGCTATCGCTGTAGTTTCCGGGCCTGTGCCCGTGGGTTCGGGTGAACTGTCGGGACGTATCCGCCCCTGCCGTACGCCGACGGCGTTTACGCCCTTTGCCTTCCGGCATGGCGGACCCACGGCATTACCGGGGACGGTCATGATCAAAGCATGGCGGGGATCGGAGGCCGCGGGTACCGGCGGTGGCGGATGTGGCTTGTCTGGGTAGGTGGGCTGCTGCTGGCGGCAAGCCTGGTGTATACGGGGGTGCGGCTGGCCCACGGCGACCTGGACGCGGGCGGTATCGAGGATTTGATCGGGCTGCCCCTGGGGGTGGTGGGCGCGCTGGGCACAGTGGCGGGCCTGCGGCGGCCCCCTGCGGGTGACCTGGCGCAGCTGGCCCGAGTTTGGGCGTCGACCTTGGCCGAGCAGGTGAAGGAAGACGGGCAGCGGCAGTGGCGGCAGCTGATCGGGGACGACACCAAGATGATCAATCTGACCTTCAGCCTCCGCGCGGAGCCGGGGCGGGCCGCGGTGGCCCCGGCTGGCGCCGGGCGCTTGTTCGAGGGAACCCCGGCCCTCCCGGATGTGGCCTCATACTTCCGTCGCACTTGCCCGCGTCGGCTGGTGGTCACCGGCGCGCCTGGGGCGGGCAAAACCGTGCTGGCACTGGAGTTGATGCTGGCACTCATCGATGAGCGGGAGGAGGGGGACCCGGTCCCGGTGCGCCTGTCTCTGGCCGAGTGGGACACGGCCATCCCCCTGACCGAGTGGCTCACCCGCCATCTGGTGGACGTCTACGACTGGCCGGCCAAAGAGGCCGAGGAACTCATTCGCCAGCGACGCGTGCTGCCGGTGCTGGACGGGCTGGACGAGATGGACCCCACGGCGCCCGACGGCACTCCCTCTCCGGAAGCCCCGCGCGCCCAGGCCGCTCTGGACGCGCTCAACGCGTATCAGAGCGGCCGGGCTGCCGGGCCGGTGATCTTGACGTGTCGCACCCGTCACTACGAAGCCGTACGTAGCCGTACCCGGCTCCTCGACGCGGCCTGCATCGACATCGACCACCTCACCCCTGCGACCGCCCGCGCCTACCTGCTCCAGCGCACCCCCGACCCCGCACGGTGGCAGCCAGTCCTGGAGGCGCTGGACGGTGACCCCAGCGGGACACTGGCCACTTCCTTGTCCACGCCGTGGCGGCTGAGCCTGGCCGCCACCGTCTACGCCCAGCACGGCGCCCCCTCCGACCTCCTCCGCCACGCCACCCCTGCCGACCTCGACGAACACCTGCTGGCCCGCTTCGTTCCTGCGGCCACCGCCCTTCACCCACGCCCACGCCGCCCCTACGCCCCGGGTGATGTCCACCGCTGGCTGGCCCACTTTGCCACCCATCTGGACACTCCAACGGCTCTCCCGGGAGCACCGGAGGGGGTGGGCGCCAATCCCCGCACCGACCTGGTCCTGCACCAGTTGTGGCCACTGGCTGGGCCTCGCAGGGTGCGCGCCATCGACGCCATGCTGACGGCGCTCGCGGTCTTGCTGCCGCTACCCCTGGCGTTGGCCAGCACCATTCCAGGACTGATGATCATGTCCGTTGTGGCCGCCGTCGTGGTCGGCTGCCATGCGGCACGGGCTTCGGTGGATCCACCTGCGCGCGTGCGCTGGGGACGCCTGCGCACCAAAGCCGGATGCCGCGACCTTGCGGCCGGGCTCGCGGTCGGGCTGGGGTTCGGGCTCGCGGCCGGGCTCGCGATCTGGCTCTTGTACGGGCTCGGGGCAGGGCACGCGTTCGACCTGGCGTTTGGCCTCCAGGGCGGGCTCACGATCGCCCTCACGTTCGGGCTCGCGATCGGGCTCGGCGCCGGGCTCACCCGCGCCATCGGGCCCGAGCCGTCAACGAGTGCACGGCCACGTGACGTCATCCATGGCGATCTCTTACGAGGACTCGCGGTCGGGCTCGCGGTCGGAGTCGTGTACTGGATCGCGGCCGGGCTCATCTACGGACCCACATACGGGCTCATGGTTGGGGTCTTGTACGGGCTCTTGGTCGGGCTCACGGTCGGGCTCACCCGCGCCATCGGGCCCGAGCCGTCAACGAGTGCACGGCCACGTGACGTCATCCATAGCGATCTCTTACGAGGACTCGCGGCCGGGCTCACGGCCGGGCTCACGGCCGGGCTCACGGCCGGGCTCGCGTGGGTGATCCTGGGCGGGCTCACGCTTGGGCTAGCGACCGGGCTAGCGGCCGGGCTCGGATACGGGCTCGTGCTCGGGCTCATGGTCGGGGTCGGATTCGGTGCCCCATCCGGACGCCGGTACCTGGTTTTCGTGCTGTGCTCCAGGAGAAATCTGCCATGGAGGCTCGGGGTCTTCCTGGATTGGGCCTGCGCCGCCGGGCTGCTGCGCCTCTCGGGCTCCGCCTACCAGTTCCGGCACCGTGAACTGCAGCAATGGCTGGCGCATCATCCCGGCCCCCCGCCGGCGTAGCCGCCAGCCAGGCGGGCGGGACTCGTTCCGTACGCCCGCCAGCGCCGACTCGGAGCCCCTTCCGTTCGGATAGGTTGAGGGATGGTCGGTGAAGTGTAAAAGTGCTCGGCATTCCTGAAGGAACGTCACCGCCGCAGTGCCAGTCCGCCCCCGAGAGAAGTCCCTGGCCACAGGCCAACGTGGTACAGCATGTGCGCAGGAACTCGCGGGATGTCGCACGGGTGCTCATCGAGGCCAGCCAGTCCTTTCTCGCTCTGGAAGGTCTCCTCGACCCGCCATCTCGATCCCGCGACCCGCACCGTGGTCGTCAGCGGCACCGGATCCGGCGAGTAGCAGCGGTAGCAGGCGAGTTCGCCGCTGGTGCGGTTGCGGCGGATCAGCAGCTGGCGGTAGCCCGGGATAGGTCTTCACCTTGGATTGGAAACCCTGCGAACCTCACCCGAACGGTCCCTCTCACGTTGACATACACGGCAATCAGTCTTTGCCTGAAGATTCGACGAGGAACCCGTGCCCCCCGGTGGGTCCAAGCTGGGTGCTGGCAATCTCTGCCATAGGTGTAAAGAAGTGGGGACTGCGATATGAGAGTCCGGTCGACTGGCAGGCGCCCACCCTGGCACCTGTCAGCGGCTCTCTGGCTGGTCTTGCTATGGCTGTCTTCGAGGGAAGGGAAGTGTGCTGTGGGTACTGCGCCAGAACCTGAGGATGCCAAGCAGGAAAGGGTAGACGGACGCTTGGCTCAGGTCGCAAAGATCCTTGCCGGCGTCTTCGTGGCAATCGCTGGCGCAGGCGCAGCCTTCGGCCTCTCGCAAGACACCTTGCTCACAGCGGTAAACAACAACATTCTCCTATTCATTGGAGTCGCTGCGCTTGCCTTGGGTGCAGTGGGACTTAGCATCTGGTCTTTGTTTCAAGGCAAGAACAAGGAAGGGAATATCAAGCAGAGCGGACTCCTGGGCCTGGGAGTCGGTTTCTACTTGGGAGCCCTATTGCTCGCCCTTTGGGGTGTCGCAAACGTTGCAACCGGTAACGGCCGTCCAAACATTACCGACATTTCAGTCGAGCGAGGCTCTGATATGAAGGTAACCTTCACCGTCCACGCCGACGGAGTGAAGGGGAAGGAGGTCGTGATCGCTGAAATCGAGGCGTTCAAGGGGGAGGCCAAGCTTGGAGGTGGGCCTGTGTATCGCACGCTGCTGCATGCAGACGATAAAGGTGATGTCAATCAAAAGGTCATCTTTATTTTCAGTCCAGGCGAGGCCACGCACATCACGATTTGGGCCCGTCCTGACCACGTTAACCCCGGCAGTGACGGAGCCTGTGACGCAAGCAAAGCCGAGGACAAGCTAGGGTGTGCAACGATCCTTCTGCCGAAGAAATAGCTAGGCGGTGAGGGTTGGGCCTGGCGGCTACGTATGAGGCGGCCTGTCAGCAATCGTATGCCCCAATGCGGGAATAGCACGTGTCTGGGCCCCTCGTAGCCCCGCGGCTGGGATCGTTGTCGCACTGTGAGAAAAGAACCAGCCCAGCGATAATGGCTGCCGCCCAGGCAACGAACTGAGCTACCTCGACACGGTGCTGTTGCTCCAGCCGCCCGGCCTCACGAGCCTGCTCGATCGTGTTGGCGATGTCCTGACACTCATCGCACAGGATCTTGACTGGCGTGGAAGGCCAGGCCGTGAGCTTGACGTAGCCGATGTTCTTGGTAGTTACACTTTCTCGACAGCGGTCACACGTGGCGCCCTCGACATCGTCAGACATGGCCTGTCCCCCTTGTTCACCGCACGTGCAGTCCTATTCAGGCAAGATGCCAGTTCGGGACATGTTGGGCTGTGTCCTTGTGGCTTTCCGGCGGGGGCGCTGGGGGTGCGCGGGGACCTGTGAGCTCCAGGCGTACGCCCCCCTGGCCAGGCCGACAGTTACACCCTGAGGATTCGCCACCAGTGGCCCATCGTGGCGGAAGCAGGCAGACCGCCACACACTCGCCAAGGGAACTGGGCAGCATCGCAATCTCTGCCGCATCGTGCGGGCACAGGGAAGGGGCACTCGGTTCACCGAGTGCCCCTTGTGCTTCTGGCCCTTAGACTGTGAAGGGTCGCTGCCGCAGGTACCTGGGATTATTCCGGCCAGTCACGAACAGGTTCGGGCTCTGGTTCGCCGGCATCTGCTTGAGGATCTCGCGGTGAAACGCCTTGTACCCGCCTGTGAACTGGCCACTGTTCCACACCTGAAGGACCTTCGCAGTGAACAGGCCATTGCGAAGTCCGTCGGCAGCCAGCTGGTTGTCCAAGCAGGCTGAGATGAGCACAGCTGTGGCACCGACTTCCCGACGATCCCTTGCATCCAACTCGAGCTGGATCTTGTCGTAACGCTCCTTGTCTCGCTTGTACAGCTCAGCCTGCTTTTTCAGAGGCATGAGCCTTGAGTTTTTCTCGATCTCGTTGGGGTCCTTCGTCTGGAACTGTTCTTGCATCGCCTTGGGCGTGAGGATTTCGCGCACCTTGATACCCGATCCACTGTGGCAGCTATCCATAAACGCCAGGATGCGAACCCCTTCCGCGAAGCCTTCGAATTCCTTGTGAAGTTCGTCGTCGATGTACTCGCGATTGAAGAAGCACATTGTCTCATCGAGCCGGTCCGGTTCATCCTCGGGTCCGTTGATGTCCGGTACCTGACCGCCATGGCCGGAATAGGTGAAGAGGAGGATGTCGCCACTTACCAACTTCTTGGCAGCCTTGCGTAGTTCCTTGTTGACGTTCTCAACGGTCGCGTCTGCCGTGAGTAGTGTGGTGTCCTTGAATCCCGCCTGCTTGGCCAACTCGGCCATGTCGTTGGCGTCGTTTTCGCAAGCGATAAGTTCACCATTCCAACCGGCGTACTCCCCGGGGTCGACGTTGTTCAGGCCGACGTGAATGGACATACCGGTGGCAACCATGATGATGTCTCCTTCGGTGACGGACGGGGCTATACCCGTCAGGCGAGGGTGCAGTGTCAACTGCATGGTTGCCGTGGCCGCGCTTGCCTGAACCCGCTTGTAGACCCAACCGCCCGATCGGACGCGCCGATGATGCGGGCCATCCGAATGACTCAGGGCCCTACAGTGGTGTGTTGATCTAAAGCGCGCGGTACTCAGGAACTATGGCAACTCTCCCCGAGACTCGTGCTTCGTTGGCAAACCGAGCTGGCTACGATAAGGGCTTTCTTGGGCCCACCGTGCCCCTGCCGCTGCCTACCGATCCGAGCATCGAAACGGTAGTCCTCCCGTACACCCACTTCAGCGTGGTGTTCCGTCCGGACCGGCATCTGGCCACGGCAACGGCGGTCACGATCGACGGCGTAAAGCTGATCGACACTCCCCGCGACGACAACTGGCGGTTCGACCCACGCCTTCCCGACAGCCAGCAGGCGGGCAACCCGGTCTACAAGAATAACCCGCTGGACAAGGGGCACCTCGTCCGCAGGCTTGATCCGGTATGGGGCGTGGGAGACGAGGCAACCACGGCAAACGAGGATACGTTCCACTACACCAACGCTGCTCCGCAGATGGACATCTTCAACCAGGGCAAGAAGCTGTGGCTGGGGCTTGAGAACTTCCTGCTCGATCATGCCGAGCAGTTCGACCGCAAGCTGTCGGTGTTCACCGGACCAGTGCTTGAGGACTCTGACCCGCCCTACCGGGGCATCAAGGTGCCGCTGCGGTTCTGGAAGGTCGCCGCGTTCATGCAGGACGGCGAGCTGGCGGCTACCGCGTACGTACTGGACCAGAGCCCCGACCTGACCCGTGATGCTGCCGCACGAGCCCTGGCCGACGCGGCGAGGGCCGGCGATCCTCCACCGCTGGGCGCGTTCCGTACCTTTCAGGTGCCGGTCGCTGACATTGCGGAAATCACGGGCCTGGACTTGGGGCCCCTACCGGGCGCTGACCGGCTGCCTCGTGCGGTTCGTGCCGAGAAGCGCTGGACGCAACTGGAATCACTCCAGGATGTCGCCCTGTAGAGATACCGCCGGATGGCGTGTAGATCCATGAGACAGGCGCAAAGCGGCGGACGATCAAGTAGCCGCGTCCCGCCCAGCGAAACCCGCAGGTCAAACAGCGAAATCCTGCTGGAGTACTAGAACCCAAGCCCCCGTACGCGGGGCCTCCCTTGCGACCACCGGGCCGCGATGGAGCGGCAGGAGGATGCGGCCGGTCAATGCTCGTGGTGGGGGAGGTCATCTTCGCGGACGGCGAGGTAGGTCTCCGCTGTCGCGGCTTCGAGGAGACCGGGGTCTTCGTCGAGGTCGAGACGCGGGTCGTTCTGGGTGTGCAGCAGTTCTCGCCAGGGGCGGTTTCTGCCGTGCTCGAAGGCCTCACGGACCCGGGGCTCGATCCGGGCCCGCTGCTCATCTTGCTGCTCCCGGAAGACCCGCCGCTGGGTGTGGCGCCGGCGCTCTTCCGCTTCCTCGCTGACGGGCTCGTCTGCCCGAGGGTCTTCGGCCCGCATGCCGGGGGTGCGCTCGGCGATCAGCTGATCCTCGCGGTGGAGCTGGGCGCAGGCTGCGAAGAGCTGCCGGGACATGCCCAGGCGTAGTTCGGTTCCGGGGACGCGGTAGGTCAGGAAGTCGTCGAGGCCAAGGGCTCGGGCGTAGCCGCGGCGGCCGGGCTGGTCGCTGTCGGAAGTCTCCGTACGGACAGCGCTGCGCATCGCCTGGGCGTCCGGGTCGCGCTCCAGGGGGGTGGTCACTCCGCGGGGGCCCCGGCGGCGGCTTGTGCGGTCGGCGGGCAGGGCCACGGTCTTGAGCCGGGAAGGCTGCGCGCCGCTGAGTGCGAGGTACACCAGCATCTGGGCGCGTGCTGTGCCCATGAGGGCGTCGTCGCTGTCGCCGAGGTGGTCCTCCGGGGAACCCGGCGGCTGGGGCCATGGGGTGCCGGCGGCGGGATGGAGCGGTTCTTTGCCGGGGTGGTGGTCGTGGTCGACGGTGAGGAACAGGTCGCCCTGGGGCTGGACGCTGGCTCCGACGAGGATCCGCCGGTGGGCGTATTCGTGGAGGACCTTGGTGCCGCCCTGGAGCTGCTTCCAGCCTTCCCAGAGGCGGGGGCTGCGGACGTTGCCTCCCTTGGCCTCGATCATCCAGTACAGGTTCTCGTCCTCGTGCAGGCCCCACAGGTCCGGCAGTTTCGCGGACGGAGTGACGAACTTGTCCCGGAGGGCGGGGATGGGGCCGCCGTCCTCGATGTGCAGGGTCTGGCCCAGTCCCATCAGCGAGCGGGTCGCCCACTCGGCCATGGTCATGCCCAGGCGGTAGCCGAGGGCGTTCTTCGCGGAGCGCTCGGTGCCGTACTCGTAGACCGGGTTGACGGTCAGGCGGCGGCCCTTGCTGCCAGCCAAGGCGTGCTTGATGTCGACGCTGTGGGTACCGAGGTAGGCATACAAGGGGGCCACACGCGCGACGAGTTCACTGCCGGCCAGCTGGGGCATCCGCAGCAGGTTCGGGGTGATGTCCCGGCCCACCTCGGTGGCGGCCTTAAGGATCTCCCGCCAGGTGGTGGTGGGCAGGTACCAGCCGTTCTTCGCCGGGAACGCGGCGGGCGCGGGCCAGGGGGCCGGCTTCGCGGTTCTCCACTGCTTGAACGGTCGTGCCGCCGGGCTGTCGCGGAACAGCACGGGTATGTCCACGCTATCGGTGTACAGGAGGGGCGGGACATCGGCGAAGGGGGAAGGGATCACCGGCTCACTGTGCCACTCACCGGGGATGCCGCCGTGCTCCGGGTCCGTCGGGCCCGACGGTATCCCCGGCTTGGTAGGTCGGCTGGCAGGGAGTTCAACGCCTGGGCGCGGGCCGGGGCGCCGATGCCGGGGGGCGGGCCACGGCGGCCTGTGTCGGCAGGCGGGGCGCGGTTGCGGCGGTGTGCTGGTGCTGTCGGTGGCCTTGGCCGTGTGCGAGTTCGAAGGCGAGGTCCTGGATGAGCGCTGTGGGGGAGTGCGTCGAGAGGTGGATGGCCCAGGCGGGGCTGTCGGCTGCGTTGCCGCCCCAGACGGTCCAGGCTGGAAGGATGCTTCCCTGCTTGACGAAGGTGTCGAAGCGCAGGCCTGCCGCGCTGTCGGGGGTGGGGGCCGTCCAGTCGATCAATCGGGATCCGACCTTCAGGGGCCAGCCAACGTCTTCCAGGGGACGGGACGCTTCGGCGAGGTCTTCTTCCTTGACCGGGGTCTGGGTGCCCTGCCCCCAGCTGTCTTCGGTGCTGAGGCTGTCGAGCAGGATGCGCATGATCTCGACGGGGGTGGTGGGGGTGGCGGTGGCGTGCCAGAGGCGCTCACCGACGGGGGACAAGTAGGCGGCGATTGTCCAGGCGTTGTCGCCGTGAATGGCTTCGTGGAGGAACTCGATGCGCAGGGTCAGGGACTCGTGGCTGGCGATGGTGGTCTCGTCGTGAGGCCGCCATTTGTCCCATTCCTCGTGCTTGGTGAAGAAGTCGTCCAGGAGGGCTTCGTGGTCGCCGGGGTCGGCGGCGTATACGGGAACGCTGCGCGTGACCGGCTCGGTTGAGGCGCTGGCCTGCGCAGGCGCGGTGGGCGCCGGTGTCTCGGAGAGGGGCGCGGCGAGGGCTTCGGCCGCGGCGCGCTCGGTGTCCGTCAGGGGGGGCGGGTCCGGGGCGCACTGCGACGGTGTACTGGCGGTGGAAATCGGCTACCGCCTCGGACTCGGATTCGAAGTCCATCGTCTCCTGGCGAAGGTAGTTCTCGCCGTGCAGGTGGACGCTCTTGCCGCCTTGGTAGGTGCCGACCGCGACGGTCGTCCAGCCGTCGTGGGCGTGCCGGTGGATGATCAGGTGGCCGGAGGCGATGTCGTCGTGGATGCGCTGGGCCTCGGCGCTGACCTCGCGGATCTCCTCTTGGTTCAGCCAGGTCATGGGGTAGTTGCCGTAAGTCCACTCGGTGTCGATCTCCTCCTGGAGCTTGGGATTGATCTCCACGGTGGTGCCGGCTTCGCGGAGCGCTAGGGCGGCTATGCCGGCGTAGTGGGGTTCGTCGTGATCGATCCGGGCCAGGACCATCGTCTCGTTGCCGGTCGGGCGGAATCCGTGCGCGGCGAGCGTTCCCCGGGCGAAGTACCGGTCGGAGGCGGTGATGGTGGCGGTCACGGCGCTGCCGTGATCGGGATGGAGCGCCAGGCGGACGTGGGCGTCGGGTGCGGGGCGGGGCATGCGGCTCGCTTCTCGGGTCCGGCCGGCCGGCAGGTGGCCGGCCGGACCCGGTCGGGTAGGGCTATCGGGAGGACCGTGAGGAGACGGTTGGGGTGCGGGTGGCGTGCGTGGTGAGTGGCCCGGCCCGGGACGCGGGGGCCGGCCGCGGGCGGGGACGTTCGGCTGGTGGCTGGCCGGTGGCGTGCTGCCAGCGGGCTCGGACCGCGGTGAGGTCGGCGAGCGCACGGCGGCTGCCGGTGACCAGCTGGTGCGGGGAGTTCGCCGGGTCCTGCGCGAAGGCCTGAATGTGCAGGACGGCGGTATGGGCGTTATGGAGGAGCGAGCGCCGCAGGATCTGCTCGCCCCAGTGCTCCGGGGTCCCGGCCGAGGCGGCGAGCAGCTCCAGGGCGTCCTGCGCGGCGAACGCCGGCGTGAGCAGGCCGTGCTGCTGGGCCTCCCAGAGCACGGTCACCTCGTCGACCGGATCGCCGCGGGCGGCCAGGGCGGTCAGGCACCGGTAGAGGGCGCCGTGGAGCGGGATGGCGAAGTCCTCCGGGCGCAGCCATCGCATCGTCGGCAGTGCGGCCGGGTGCGCGGCGGCCGTCGACAGCAGCAGCTGCTCCTCGCTGGCCACGTTGGGGCCGGTGTCGCGGTTGGGCGGTGGTGGGGGTGAGGTGCGGGGGAGCGAGCCCGGGTGGGAAGGGAAGGCCGTGGCCAGGTTGTCGAGGACGGAGGTAAGGGAGTCGGCTCGGCTGAGGGTCACGGTTGCGGGGTCCGGCAGGGAGGTGTCGGTGGCCGCGTGGATGAGGAGTTCGGCGTGGGCGCGGACGGTGCGGCGGGCGTGGTCGGACCGGACCATTCGCGCGTACGCGGGGGCGTGCGCAGGCTGGGGGCAGGCCCCGGCCAGGCTGTGGAGGTAGGGCAGGGCCAGGCCGCGGGAGTGCGGGCGGGCGTGGGCGAGGACAGCGTTGATCCACACCGGTTCCTTGGCGTGGAGAGCCGGGGCCGGCGGGGTGAGCGCGGCCATCGCCGCGAACAGGGCGCGGTGCCTGGCGGAGGCGAAGTGCTCGGGTTCGAGCGGGCCGATCGCCTTGATCCGTTGCGGGTCGAGGAGGAGCGCGCCGAGCAGTGCCTGTTCGGCGTAGTGGACGGGTGGGCTCGCCGGGATGTCGCCCAGGCCGAAGTCCGGTTCCGGCAGTTGGTTGTTGGGCATCAGGCCGCCAGGATGAAGTCGGACCGGGTCAGGGTCTTGCCGAGGTGCGGAGCCAGAAGGTGGGCAGCCAGCAGCGGGGGCACAGCGTTGCCGATCTGGGAGAACTGCTGCCCCTTGTTCCCGGCCCAGGGGTAGTCCGCTGGGAAGGTCTGCAGCGCACCGGCCTCGGCGGCGGTGATCCGGATCGGGTCGGGAGCCGGGTCCGCCCCGTCAGGTGTGGAGGCTGAGGGTTCGGCGACCCACATGCACTCGTTCGCCCGGTGGCCGAAGAACAGTGTCCCGGCCGGTTCCTGGACCGAACGGATAGTGGCGTTGGCCTGGTTGTTGCTGCGCAGTGACCAGTCCCAGGGGTGGTTCCCGCAGGTGCAGGTCGGGGTCCCCGCCCGGGAAGGGCGAAGGCGCGTACGGCGGGGGGCGGAGAGCGGGCTGGGAGGCTTCCAGGTACCGCGGTCACGGGCGTCGGTAAGGGTCTTGCGAGCCCCGGATGGAAAGGGCTCAGGGCCGCCGCCGGGGCCTCCGCCGGCGCAGACCGTGGGGACGGGCCGGTCTGTGGCGCCCCAGCCGAGGGCTTCGGCCATGGACACCCACTTCTCGCGGCCCGGCCCGAACAGGGACTCCGGTTCGCTGGCCTGGGCGTGGGTCGGGGGCGGTGGCTCGGCGGTGCGGGTGCGGGAAGCGAGCAGGATCGCCCGCCGCCGTGTCTGCGGCACGCCGTAGTCGGCGGCGTTGAGGATCCCGGTCCAGACGGAGAAGCCCCAGCCCCGGAGGATCACGGCGTACTGCCGCCACAGCGGCAGTACGTCCGGGACCTCCTCCATGGCGATCCACTCCGGCTCGCCCACCGAGTGAAGGGCGTGGAGGTAGCGCATTGGCTCCGCGGCCAGCAGGCTCCGGGGATCCTTGGCGGCGGTCAGCAGTATCGCCCGGGTGTCCCTGCCGGCGGCGAGGTCGGCGACGGCTTGGTGGACGAGCGGCTGGTCGAGCAGACCGAGCCGCTTTCCGGCCATCGACCAGGCCTGGCAGGGCGGGCTCGCTATGAACCCGTGGGTGCGGCCGACCAGCGGCCACGCCGGGTACATCGCCACGTCGGTGCGGATCGTCAACTGCCCGGCACGGGCGCGGGTTTTGCATGCCCACTCGTCCCACTCCAGGCCGACGTCCCGCACGCCGAGGACGTGCAGGGCGTGGCTCCAGCCCCCAGGGCCGGCGAAGAGGTCCAGTACGAGCCTGTTCATCACGAGGCAAGCCCGAAGTCGTCCTGCTCCGGCTCCTCGCCCCGGCAGGCCCAGGGCGAGCACCCGTTGACCACGCCGTTTTCCAGCTCGTCGAGTTCGGCGGCGTCACGTTCCGAGCGGGTGACGTGGTCGATGGGGGCCACGCTGAGGGGGACGCGGGAGCGGTGCAGAAAGGCCTGGCCCAGCAGCGGGTTGCCTGAGGCGTCATCGGCGCCTTCGTACAGCAGAACTTCGGTGCGGCGGTGGATGGCGAAGGTGCACAGGGTGGCCGCGAGGGATATCTGGGTGCTGGCTTCGACGAGTTCGGCGAGGTTCTCGTGACCGTCCTTCATGGCGGCGTACTGGCTGGTCGACAGCACGGCGACCTGCTGGGTGCACTGCATCGCGAGCCCCTGCGCGCGGATGGCGATCGGCCCTATCTCGCGAAGGGGTTTGGATATCTCTCCCGCCCTCACGCTCTCCACCTCCTGGCGCAGGGACTGCAGCGTGGGGGCCACTTGGCCGAGGAGGCGGGTCTGCTCGGCAAGGTCGATGATCTGCAATCCGAAACTCCTGACAGAAGGGGGAGCGCCAGGCGGGGCGCGGGGCGGAGGCGTTTACGCGGCGGGGCCGTAGTTGTCCTGCTGGGGCGCGTGCTTGGCGACGGCGCGTGCGGTGATGCCCCGTGACGCGGCGGCGGAAGCGGCGGACAGGGCTTCGGCGCCGGGCTCCATGTACCAGGGCCGCAGGTCGAGCATGGCTGCGCGCATGCCGGTGGCGAAGCAGAGGGCGGTGCCCTTGGGGAGGGCGCGGATCGCGTCCGCGGGCAGGATCCGTTCCTGCCGCATGCTGATGCTGGTGGACTTCCCCGAGTCGGAGTTGGAGGTGGACTTCGTCTCGACGTCGTGGTCGCCGATCAGCCGCGACAGCTTGTCGGCGAAGTCGGGGTCGTCGATGCCGGAGCCGATCACCTTCACCGTGCTCGCGGACCACATGGCGTCCATGCCCGCGTCCCCCCACACCTTCTGGCCCTGGCGGTAGGACTGCAGGATGGTGATCGGGATGATTCCTCGGGAGCCGAGGTGGGAGTACAGGTCGGGGAGGTCGCTGATCTTGCACACGTTGGCGGCCTCGTCGAGGATCGCGAGCATGGGCGGGTCCAGGCGTCCGCCGGCCCGCTCGGCCTGGGTGGTCGCGGCCCGCATCACGGAGTCCGCGCACGCCGCGATCAGAGAGCTGGCTCCGCCGCCGCCGTCCTTGGACAGGAGGTACAAGGTGTCCTTGCTGGTCACGAAGTCGGCGGGCTTGAACTCGGGGATGCCCTTCTGCGGGGTGACCCAGGCGGCTATCTCCGAGTTCAGGAGGGCGGAGGCGTACTGCCTCGCGGTTTCGTAGATGCCGTCACGGGTTTCCGGGGGGCCTTCGACGGTGCCCTTGAGCTGGGCGGCGACCGCCGAGAATCCGTGATCGCGGAGGATGTCGAGGGGCCTGCGGTCGGCGGGGAAGGCCAGCCACTGCATGACGTCGGTGATGGGCCGCTCGTCGAGGGCGGCGGCCAGGAGCAACTGGGAGAGGATGTTGGATCCGGCCTTGGACCAGAAGTCGCCCTGCTGGGAGGCGTCCACGCTCGCGGCGAGGAAGTGGCCGGCCAACCGGCCTGCACCATCGAGGGATTTGGCGGTGGCGAGCGGGTTCCACCACATCTCGCGGGCTGCGTGGGCGATCTGCTGCGGATCCATGCTCCAGGTCCGGCCGTCCTCCCCTCGGGCGTCGAGCGTCGCGGTGTAGGCGTCTCCGGCGGCCTTGTTCGAGGTGAGGAGCACGGGGCCGGGGGCGGCGAGGATCGCGGGGATGGCCAGGCAGGTCGTTTTGCCGGACCGGGGAGCCATGATCGCGACCGCGACGTCCTCGAAGCCCATCCGGACCTCGGACCGGCTGCCCTGCAGGTTGCCGAGGAGGACACCGGTGTCCTTGGCCTCGATCGTCTTGGCGTCCTTCAGGCTCGGCCGAAGGGAGCGGGCCTTGGCTGTGATGGCCTTGGCGAGCAGCGGCTCGATGTCCTTCTGCTTGGCCATCCCGGCGATGCGCTTCCGCTTCCCGATCGTGCCCTTGTGCCGGGACCACCACAGGTACCCGCACACAGCCAGGGCGAGGAGGGCCGCGGCGGGAAGGATCCGGGTGCCGATCAGCAGGGACGTTTCCCCTGCTGCTGGCCAGAGGCGTTCGGGGTGGAGAAGAGCTTCGGCCGGCTGGTAGGGGACCCAGGGGCCGCTGCTGGTGACCCAGGCAGTCGCGTTGCCGCCCAGCCAGGCCAGGGTGGACAGGGGCAGGGCGACGGCGAAGGCTCCGAGGAGGGCCTTGAAAGCTATGTCGTAGCCGTCGGAGTTGGAGTTCGGGGAAGGGCTGGACAAGAGGGCGGTTCCAGGGGAAGGGGGTGGGGGCGTCTACCGGCAGGGCTTTGCCGGGTTGGTGTCCCGGCCGGGGAGCGCGGGGACGGGCGCGGCGGACGGCCGGGACTGACTGCGCCGGAAAGCGGTGTGGATGTCGAGGACGGCCTGGCCGTGGAGGGACCACTCGTCCAGGTAGCGCCAGGCTTCGGCGTTCCGCTCGGCGAGCGGCCCGTCGTACTCCTCGACCCCGGGCCGTGTGGATGCCGGCAGGGTGGTGCGGAGGTCGAGCCACTCGCTCTGCAGGGTGCTGATCCGGTCCAGGGCGACGTGGAGACAGGAGATCTGCCAGGCCCAGCGAGGGTGGACGCTCCGCTCCGGAAGCTTGTGCAGCTGGGCCTCGGCTGTGGCTACCAGGTGCTTGGCTCCGGAGCGGACCCGGTTGAAGGACCGCCAGGTGTCGGCGTCACGCCGGGACTGGCGAACCCCGTAAGCCCTCTCGTCGTGGGGCCAGCCGTCAGGGTCGGTGTGCTCGTCGGAGTAGGCGTCCCAGGCAGCGAGGACCTCTTCAGCCTCACGGAGGTAGAGGGCAAGCTGCCGCAGGAGTTCGTGCGGGGCACGGGGGTCGGGGTTCGTCACGGGGCTCTCGGGGATGGGGTGTTCGTGCCGCCGGCTACCGGGAGGGCCTGGCAGTCGAGGCTGTGCTCGGGAGTGCGGGCGCAGCCGCGGCGGTGGTGGTGAGGCGTGGCTTGGGCCGGTGGCGGCGGGCCTCGGCCAGGCGCTGCTTGTGCGCGCCGACGACCTCGGCGCCGATCGCGAACTCCGCGCCCTGGGTTAGGCGAGCACTGCTGTTGATCTTGAATCGGGCGCGCAGGACCGGCGTGGGGTCGGAGATCGCCTCGGCGACGGCGGCCAGCAGGTGGGCGGGGGTCGCCTCGTCGAAGTAGGCCCGCCACAGACGTTCCTGCGGACCGTGCTCACCGTGGTGGTGGGCGGTCTCGATCTCCCAGCCCATGACGCCGAGGGACGGCGAGACGTACAGCTCCACCTGGACGATGCCGTCGGGGGAGGTCAGCTTCTGCGAGCCGGTCTCGGACGTGGTGTGCTGCCAGCCGCGGCCGGTGAGGACCTCGGTTACTGAGGGGGCGGGTTCTTCGGGCTCGGGCCGGATGAGTGCGTCGGTGAGGCTGGCCACGATCTCGGCGGGGGTGTCGCCGTTGAACGTGACGTACCAGAAGCGGGGGCCGTAGTTGTTGTCGATGCGCCACCAGCGGTGAAAGCTGCTGGGCGTCGGCGTGAGGTCGAGACGGAAGGTGTGGTCGGGGCTGGTCATGCGGATCGACGGGTGCAGGGGGTCGGAGTCGAGACTCCATCCGCTGGCCCGCAGTGAGTGGGTGACGTGCCGGGGGTCTCCGGCGTCGGCGAGGTAGCGCGGGGTGATGGCCGAGCCGAGGTTGTTCTCGTGGTCGTGGGCGAAGGTGGCGATCTGCCGGTCGGTGATGGACAGGGGGACGGCTCCTTGAGGGACCGGACGGGTGCCCGTGTCAGCGCCGGTGCACGGCGGCGACGGGCGCCGCCGGGGTCGGGCTGGTGACGGGCTGGGTGGTGAGGGTGGTGCGCCGGTTATGTACGGCGGTGGTCCGGGCGCGGGCCAGGCGCGTGGCGTGTTCCTTCGCGAGGTCGTCGGCTTGGCGGCCACCCGGTTTCTGGGTGACGAGGCCGCTGTGCGGGACGTCCAACTCGGCCCGTGCGACGGGGCGGGGATCGACCAGCGCGGTGGCGAACGCGGCGGCAAGATGCTGGGCGTTGCCGAGGTGGGCCTCCCACACCGATTCCTGCCCGCCGAGGCCGTCGGGGAGCAGTGCGGCGGCAGTCCAGCCGGGGTTCCAGTTGCTTGGGGTGTTCCACCGGCGCAGTTGCATGATGCCGTCGGGATGTTCGGCGAGCTCGTGTCCGCGCTCGTCCTGTACGTGGGTCCAGCCCGCCGCGGTGAGGATGGACCACACGTCGGGGGCGGTCTCGGGTACGGGAATGAGGAGGGCGTCGGTGAATCCGGCGAGGATCTCCACGGGGGTGTTGCCGCCGAACTGGGCGTACCAGTTCTCGTCGTCGCTGGTGCAGCTGATCCGCCACCACTTGGAGTACGACTCGTTCTCCGGCTCCAGGGCCAGGGCGTAGCGCTGGTCGGGGCTGGACAGGAGCACGTGCGGGTAGTCCGGGTCGGAGTGGTTGGACCATCCGGCTGCCCGTAGCGCTTGTGTGATGTGGCGGGGGTCGCCGCGGCCGGCGAGGTGGCGGGGGCTGGTCTCGAACCAGATCCCATAGTGCGGTTCGTCGGCGCGGGTGTAGATGAAGGGCCGCTGGCTCAGGACGCCGCCTCCAGCGCCGTGGCGCGGGCCAGGCGGCGGACCTCCCAGTGCAAGCAGTGCCACTGCATGATCTCGGTGGCTGCTTCCCGAAGGGTGGTGACCACCGAGTTGACGTCGCTGCTGTACGGCTCGGCGTGGGTGGCGACGGCTCGGGCGGCGGCGCGCAGGGCGTCGGACAGCAGTATCGGGATGCCGTCGTCCTCGTCGAGGAGCGGTTTCAGCAGCGCCAGGACGTCGGCGGTGGTCGGCTCGGCCCGCAGATAGTCCACGAGCTGGGCCAGGGTGTCGGTGGCCTGCTCGATCTGCTCCGGGGTGGGGGCGGTGACGGGTGCGGTCATGGAGCTCCTTGGTTGTCGTGGTGTGGGAAGGGCGGGTTAGCGGCGGGCCTTGTTTCCGCCTGCGACTGTGTAGGGGCCGGCGGCGGGGGTGTGCTGGCGGGGTCGGTTGGCTGCCCAGGAGTTACGGGCCCAGGTGGCGGCTCGGGCGGCGGTGATCCTGGCCTGTTGCCAGCCCCCGAGTTCGGAGGGGCGCACGGACACCGAGGTGGTGCGGATCCACTTACTGGCGGGGACGTCGCCGCGTGGGCGCATCACGGGTGTCGGGTCGGACAGCGCGGCCGAGAATCCCTGGATGAGGTGCATCGGCGTCGTGGGGGTGAAGACGGCGTCCCAGGTGCGGCCGTGCTCGGTGCGGGCGCCGGCCCACCAGTGCGCCTGGCCGGGTTCGTTCTGGTGGTACTGCAGCCAGGCGTTGCGGTCCGGGGAGACGGCGGTGAAGTGCTGCCCGCGTTCGGTCTCCCACCCGTTCTCCTCCAGCGGGGCCCACACGTTCGGGGCGTGGGCTGAGCGTGGTTTGGTCAGGGTGTC
Organism: Streptomyces sp. NPDC058619; assembly: GCF_042717785.1. Taxonomy (NCBI): domain Bacteria; kingdom Bacillati; phylum Actinomycetota; class Actinomycetes; order Kitasatosporales; family Streptomycetaceae; genus Streptomyces; species Streptomyces sp. NPDC058619. Next base: position 19,218 of record NZ_JBHXQN010000053.1, read on the forward strand.
GGTGAACCCGGCGACGATCTCGATCGGCACGGCCGTGGTGAACGTGGCGTGCCAGGCCGGCTGCTGCCCGACGGCTTGTCCGGAGATGGTCCAGCCGCCGGGCATCGCCGTCGGGTCGAAGCCGACCCGCACCGTGCGGTCGGGGCTGTCGAACACGATCGGGCCGCCCGTGCGGGAGATGTCCTTCCAGCCGGAGGCGCGCAGGTACTCGGCGACGAAGCGGAGGTCTCCTCCGCCGCTGAGTTGGCGGGGCTCGACCAGGTAGTGCTGCTGTGGCTGGTCGGCGGTCGGGCCCCAGCCTGTCCAGGTCTTCTTCACCGGTGCCTCCTGGCAACGAGAGCCGAGGCCGCGGCGGGGACCGGGGTGGCTGCCGGGGCCTGAGCGAGTCGGCGGAGGTCTTCCGCGTGGTCGTCGAGGTCGAGGCCGATGTCGTTGAACTCGTTCGCGGCGCGGCCGAGGGCGAGCCATACCTCGGGCGGCAGTACTCCGGCGGTCGCCCTGTCCTGGGCGAAGCGCGATCCGGTGATCATCAAGGTGGTCAGCTGTCCGAGGATGCCGTCGTCGGGATCAAGGACCTGGCCGAGGATCCGTGCGGCCTGACGGGGCGGAGCCGTGACCAGGTGCTCGTTGAGCAGTGCGATCTGCTGTGCGATGTGCCGGGTCAGGGTGTCGGGGTCGTGGACGGTCATGCTCCTCCGGGGCGGTCGGGGCCGGTGCCTGCACGCCGGGACTCGTCCAGCACCCCGAAGGGGCCGGTGGCGAGCGGGTTGTGCCGGCCGGTTGAGCCAGCGGTCACTGCGCGGAGATAGCGGCGCAGCAGGAAGACGGCCAGGCGCGGGCGCCGGGTGGGAGAGATCGGTGGCGGGTTGGTGGGGTTCTGCTGGATCGTGGTGCTCCGGTTGGTGTGGCGGCGGCCCCGGCCCGGATACGGCGGGCCGGGGCGGCGTGGGGGAAGTGGTCAGCGAGAACGCGAAGGGGATCCCGGCGGTGCCGGCGGAGCCGCAGCGGGAGCTTGGGCACCCTTGGTCTTGGCCTGCTGGGCGCGGTGCTCGGCCATCGTCTGCGCCCAGGCGGTCACGTCGTACACGTCCGGGTCGATGTTGACCTTGTAGTCGGCGATGAGCAGCGGGAGCACCGCGCGGGTGACGAGCTGCTTCTGGGCTTTTTCGCTCAGGCCGTCGGGGGTTTCGTGCCAGACGTAGACCGGGCCTGCGGTCTCCTCGGTGTGGCGCTCAAGGCCGAGACTGTCGAGGAGGGCCAGGAGTTCTTCGGGTGCGTCGCTGCGGCTGACGATGTGGACGCTGACGGGGGTGCGGGCCCGTCGGTAGATCTCGATGTCGGTGCCGGCTTCATCGGCGTAGTTGCCCACGGGGCTCCTTGTGGTGACGGGTGGCTCAGCGGGTCGCAGATGCGACCGCCGGGGAGGGTGGGCGCGCGGGCAGTGCCGTGGGCGCTGGGGCCGGTCGGGCCGGGCGGATGGTGACGCCGATGCCCATGGCCGCGAGGCGTTGCGAGGCGGCTTGGACGCGGACGATCTGTTCGAGATCGCCGTAGGCGGCCGGCAGGAGGAACTGCTGGTGGTAGGGGTGGTACTGGAAGCCGGTGCCGTACAGGACCGCTGTTGCTTCGCGTACTCCGGTGACGGCGCCCACGCTCCCGTCCGGATGCCAGGCCATGCTCACCATCCCCGCAACCACCGCGGGAACGGCCCGGCGTGGGGGCGGGTGGGCCGTGTTGCGCTGGACCTGCCGCAGCGCGATCTCGTAGCGGGGCAGCAGCCTGCGGGCGACCTGGGACGCAGCGCGGGCCGGCTCGCAGGGGATCGTGATCCCGTTGGGCTCGGCGACCTCGTGGAAGGCGTCGTGATGGGCGTCCGGCTCCAGAGCTCCGATCATGAACTGGGCCTTGTAGCGCGGACGGTCGAAGAGCAGCAGGCGGGCCCCGTCGGCGCGTGTGAGCACGGCCTGATGGCCAATGACGAACTCGGAGGCCGCGTATCCGACGGCTCCGATGTCCCACACCTTCGAGGTGATGGCGATCTGGGCGTGGTACGTGGCGTGCCGGGTGTAGGCGCTGGTCCAGGCGCCGGGCAGGCGAGCGGCAACGGCTTGAGCGAAGGCGGCGAGGTCGCCGCGCGTGCTCACCGGGAGCGGACCGTACGCGTCGGCGCGTGCGGGGCGGCGACCGGGGTGGTGCCCAGTGGCGCCCGCTGGGATGCGTGGCGCAGGGCGACACTGACGCCGAGCGCGCTCAGCTGGCTGCCGGCTGTCCGCACGGAGCGAGCCTGCTCGGCGGTGTCGTCGCCGGACAGGGCGTACGCCGTGCTGTCGGGCTCGTGGACGAAGCCGTTGTTCACGAGGATCTTCGCCATGTCCGGGTCATCGGTGGTTGTGGTGAGGTCTCCGGTCTCCGTCCAGCTCAGCACCAGGGTTTCGGCCTGGGCGGATGCGCGGCTGATGCGGGACGCGTTGTCCTGGACCTGGGCGAGAGCGTTCTCGTAGCGGGGCAGGAGGTTGCTGGCGATGGTGTCGGCGGCCATTTCGGGGTCGTCGGCGTTGATCGTGAATCCATCCGGCTCCCCCACCCCGCGAAAGGCTTCGGCATGAATGTTGGCGGGGGCCATGGCGGCGATGAGGAACTCGTCCTCGTACCGGGGGTGGTCCATGAGGAACAGGCGCTGGTCGTCGTCGCGGGTGAGGATGACGTCCTGCGTGAGGGGGTGCTGGGCGAGCGCTTCGGCGACGTGGTTCATGTCCCAGACGTCGGCGGTGAGGAAGAACTGGTCGTCGTGGAAGGTGTGCTGGCGGAGTTCTCGGGTCCAGGTCCCGGGGAGGAGCTGGGTGAGGATGGCGGCGAAGGAGTCGAGCTCCTCGGGAGCGTGATCGGGCATGGGTTCCTCGGGCGGGGATCGGGGCGGGTCAGCGGCGTCGGCCAGCCGGAGCAGGCGGTGCGGCAGCCGGTGCGCTGGGAGCGGTGGGGATACGGGCGGGCGCGGGGCAGGGGCAGGTAGCCGACTTTTCACGCTCGTCACCGGCGACTTCCTGGGGGCAGGGGGCGCGGTGGGGGTGTGCGGCCTGCCGGTCGGCGAGCTCATTTCGGACGTGCCGCAGATCGGAGGTGATGACGTGGAGCCGTTCGGCGGCCAGGTAGCGCACCCGGCTGGCCGTGTGCGGGTCCGCAGGATCCCCGAGGTGCTGCAGGAAGTCGGCTGCGACGCCCAGGACTTCGGCGAGGGCCGGGAGAACGCCGTCGTGGGTGGCGGTCAACTCCGTCAGGGCGTCACTGACCTGATCGGTGGTCTCCGCTTCCCGGATCCGGGCCGCGAGATGTGCCACCTGGGCGCCGAGGGTGAGGTAGTGCGGTTCGCGGCGCTCGGTGGTGAACGCGGGGTCCGTGCTCAGGTCGTAGCCGACGGCTTGCAGGCGGGCCACGGCCCGGGTTGCGAGGCGGGTCTCCTCGGCCTGGTCGAGGCCGGTGGGCAGACGGTGGTAGGTCTCGTGGAGGCGGACGACGGGGACGAAGCCGGTGCGCTGCAAGATGCTGTGGGCTTCCGGGTCGCCTCCATGGGCGAGGACTTCACCGGAGTGCGGATCGCGCCGGATGGTCAGGACACGGTGGGCAAGAGCCAAGAAGAGAAGGCTTTCTGCAGACGGGCGGCCGGTCAGCGGATCCGGGACAAACGGGCCGACGGAAGGCCGGCGGGGCCGGCCGGGGACGACCTCGGAGAGGTCGGAATCGAGAGCTTGGGTGCGGCGGGCGATCCACTCCAGCTGATGGGCGAGGCCCGGTTCGTTCGAGGACGGGTTGCCAGCTGCTGGGCCGCCTTCTCCATGAGGTGGCGCGCGGCGTCGAGGTGACGGTGCGCCTCGTCGGACAAGTGCGCCACGACGGCGGAGCCGGGCCTCTCGGTGGTGGGCCGTGCCGCAGCCCCCATGCGCGCCTTGAAGGGGCTTGCGTGGTGGTCAGGCGGGGAGAGAAGGCCGAGGTCGGCTTCGATGCGCCGGCATTCCGCGGCCAGAACATGGAGGACCTGCCTGGGCACGGCCGCCCGGACGCCGTCCTCGCGGATCAGGTTGGCGACCAGGTCGAGGCGGTGAGACTGGTCTCGGATGGCGATCCACCTGCACGGATTCGGGTCGCCGGGCGGGGCGATTCCCGAGACGCGGGCGAGCCGGTGGCCGACCTCGGACCATTCGGCCGGAGTGAGCTCCCGGTCCTTGGGATGCAGACGGACACTGACATGGAAGATGACGCGCGGGCCGCCCCGGTAGGTGGCGGCGAAGGGGTGCTCCCTGTTGGCGTCGTCGAGGTGCTGGGCCCACTCCACCGAGGTCCATATCCGGTCCTCGTCGTTGAAGTAGTCGAGCAGAGACCAGTACGCGACGACCGTGCCGTCGGTGGTCAGACCCTCCTGGTCACTGACGGGCCGGCCCAGCGCGTCGGCGAGCGCGTAGGCGGACGATGTGTCCAGCTCGTGGAGTGCGGGGATCATCGGCTGCCGGCCCGGCCGTCGGCGACGTGGACGAGCTGGTTGAGTTCGGTGATCGAGTACCAGCCGACATCGACGGGCTTGCTGTCGGCGAATCGCGGCACCAGGTAGTCCTGCAGGGCCCGCTGGTAGATCAGGCAGTCAGGGCAGTGCTTGGAGAGGTGGACGAGGTAGCGGGGGTGTCCGGTGATGAAACTGCGGGCGCCGCCGTCGGCGTCGCGCAGGCGCCACCCGTCCTCGTTGGTCGGGGTGTGCCAGGACGGGGTGACCACCGTCATCGCATCTCCCCACAGGATGCCGTCGTCCACCCCCTTGATAACCACGATCCGGTCGCCGGGGGCGAAGTGCTCGTGGGTGATGTCCCGTTCGGGGGTGATCGCATCGGCGGGTATGAACGCGGCACGGGTGGCGTCGGGCACGGCAGAAGTCCTTCCACGAAGAGCCGCAGTTCGCGGCGGGTGAAGTACTTCAATGGTCTGGAGAATCCCCGGTTTGGCTGACCGGGGATCGTCGGCTATATATGTCCGCCCACGGTTACCGGAACGGGTTCTCCGTCCCCCGGTCGTCGGCGGTGGCCGCGTCCAGCAGCTCGGGAAGGTCGGTGCCCTCGGCGTCACGCTGGTCGATCCACCACCCGGCCCGGGTGACCGTGCGGATCTTCTCCTCCAGCGCGGCCCAGTCCGCCTCGTCCCAGGTACCGCCCTCGGTGACCAGCGCGGTGTACGCGGCCGTCACCAGCTGGAACCGGGAACGCTCACCCCACGCCAGAGCCCGCTCGGGACCCTCCAGCGGCGGCATATCGAACTGCGTCGCCCAGTCCAGCGCGGCCTGCTGCTCCTCGGCACGCTTCGCCGCCAGCCACACCTCCTTCGCGGCGCTGTCGGAGTCCCGGGAGGCCTTCCAGCAGTCGGTGCACTCCCGGCCGCCGAGCCAGCGCGCGAATCCGGCCCGCTTGTCGGCGGGACGGTCGGACAGGTCGCGCGTGACCTCGTGTCCACAGCTGTGGACGATCTGCCATTCGGTTCGTATTGCCATAGGGGAATCTCCTTCAAATGCGGGCAAGTTGCTGTGATGGGGCTGGTGGTGGCGGGAGCGTCGGTGGCGGCCGAGACGACGGCCGGGGCCGAGCTTGCGGCGGGCGAGGACGAGGATGGCCAGCGAGGTGGCGGCTCCGGCGGCAGGGAGCGCGGCCAGTACGTACGGGCGCTCGGCGAGGGCGCCGGCGAGCGCGGTCCCGGCGGCCTGGCCGGTGCCGACCGACAGGATCAGCCAGGCGTACGCCTCGGTGGTGCGGGAGGCGGGGGCGAGGGTGTCCACGGTGTGGAAGCCGTTGGTGATGATCAGGGTGAGGAACAGTCCCGGGACCACGGTCAGGGCGATGGCGGCGTGGGCCCCTGGCTGGGCCAGCAGGGGTATCCAGCCGAGGACGAACAGGCCGGCGGTCGTGATGAGCTGGCTGGTGGTCGTGCCGGGCCATGCCCTGCGGGCATAGATCAGGCCGCCGAGGAAGCTGCCGGAGGAGAACGCGGCGGGAAGCATCCCGGAGAGCATGGCCATCCCGTGCGTGGTGGCCATGCCCGCGGCCCACACGTTCATCGCACCGAGCGCGAACCCCGTCCCCGACAACGCGGTGAACAGCAGGACCAAGCCGCTGTTCATCAAGCGCCCGCCTCCCGTCGCCCCGCTGGCGGGTGCTGGACGCCAGGTCCGTGACGGGGCGGCGGTCAGGACCACCGTCGTGCCCACGAGTCCGAGGCTGGCGGTCGCGGTCAACGCGGTGTCGGGCCCGTGCGCGGTGGCGACCCAGGAGGCGAGGAGGGGGCCCACGATGTAGAGCAGGCCCTGGGAGCCGGTGTCGAGGGCCTGGACAACCCGTCTCCGGCCCAGATCAGGAAGGACTGCCGGCCACAGCGCGCGGAGCCCTGCCTCCAGCGGCGGTGTGAACAGACCCGCGAACCCCACCACCGCCGTCACCGCCACCGGATGCCCGCCCGCCCCGATGACCGGCAGTCCGAGCAGGCAGCCGGAGTTCAGCAGGGCCGCCGGTGCCGACACGCGTGTTTGCCCGTAGCGGTCCATCAGCCTGCCCTTGACCGGCTGGGACAGCCCCGACGCGAGCCCGTACAGCGCGGCGAGGAGACCGGCGAAGGCCAGGGGGCCGCCCGCGCTGGTGATCCACAGGACCACGGAGACGGGGACCATGCCGTTGGGCAGGCGCCCGGTCAGGGTGCCGCCGAGGAGACGGACTACATGCCGGCCTCCCAGTACGGCGCCGTACGTGGCGGGTGGCGGGGTCGTGGTCGGGTGATCGGCCAGGGTCAACAGGGCAGGGCTTTCCGTCAGAGGGCGGGCGAGGCGGAGTGGGGCCGGGCGGGGCGCGCTATCGGCGGTGTGCGGAAGCGGCGGAGACCGGTGGGGCTGGTGCGACCGGTGTGGTGCCCACCGCGGGCGAGCGCAGCGCGGGCAGGTGGCGGGGTGCGGGGGTACGGTGCGGCGGTAGGACCGCCACCGCTTCCTCCAGCTGTCCGCCGATCTGCGCGAGATCCTGGATCAGGTGGCTGGTCTGCGCGGAGAGCATCCGCAGCCGCACGGCGATCTCCTGGCCGGCCCGGGTGTCCATGGCGGTTGCCCAGGTGGCGCAGGTGTCGAGGAAGGCCGTGAGCTGGGCGATGTGTCCGGCGGGGGCGTGGGGCGGCCGGTCGGTGACGTAGGAGATCGCCTCTGCGACGGAGGCGCTGTGCTGCGCGTCGATGACGTCGCGGGTCAGCTGTTCCAGCGGCAGCCCGGGCGGTGATCCACTGTCAGGTGGAGGGCCGTTGGGGTAGAGGACGCCGGGAGGGACCGCGGGTGGGAGGTCGCGGATCGCTTCGTCGTCGGTGTCGTAGCGGCCGATCACGCGCATCTCGGGGCTGTCGATGTCCCCGGCGAGGATCAGGACGACCTCCTCCTCGTCGTCGTCCGGGTGCGGGACGAAGGCGATGGTGAGCTGGCGGCCGGTGGCGTCGTAGAGAGACTCGCGTGGCTGGAGCAGGCGGTGGCTGCGGGCCGAGCGGGCCCGGTCGGTCCACCATCGCTGCTCTCAGCGGTGAGCCCCGGGCTCGGTTCCGGCGGTTGGGCGGGCTGGAGGGCGAGGTCGCGCAGAAGGATGTCGTGCTCGCCCCAGGTCTGCAGGTAGGGCCACAGCCGTGCGTCGCGGTCGGTGGTGTCCTGGCCATCGGCGTGCTCATCCAGGATGCGGATCGCCTGGTTGGCTGCGTGTGCGAGGTCGGTGATCAGCAGGTGCCAGCGGGCGTGGTGCCGGGCCGGGGGCATGGCGTCGATGCTTGCGCTGGCGTGGGCGATCAGCGTATTGAGGTGGGGCCGAAGGTCGACGAAGAGTTCGGCGAGTTCGCGGTTGCGCTCGGCTTCGGCCGCCTGGGCAGCGCTGGGGTCGGTGATCTCGCCGTGGCGGTTGCGGAGGTGGTCCAGGGCCGTTTCGCAGCGAAACTGGATGACTGAGAACTGGATGGCCCAGCTGGTCAGAGCGTTGACCGCCCTGTGTGGAGGTGGGGTCGGGGGGTGGGAAATGGCGGCTCCAGTGGTCTATCTGCGGCTGGGGGAGGCCCCGACCTGTATGGGTGGGGAGGGAAGAGCGCGGGGTGCTGCCGCGGCGCGGACCAGACCGAGGGCCGTCTGGGCGGGTGCGGCTCGGCCGGCGGACCGGGCAAGCTCGACCAGCCCCTCGCCGTCGATCAGCCACAGCGCCAGCGAATCGACGCTCGGGATTTTCCGCGCCGTCCCCGCCTCTTCCTGGGCCGGGCCCGGCTGGCCGAACGCGGCGTCCATGTGCTCCAGGAACGCCTTCTCGTGCGTGTTGAACGCGTGGGCGTCGTTGGTGCGCAGGGCGGTGATGATGTGCGGCGCGATGGCGGCGAAGCGGGCGAAGGCGTCGGCCAGGTCCTGCTGGGGCGGATTCGTGACGGTTCCGGGCTCGAACGCCTCGTGGGCCCAGGCCAGATCGTCCCCCAATTGATTCAACTGCATGTGGAGCACGGCCTGGTGGTAGTTGGCCAGCAGTGTGGAGGTGACCTTGCGGGCGGCGGGGACGGCCGCTGGCTGCACGGTGATGCTGGAGGGCGGCATGCCCGTCTCATCTCACCTGCCTCCCGGTCCGCTAACGAAAGCGCGTGCGGTCAGGCGACCTGACCTGCCTTCCAGGGGGAGGCGACGTTCGACCGTGGCGGTCGTCCTTGGTCGTCATCGGCCGTCCCTGGGCCACGTCTGACGGCCCAGGGACGGCCCCAGGAGCGGAACCTGAACACGATGGCGGCGCAGATCGGACTGACCTTCCTCAGACGATCGTTCCCCCCTCGGAACGGATTGGCCAGGTACGACGCTTACCATTCACCGTTCCGCATACTCGCAGATGGCGCGATCCTGGCGAGATTTCTCGAAATTTTACAACCTTACTCGAAAGGCGGAATTTCTGCGCCTTCACAATTCCGTTTCGCCCACCCGGCCAATCGTGTCGCCAAAGTTCCTTTAGTGCGCCAGCGGGCACGGCAATCTCTTCTGAGGGTGATGGCTTAACTTCTGGAACTAGCGCACTCCAATTTCCGCGGCGGAGTAGGAGCAAGGGGGTGCGAGATCCCACACCGTGGACAGTCACCTGGCCAGGGGACCTGCCGCGGTTCGTCGCGATTACGCGGAGCTTTCCGGATTCATCGACCATCCCCCAAACCTTAATTAGGGCGCCGCCAAACCAAAAAGCGAGGAAGGCGGCAAGGACGCTAAACATGCCCACCCAGGTTGCTACCGCACTGAGGATCTGCATCCACTCTGGGAGGGTGTAGCCAGATTCAGCTGCCATGATGGCACCTGCAAAAGACCTTTGCGCCCCACAGGCGGTACACTGTAGTTTTTTTGCACGTCCCCTTTCCGCAATTTCTGGGCTGGCAGTAAAGTGAGCCGTCGGGTTGATAGCTTGTCGGGCAGTGGGGGTGTCGTCGGAAGAGTGACAGGACATTCCGCTTGTCTTCTGTTGCCTTCAGTTCGGCACCAACTACGACCAGCTGCGCTTCGCTGTTCTCCTCAAGTGCGTACATCATGAGCATCGGGGTAGGGGTTTCGTCGTTGGGGTAGATGACGACCTCTTTTTTGTCCTCGTCAACGTAGTGCGCTTCCAGCCACTGAAGGTCGCCGTGATGGGGGTCGAAGGGAATGGGATCTTCTTCGTCGGGCTCTCCAAGGTGGTCGACTGGTAGTCGGAACATCTGGGCAGCCTTCAAAATCCCCAGGTCTGTCACCCCATGTGCCCCCGGAAGGCGTTCCAGTTCAAGGTAGTTGTGGTCGGGGTTAAATGCTGGAGCGTGCTTCTGCATGACCTCTTGAAGCGAGATCGGGTCAGGGCTATCCCGAACTTGAGTGGCAAACTTCGGATTACTTAGCAGATTTCTCAACAGATTCATCTGTTTCTCCATTCGTTTCAACCAGGATTCATTACCTTGTGCAGGTTTCCAAGGATCAACACACGGCCGAACTGACGACGTCAGGTGGGGCCTGCCTCGTTGCGGCCGGCGGGGGTCGGGCTGGGCTCGGACGGATCCGGCGAGGTGTCGTCGGTGCTGGTCAGCGGGTCGATGCCGAGATGGAAGAGCGTTCGGTCGGCGATGTCGAGGAGGTCGCTCGTGCGGTCGTAGCGGGTGGCGAGCTGGGGGTGGCCCTGCTCCCGGCAGCGGGTGGCGGCGGCGCGCAGCAGGTTCCGTAGGGCGATCAGCCCGGCGTCCTCGCCTCCTGCCGCCAGCTCGGTCAGAGCGTGGACCTCCGCGGGCGTCGAGGCCTCGGACATGGCCTCGGTGCACGCGCGCAGCGGGGCGGCGGGATCGACGGGGACCGGGAGCCCGCGCAGGAATCCCGCGGCCTCCCGGCGCGCCCGGCGGCGCAGTTCGCTGCTGCCGGGCTGGTCGTGGACGGTATGGGTCATGGGGCGAGCGGGTCCTTCTCGTGCTTAGCGGGTGTGGCTCGTGCGGGTGGATGCTGCGGGTGCGGGCGCCGCCGGCGAGGTCTGTGGTGGCCTGGAGCCCCAGGCCCGTGTGGTCACGTACTGGGGGGAGGCGGTGGCGGCGGCCTGCGAGATGTCGGTGCGGTACCACTCGCGTGGGTCCCGCACTGGGGTGGTCTGCGCCGGCTTGGTGTTGGCGGGGTCGAGGGAGTAGTCGGCGTGGACCTTGTATCCGCTGCGGCGCAGGCTCTCGATGGCCTGGCGGGTGCGCCGGGGCCCTTCGTGGGTGGGGGCCGGCAGGAGGTACACGCCGTGCAGGCCGTGCAGCGGCTGGAAGCCGAGACGGGTCAGGTACCACTGGCTGATGTGGTGGGGGATTCCTTGGGCGGAGGCGACGTACCCGTACTGCGGGTGCGTGCCGACGACGAACTGGCCGGGCAGGGGGCGGCTCCTTGCGGATCAGCGGCGCGTGGCGGGTGCGGCGGTGGACGGGGCGGGTGCGGAGGCAACGACCGCGCTGGTGCCCAGCTTTGGCGCAGCCTGAGGCGGTCGGCCGGGGACTGGCCCGGTGGGCTGCCATAGCGCCGGATGGTCGCTGAACCGGGTACGGGGATCGGTCGCCCACCCGACGACGGGGCCGCGCAGTTCCTCGCGAAGACTGATTACCTCGATGCCGTGCTCGTGGAGTACGTAGCACCAGTCCAGGCCGCCGGTACCTCCCTCGTGGACGGACATCCGGAAAGGGGGAGAGCCATCCGGCGTGATCAGGTCGTCCATCTGCTTGCTCGGGTAGTGCTGGCCTCCGGTGAGTTCGTTGACCAGTGCTTCGGGAGTGCCGTCGAGGAGGTCGGTGCCCAGCCCGGACCAGGCGACGGGCACGGCATCGATCAGGTGCCGGTTCATAGCGTCGAGATCGCCGGCGAACTTGTGCTGGTGGGCAGCCAGCAGAAGGGGAAGATGATTGCTGGGGAATCCGTCCCAGTGGACGTAGATGCCTTCGTATCCTCCGGCCTCGGTGGGGCGGGCGATGAAGGAGCGGGTTGCCAGGGGAGTCTCCTTGGAGTGCGGTGGGTGCGGGTGCGTGCCGCAGGTCGGCGGCGTTGCTCGTTGCCGCTAGCCGTTCCAGGTCAGCGGGCCCGGCCCGGGTTGCCGGGTGGCGTGGACGGCAGGCCGGTCACCGGTGCCGGGCTCGTGGGGTACTGCGAGCGGAAGTACGTCTCCAGCGGATGGCGGTCGCTGAGGACGACCTCGAAGCCGAGGCCGCGGAGCCGGTCGGCGGCATCCTGGACGAGGACCTCGGGAGTGAACGGCGAGTTGGTGGCGGTCACGCACAGACCGGTGCCGGGGTCCAGGTGCCAGCGGCCGTCCTCGTGGAGCAGGGCCCTCACGGCGCGAGGCATGAGCACGTCGGCGATCGGCCGCCCGTCCGTAGACCGGCCGATGGTGATCTGCTGGGCCTGCTTGAACCTGGTGCCGCTCGCGATGCGCATCGACGCCAGCCGGTAGTACGGAAGGAGACGGCGCCGTACCGCGGCGGCAGCGCGGGCAGGGTCACCCGGAACCGAGACGGCCTGCGGGTGCGGCGTCGTGTCGTACTCGTAGACCCCCGCCGGCAGCAGCGTGCCGACCAGGAACTCGGTCGGCCGGTAGGGCCGCTGGACGACGTAGAGCTGCAGACCGTGGGCATGGGTGAGGGCGGCCCGCGCACGCTGATGGTCGCCATCACGGCGCAGTGCACGCCACAGCACTCCCTCGTCCCTCTCCCAGAGCCGGTCGTCGGCATGGCTCCACCGATACGGAGTCGGCAGGACTCTGTGGCTCCACGCCAGGCCCAGGCGCGGTACCAGCTCGGCGGTGAACTGCTCCAGGCCAGCGGTGACGGCTCTGGAACGTCTCAGCGTCTCCTGCTCGAAGGGAAGCAGGGAATCTTCTTGGGTCATGCCGAGGGCGCCTGGTGGTGGAGGTGGGCGACGGGCAGGCCGAGCGGCTGCAGCGCGTGCACGGCCTGGTGCACGAGGTGCTCCTGCTGTTCAGCAGGTAGGGAGGCCGGCGCGGTGTATGCGCCAAGCCGCGAGCAGTAGGTGAACCCCCTTGACCACAAGACCCGTTGGATCGGGTCGGAAAGCGGGAGGGATATCGGCCCGGCGACATGCAGTCCTATGTGGATGCTGACGGGGTGGTACACGGGAAGCCTTCCTGAAGGACGAGGTTGGGGGGGGGTGAGGGTCAGCGGCTGCGGGTGCCGCGCGTGGCCGGCGGAGGGGCATGGACCCCAGCCGCGTGCACGCGGGCGGCTACCGGTGTCGACGGGACGCGGGGGAGCCGTGCGAGGAGGGCGTCGATCGCGGAGAGCAGCGGGCCGACTTCGTGGGGGCCGACGGAATCGGTGGAGTCGTAGAGGACCGTCATCGAGGTCCTGTCCTCGGCGGGAGCCTCGTGTGTGGCCATCCATCCGCCTTGCGCCCCGATGAGGACGACGGAGTCGTGTCCGGGTGGCCAGGCGTAGACGAGCCAGTCGTCCATCCCGTACTGGACGTCGCAGACCAGGCCGCGTTCGCGTAGCGGGGTGGTCACGTGGGCGAAGCGGGCCCACGCTCGCTGCCAGCTGGGGTCGAGGACGTTGCGGTGATCCGGCAACGGCGCTAGGAGGCGGGTCGACGGACCGTCCTCCCCCGGCTCTTGCTGCGAGGTCATCGGATCCGGCCAGGCGCGGGTATGACGGCCGGGGGCACCGCGGCAGGTACGTAACGGGCCAGCATGGCGGCTGTCCGGGTAGGGAACACGCGAGTGATTTCTGTTGCCTTGCCGCGCAGTTGCTGGGCGGCGGTGCGCAGGGCGGTACTGGCCTGGTCGAGATGGTCCTGGATAACGACCCGCACGTCCCCCGGCGGGGGCGTGCGCTCGGTGGAGGAGTGCCGGATGTTCTCGTGGAGGAAGCCGAGACGGTCTACTACCTGGCTGAGGTGGGCGAGGGCGGTGCCGAGCGGGGGCGCGCACTGGGCGAGGGCCGCGGTGCCGAAGCGTTCGGCGTGGCTGTAGCCGGTGAGGTTCTCGAACTCGTGGCGGCTGCTGGTGGTCAGTTCCTCGCAGATTTCGGCCAGGATGACGCCGATGTCGCTGACCACGGTGTGGAGGTCCGGGGTGACGTCGTCGCCTCGACGTAGTTCCTCGGCCTTCGGAACGTCGTCGAAGACCCGGTCCACACTCCTCGCGAGCTGGAGGAAGTAGTCAGGGCTGGTGATGTCAGAAATGGCGTGTTTCCTATCTTTTCAGTGCATACGGGAATCGGTATCGAACAGGGTCTGTTCGGCTGGGTGGAGCAGGTGTTGGACGATGAAGGACCGGCCGGCGACCTTCCAGAGGCCGCGTCCGCGGCTGAGGTGGGATATCGCTTCGGTCTCCACCGAGGTCAGGCCGAGCAGGGAGGCCGCCGCGTGGAGCTGGTCGGTTTCCTGGCGGTAGATGATGCGGGTGGAGCAGTCGGCGAGGAGTCCTTCGGCCAGGGCACGGCCTTGGGATCCGGCGTCACCCGCGGTGAGCAGGTCGGAGAGCCGGTGGATGACCATCAAGTTGGCGATGCCGAGGCCGCGGGAGAGCTTCCACTGGGCCTGCATGCGCTGCAGCAGGGGGCCGTGGCGCATCAATCGCCATGCCTCGTCGTAGACGATCCACCTTCGGCCGCCGCGCGGGTCGGTGAGGGCGGACTCCATCCAGGCGGAGGCGCAGGTCATGGCGAGGACGAGCGCGGTGTCGTCGCCGGATCCGCCGAGGCGGGACAGGTCGATCGACAGCATCGGGGTGGCCGGGTCGAAGGCGACGGTGGAGGGGGCGTCGAACATGCCGGCCAAGTCGCCGTGGACCAGGCGGCGCATGGCGTGGGCGAGGTCGCGGGCTGCCTCTCCGAGGTGGTCTGAGACGGTGCCGGCGGCCTGGTCGAGGAGGGCGGGCTGGGCGAGGGTGTGGGCGATGTCGCCGAGGAGCGGGGTCCGTCCTGCTGGGGCTGCGGCCTTGACGACGCCGTCGAGGGTGATGTCGAGGGCGGTGTGCTCCATCGGCATCAGGTCGCGGCCCAGGACGGTGCGGGCGAGGGAGCCGAGCAGGAGCAGGCGGCGCTTGCGTACCTCACCGGCCCAGTCCGCCTCCGCGACGGACGGAGGCCGAGGGGCCGCGTCCAGGGGGTTGAGGCGGCCGGGGAGTCCGGGGCCGAGTGCGATCGAGGTGCCGCCGAGGGCTTGGGCGACGGGGGTCCATTCGCCCTTGGGGTCGCAGGGGACGTACACGCGGTACCCGAAGGCCACCGACCGCAGCGCGAAGGACTTCGCGAGGGCGCTCTTGCCCTGGCCGATGACCCCGGCCAATAGGACGTTGGGGTTGGTGAACCCGTCGATCTTGCCGTACAGGGTGAACGGGTCGAAGACGAAGGCGGCTTCGGCGTGGACGTCGCGGCCGATGTAGATGCCGTCGGCTCCGAGGCCGCCTTCGGCGAGGAACGGATAGGCGCCGGCGGCGACGGCGGTGGTCATTCGGTGGGCGGGCAGGCGCAGCCGGTTGCCGCGGGCGGAGGCGGGGCCGGGTCGCCCGGCGGCCGGGTAGGGGGAGAGGGGCATCTCCTGCTCGGCCGGTTCGTGTTCGCCGGAGGGCGAGGTGGATTCGGCGCGGGCCTTGGCCTGGGCTTCGGCGAGCTGACGGCGGGCGGCCCTGCGGGTGCTGCGGTCGGTGCCGTGGGGGGTGAACAGGGGACTGGCGGAGGCGCGGCGGGCGCGGCGGCCGGGACGGTGCTGGGACATGGGGGCGGATCGTTTCTGCGGAGGCTGCCCTCAGGCGGTGCGTGCCGGGCGGGGGCCGTGGTCGGCGGGGGTGGTCTTGCGGCGGATGGCATGGCCGGAGGCGAGCTGGCGCTGGCAGATGGTGAGGACCGGCGGTCCCTCGGACAGTTGGTCAGGGCGGCAGACCGGGTCCGCGCCGGTGCGCGGTGTGGCGGGCAGGGTGTGGAAGGCGTCGTGGACGTTGGTCGCGGCCTGCCACAGCCGCAGGTGCGCCAAGGCGAGGTGCCGTCCGGCGGCCGGGTGCTGCGGCCGGGTGGTCTCAGCGAGCCGGTCCAGAAGCAGGTGCAGCCCAGTGAGGTGGCCGTGCAGGACGTCGAGGTGTGTGCGGTCGGCGGGAGCGCCGGTGGTTGCGCTCTGGCGGGTGTGGTGGCGGATGCCGGCGGTGGCGGCCCGCAGGTAGGGGTGCGCGTCGCTCACCTCGGTGGGGTAGGGAGCCAAGAGGCGGGGCCTTTCTGTAGGTCAGCGGCGGCGGTGCGCGGGGCGGTGGGCAGCGCCCGGGACGGCCGGCTGGGAAGGGGCGGTGCTGGAGGGTGTGTTGGTACGGGCGGCCTGCTCGGCGCGGAGGTCGATGAACTCGCCCGGTGCGCGAAGCCCGGGATGGCACTGCTCGGGCACCAGCATCACGTCGGGCTCGGTGCCGGGTCCGCCGACGTCGCGCAGCCAGCGCTGGAAGGTCGGCAGCTCGGGGAGCGTGTGGAGAGCGTCGTCGAGGCCGGCTGCGTACACGGCGAAGCTGTACGGCCGCTCGCCGTCGCGCCGTTCGCGGCCAGCGATGGTCACGGTGAAGGGCAGGCGCGCGGGCGGGCCGGTGAGCAGGTCGAGCTGGTTGATGAGGGTGCCGAGCCGGTCGGCGGCCTCAATGGCCGTGGTGATGCGGGCGTCGCCGTACTCGCGCAGGTAGTCCTCGTTCACGTCACCGTCGGCGGTCAGGTACGGAGCAAGCTGCGCCTGGTGCTCGGCCCTGAGCGTGCGGGCCTCATCAATGAGGGCCTGGAGTTCGATGGCCAGACGGCCATGGTCGAGGGTGTGCATGGGGGTGGAAACTCCCGGGGGTGGGGGTCGATCCGTGCCGGTGGGCTACAGGGCGGTGCGGGCCAGGGGGAGCGCTGCGAGGGTGAGGGCCTCGGGCTGCTGATAGATCAGGCGCCGGAGGTCGACCTGGGCGCTGACGGCGGCGGTCTCGATCTGCGCACACGCGGCGTCAAGCTCGGCGTCGGTCTCGGCGGAGACGGTCAGCAGGCCGGTCAGAGCGACGTCCGCGTGCCCGGCGATCAGCTGGCGTTCGCGTTCCTTGACGTCGCCGTACTCGACGGAGTCGGCCTCGGAGTCGACCTGTCCGCGACGCTGGCGCTCGGCGGCGTCCGCGATGATCGTGGCCTTGGTGCGCTGCACGTCGCGCAGCGCGGACTCGAGCCCCTGGGGCACGTATATAAGGGAGAAGGAGCGGCGCACTCCGGCGGTGAACATCAGCCCGTGCAGGAACCCCGACGTCGTCTCGGTCCGCGGCCAGTTCTCCACCCAGTACGTCGCGTGGCGGGCCGTGTCCGTGATGACCCGGTCGTACTCCTCGACCTGGACCACGGGACCCGCGGCGGCCGGGTCGGCCTCGGCCCTGCCGTGCTCGGACCACTGCTGCAGGCCGGCCAGGGCCTTGGGGTCGTACGCGGTGCGCACGACCGCGGCGATCTCGCGGGCGGTGAGCCACCCGGTGACCGTCAGTCCGGCGCCGCGCGCGGCCTGGGCGACGGAGGCGGTGGTCTGCCCCAGCACGGTGAAGGCGCCGGGCAGTCCGCCGCCGGCCTGGGAGATGAGCCGCTTTGCGGCCTTCAGATCCAGGGAGATCGCCAGATAGCTCTCGTGCGGGGCGGCGGCCGGACCGGCGGAGGAGACGAGTTCGGAGTACACCTGCCCGGCGACCGGGGCCTGGGGGTGGCCGTGGGTGGTCCAGTGCCGGGTCAGGGTGTCGCCGGAGTCGGGGACGGTGCGCTCCAGGACCTGCACGGTGGCGATGTGCCCGCTGCGGGCGATGCCGGCCAGTGCCCGGCCCCACGAGGTGACGTTGGAGTTCTGGGTGGCGGGGTCGAGGAGGGCGAAGGCCCTGCTGGAGACGCGGGCGATGGCGGTCAGGGTCTGGGCGTGGGGGTCATGGACGGCGGCGGCCTGCGATCCGGAGGGGGTGACCACGCGCAGCGAGGCGGCAGTTCCGGGCAGGTGGAGCATGCCGTCGGTGCGGGGCCTCGACACCGCGCGGGCCAGCCACAGGCTCTGCCCGGTGCGCTGGCGCTGGGCGTAGCGCAGGACGATCGGCGCCCAGTCGATCAGGGACCGGCCGTGGCGCCGGATGACGACGAGAGCTGCGATCGCCGCCCACAGGGGGGTCAGGGCGAGGGCGCCGACCAGTCCGGTGGACACCACGGTGGCCAGGAGCAGGGCGAGGGCTGTGGAGGTGAGGGTGAGCTGGGGCAGGGACAGGCCGAGCAGGATGCCGCGCCGCGACCTGTGGGGGAATTTGATGGTGAGGGGGAGGACGAGGTCAGACAAGGCGGAATCCGCTTTCGGAGCACGGGGGTTGGAGCCCGGGCGGGACACGGCAGAAGGGTGCGGCGTGTCCCGCCCGGGCGGCGTGGACGGGTCAGGTCAGGAACCGGTGGGCGAAGGCCCGTTCGCGAAGGGACTGCTCGCGGTGGCCGGGCCCTGGGCGGGCGCGCCCTGCGGCGGGCCCTGCTGGGTGCTGCGCGGAACGGGGCCCGTACCGCCCGAACCGGAGGTGCCGGACGGGGAGGATCCGGTGCTTCCGCCGAGCTGGCCGCTGGTGTCTTGGCTCGCGCTGGTCGGCGGAGGCTGAACCGCCTTGGACAGCACGTCGGTCAGCGCACCCCCGCCGGAAGACGGCATCGGGGAACTGTTCTGCTCACCGCCGGAACCGCCGGTGGGGTTGGCGGCGATGTCACCGGGGAACCCGGCGGGGCCCTGCGGCGCTGCGCCGGCCCCGGCCGCGGCACCAGCTCCGCCTGTGGCGGCCATCGCGGCGGCCTTGCGGGCTGCCTGCTCAGTGTGCTGCTTGGCCATCTGCGCACCGGCGCCACCGGCCCGGTGGATCGACTCGCCGTCGGTGCCCTCCGCCGCCCAGTGAACGAACTTGAACGTGGCGTACGGGCAGAGCAGGACCATCATCATGATCACGACGCCGGCGAGGCAGTCGGCGAGCGCGCCGAGTCCGTCCTTGGCCTGGGTCTGCCCGAGGGCGGAGATGCCCAGGAGGAACACGATCGTCATCAGCAGTTTCGAGACGACCAGGGTGGCGGTGGCTTCGATCCAGCCCCGGCGCCAGCGCCGTGCGGCTTCCCAGCCGCCGCCGGCCCCGGCGAAGACCGCGAGGGTGACGAGGACGAGGATGCCGACCTTGCGGACCATCATCACGCACCAGTAGAGGATGGCCCCGGTGCCGGCTCCGATGCCGACGATGCCGGGGATCATCCAGCCCAGCGGCACCATGGAGGCGACGGAGCTGGCCTTGACCATGCGGCGCACCGCCTCCTCGATTGAGGTGCCCGCTGCCGCGAACAGGCCGTCGGACAAGGCGTCGACGACTTCGATGGCGACGGTGGTGCCGGCGATGGCGACGAAGCAGAAGATCACGCCGCTGGCGGTGCCGGTGAAGGCCTGGGTCAGGGCCTGGCCGTCGCGCTTGACGGCGGCCCGGATGAGCTGGGCGCAGAACGTGGCGACCAGGATGGTCAGGCCGATCGGCAGCAGCAGTTCGTAGTTGTCGACGAACCAGCCGGCTCGCAGGTCGACCTTGGTTGTGGCGTTGACGGCTTCGGCGGCGAGATCGGCGGATGCGGCGGCGAACTCGCCGGCCGACTTGGCGATCCAGTTGCCGATGCCCTCGGTGATGGCCTTGCCCGGGTCGTTGACGAAGTCGATGGCGTCGGCGGCGCTGCACAGTTTGCTGGCGAGGGGGATGGAACAGAAGTCCACTGGAGGGATACCTCCTTGTCTTCAGTGGCGTGTTACGGGGCGACGCTCGGGGCGAGGGAGACCAGGGCGCAGTCGGAGTTGGGGCGGCACTGGACGGCGAGGGTGACGGCGCGGTCCTCGGCGCCGCCTCCGCCGTTCTTCCAGGCGATGGTCTGCTTGCCGGTGACGGTGACCGCGTAGATGTAGGCCTCGGTGATCGCGGACGGGTTCTCGGCGAGGGCCTGCTTGAACGCCGAGGGGAAGTGGGCCTCGCTGACGGCGGCGGTGGCGTACTGGGCGTTGTCGGCCATGCGCGACCACAGCACTGGGTCTGGGACCTGTCCGGAGATCGCCGTCCAGTCGGTGTACTTCGTCTCGCTGGTCATCCACGCGTTCATGCCGGCGAGGTGCTGGTCACGGCTGGTGGTGCGGGTGTCGTAGGACCAGAGCATCACTGCCGCCGCCCTGGCGTAGGCGAGCGGGTCGGTGAGCTTGGGCGGAGCCGGGACCGAGCCCGTGCCGACGGAAGGCTTCGGGGCCGTCCCGGCGGGCGAGCTCGGCGTGGGGGCTGCGGGTGAGGCGCCGGTCCCGGGCTGACCGCCGCGGGCGGTGAACCAGGCAGTCAGTCCGGCGGCCCCGAGGAGGGCGGTGATGACCACGGCGGCGACGAGGATCCGTCGGCCGGTCGTCCAGTGCGTGGTGGCCCGGTGCAAGGGGGAGAGGGAACGTTTCGGCACTACTTGACCTGCGTCCCGAGTGCCGAGAAGAACGCGACGATGCCATTGGCGGCGCCCAGGCCCAGGGCCGCGCCCGCCGAGACGACGGCGCCCTTCTTGCCGTTGGCCTCGGCCTGGTGGCCACCGCTGTGGTGGCCCCAGGCCCACACACCGAGGGAGATGGCGAGCGCGCCGACGACGGCGATGATGCCGAACATGTTGATCGAGCTGACGACCTTCTTCAGGACGTCGAGCCCGGGAAGGCCGCCCTCCTTTGGAGTGATTCCGGGGTCGTAGGCGAGGTAGAGGACGCGGTCTGCGAGTGAAATGGGTATGGCGAAGCTCCTTGCGGGCGCGGGCCGGAGAGGCCCTGCGGCTGTGCGGGGAAGGGAGAGGGGCGCTCGGGGCGCGAAGTGGGGCCCGGCGCAGGCCCGCATTGGCGGGCGGCGGTCTAGCTGTTGAGCGTGGGGATGCGGCGGACGGCGAGGATCTGCCAGTCGCCGACCTTCTCGATGCGCACCGGTTTCGTTGTGCGCGGTGCGTTGATCACCAGGCCGGCGCCGATGTACATGCCGACGTGTTCGGGGACGGCGGCGGTGCCGCGGGAGAAGAGCAGGTCACCGGGGATCAGGGTGTTCGCTGGTACGGCGTCGCCCTCCTTGACCTGGGTATACGTGGTGCGGGTGAGCTGGATGCCGGCCTTGGAGTAGGCCTGCTGCATGAGGCTGGAGCAGTCGCAGCGGCCCATGGGGTCGGGGCCGTGCGGCGCCGTGCAGGTGCCGCCCCACTGGTAGAGGGTGCCGAGCTGGTGCATCGCCCAGTCGATGGCGATACGGGCCTTCGGCGAGGCGTCGGCGGGAATCTTGTACCCGGCGGGGACGGTCCCTTCGGGGATGGATCCCCAGCCGGCTCCGTCCTCGCCCGGCTTGCAGCCGCCGGCGCCGCCCGGAGCGGTACCCGTCTCCTGGCCGGTCTGACCTGTTCCGCCGTTCGGCAGCGTCTTGACGATGGCCTGCTGCAGGGCCCGGGCCAGCGGCTCCCACTGCGCGTACGCGTCCGGGAAACCGGAGAGCTGCACGGCCTGGGCGGCCTGGGTGATGGTCATCTGCTGCCACCCCTTGACCTCCAGCAGGCCCTTGTAGAAGCGCGTGGAGGAGTAGACGGGGTCGCGGATCTGCTCGGGGGTGCCCCAGCCCTGGCTGGGCCGCTGCTGGAACAGCCCCAGCGAATCCCGGTCGCCGTAGGTGAGGTTGCGGAGCCGGGATTCCTGGATGGCGGTGGCGAGCGCGACGACCTGTCCGCGCTCGGGGACCTTCAGGGCGATGCCGGTGGCGACGATGGTCTTGGCGTGGGGGATCTGTTCGTCGGGCAGTTCCAGGCCCTCGACGCGGACCGAGCTGTCGCCGCCCTGGCCGCCGAGGATCGCCGCGACCTGCTTGGCGACCGCGGCAGCATCGATGCTGCTGCCGCCGGGAGTGCAGGCGGCGCCTTTGGAGGCTGCGCCGCTTCCGGCGGCGGCCATGGTGGCGGTGGTGGCGAGGACGAGGGGAGAGAGGCAGAGGATGCCGATGGCGGCGGCTACGGCCTTCAACCCGGGGTGCCTCCGCGCTCGCCGGTCAGGGCCGGCGGCCGGGTTTCAGGCAGGGGAGGGCGCAGGGATGGCATAGCGGTGTCCTTGAAGTGTGTGAAGCCCCGGCCGCGCGGTGCCGTGGAGATGTGAGAAGGGGCGCGGTAGGCCGGGTGATGGGTGAGCTGTGCCTCGGTAGGTCGCTGCGAGTTGCCGCTCGCGTCGACGTACGGGCGAATCAGGTGTGCCGGGACAAGGGGGTGCCTCCGTGTGGGCATGACGGGGGGATACGACCATCGGCGCTGTGTGCACCGGGCAGTTCCAAAACAGTAAGTGCGGATTCTCGGTTGACCAAGAAAATGATGATCAAGGCTCTATTTCAAGGGTTTTCGCGGCGACCGTGGTCAACCGGGGATCGTGCCCTACAGTTTTGGAACTCCCCTCGCACAACCGCCTTATGGCCCTATGAGCTCGTAACACGATCATGAGTCGGACTTGTTGAGGCGTCGCCAGCAGATGAGGCTGCAGGCGAGGGAGACGAACGCGTCGTGGAGCTCGGTGC
>NZ_JBHXQN010000054.1:0-41204 GCF_042717785.1 Streptomyces sp. NPDC058619
ACCCTCATCACCCTCCTCACCGACACCACACCCACCACCCCAACCCCCCAACCCACCCACCACCACCACAACCGGACGACACCGGAAGCGGGGCTCGTGGCCTCGGCGGCCTGATCACCGGGGCGTGACACGGGGGGCGGGGGGGGGGAACGGCGGCACGGGCCGGAACCCGAGGAGCTCCGGCTGGTCGACCCGGTCGACGTCCGGGGGCGCGACCAGCAGCGCGGCGCGGACGGACGCCGTGGGCGTACGGGCGGCCCAGTGCGCCAGGGTGGTGCAGCCCAAGCTGTGGGCGACGAGCACCGGCGGCCCGGGGCACGCGGCAACGGCCTCGTCCAGCGCGGCGTACTGCCTGATGGGCCCGGGCTCCCACGCCCCCCGCTGACCATCCCCTCGGCCCCGCTGCCGACCCGCACGGGCTGAGGCGCCCGCTCAGGCGCGGCCGTGGGCCGGGGGGAGTCCGGGAGTCGGGGGGTAGCCGGGGCGGGCCGGTATCCGGGGCAGGGCGGGGGGCGCCGCGGGCGGGGGCGGGAGCGGTGGGAGGGACGGCTCGTACAGCCAGGCCGCGAACAGGTCGTCGAGCGGCTCGGCCGCGTAGCGGGACACGTGGGCGGTGAAGCCCGTGGTGGTCACCACGCCGTAGCGGTGCACGGTGGCCCATTCGCGGAGCATGCGGAAGAACGCCTCGTCGCCCAGGGCGCAGCGGATCGCGTGCACCGTCAGACCGCCGCGCTGGTACAGCCGGTCGTCGAACATCAGCTTGCGGCCCGGGTCGGCCAGCCGCAGGTCCTGCGGCTGGAGGGACAGCAGCCGGTGCGCGGTGGCCGCCAGCTCGTGCGCCGTGCGGCTGCCCGAGCGCTCCGACCAGAGCCACTCCGCGTACTTCGCGAACCCCTCGTTCAGCCAGATGTGCCGCCAGTCGGCGATGGTCACGCTGTTGCCGAACCACTGGTGCGCGAGCTCGTGGGCGATCAGCCGCTCCGACCCGCGGACGCCGTCCACGTGGTTGACGCCGAACAGGGAGAGCCCCTGGGCCTCCACCGGGACGTCCAGTTCCTCGTCCGCGACGACGACCCCGTACTCCCCGAAGGGGTACGGGCCGAAGATCTCCTCGAACAGCCGCATCATCGCGGGCTGCCGGGCGAAGTCGCGGGAGAAGCGCGCCAGCAGGTGCGCCGGCACGTGGGCGCTCTGCGGGACGCCGCCGAGCCCGGGCTCGCCGAGCAGCACCGTCTGGTACATGCCGATGGACAGGCCGACCAGGTAGCTGGAGGTCGGCGCGGACTGCTCGTACACCCAGGTGGTCGTGCTGGCCCGCGTCGTCCGGGTGAGCAGCCGGCCGCCCGCCACCACGGTGTAGGGGGACGGCGTGTTGATCGAGATCTGGTACGAGGCCTTGTCCGCGGGCCGGTCGTTGCACGGGTACCAGGAGGGTGCGCCGATCGGCTGGCTGGCCACCAGCGCGCCGTCGGTGAGTTCCTCCCAGCCGATGCCGCCCCACGGGCTGCGCACGGGCTTGGGGTTGCCCGCCCACTGCACCTCCACGGTGAAGGCGGCGCCGGCGGGCAGCGGCTTGGCCGGCCGGATGCGGAGCTTGCCGCCCCGGTGGGCGTAGTGCGGGGCGCGGCCGTTCACCAGGACCCGGCCGACCCTGAACTCCGCCAGGTTCAGGTGGAACTCCGTGAGCGGCGCCCGTCCGGCGATGGCGCTGAGCCGGGCCGTGCCGGCCAGCCGGTTGGGGCCGGGGCGGTACTCCAGAGCGAGTTCGTACCGGTGCACGCGGTAACGGGAGTCGCCGTTGGCCGGAAAGTAAGGGTCCGATACCGCTGTCTTCTGGCCGCTCACTGCCGCTTCCGCTCCCTGCGCTGTGCTCGTACGACGTGCCGGTGTGCCTTGGTCGCCGCTGACGTACCCGGCCTCCGCGGACCGCCCGGAAGCGGGGCCCCGGACCGTACCGGAACGGGTCCGGGACCGCCCCGGGGCCGCCCTTCAGTACCGCCACGCCTCGATCGGATTGCCCAGCCAGCGGGTGTCGGCGGGGACGGATTCCCCGGCCATCACGAGAGAGGCGGGACCCAGTGTGCTGCGGGCCCCGATCGTACTCCCGGGCAGGACGATTCCGCCCGGGCCCAGGGTGGCGCCCTCGCGGAGGACCACAGTATCCGTCCTCAAGATCCGGTCGTGGAAGAGGTGTGTCTGGAGCACGCAGCCGCGGTTCACGCTGACCGCGTCGCCCAGCACCACCAGGTCCGTCTCGGGCAGCCAGTAGCTCTCGCACCAGACGCCCCGGCCGATGCGGGCCCCGAGCCCGCGCAGCCACAGGGACAGCAGGGGTGTGCCGGGTACCGCTCCGACCAGCCACGGCACGGCCAGTACCTCGACGAAGGTGTCGGCCAGCTCGTTGCGCCACACGAAGCCGCTCCACAGCGGGTGCTCCCCGGCCCGGTGCCGGCCCACCAGCAGCCACTTCGCGGCCACCGCGACCCCGCACGCGGCGAGGCCGGCGGCCAGCAGGACCGCCCCGGACAGCAGCGCGCCGCCCGCGATCCCCGGGCCGGCCGTCATCAGCGCGCAGAGCGCCGCCGCGGTCAGGACGGCCAGTGCGGCCGAGCAGAACACCGGGAGGAGCCGGCACAGCTCCACCAGTCCGCGCCCCCACAGCAGCCGCGCGGGCGGGTCGTACGTACGGCTCTGGTCGGAGTCCGCGGCGGAGCGCGGCAGCCGGACCGGCGGCAGGCCCAGGTACGAGCTGCCCTTCTTGGCCTTCTTCGGCGTCGCGGACAGGACGCCGACCAGCCCGCCGTCGGGCACGCTGCGGCCCGGCGCGGTCATCCCGGAGTTGCCGAGGAACGCGCGGCGGCCGATCTCGGAGTGCCCGATCCGCATCCAGCCGCCGCCCAGTTCGTACGGGGCGGTCAGGGTGTCGTCGGCGAGGAACGCCCCCTCGCCGACGGTGGTGAGGCTCGGCAGCGCGAGCACGGTGGACACCTCCGCGCCCCGGCCGATCTTCATGCCGAGCAGCCGGAGCCACACCGGGGTGATCAGCCCGGCGTACAGCGGGAACAGCGTCTCCCGGGACAGGTCCATCAGCTGGGTGACCGTCCAGGCCTGCCAGCCGATCCGGCTGTGCGTGGGGTGGCTCCCCGTCCGCAGCCCGAGGCTGAGCAGCCGTACGGAGACCAGCAGCAGCAGCGCGTACGCGAGCCCGAAGGCGAGCGCCCCGGGCACGACGGCGAGCAGCGCTCCCCGCAGCGCCGCGCCGAGCCCGGCGCCGGAGGGCACGAACCGGCTCACCACGAGCAGGGCGGGCAGGGCGGCGAGCACGGGAAGGGACGTGAGGCAGAAGCCCGTCGCCCCGTACACGGCGCGCCAGTGGAGCGGACGCGGCGGCCGTCCGTCGGGCCAGTTGTGCTTGGCCTTGCCGAGCTTGCCGGCGGGCGCCCCCGCCCAGCGCTGGCCGGTCGGCACCTGTCCGACGACGGCGGAGCCGGGGGCCACCTCGGCCCGCTTGCCCACGCGCGCGCCGGGGAAGAGGATGCTGCGGGTGCCGACCACCGCGCCGGGGCCGACCTTGACGGGGCCGATCACGAGCCGGTCCCCGTCGAGCCAGTGCCCGGAGAGGTCCACCTCGGACTCCACCGCGCAGCCGCGGGCGAGCTTGAGCATGCCCGTGACCGGCGGCAGCGAGTGCAGGTCCACCTCGGGGCCGACCTTGGCGCCGAGGGCGCGGGCGTAGCGCTCCAGCCAGGAACCGGTGAGGGAGGTCGCGCGGACGCACTCGGCCAGCCGCTCGGCCGTCCACAGCCGCAGGTGGACGCTTCCCCCGCGCGGATGGCGCCCGGCCGTGACCCCGCGCAGCAGCAGGCGGGCGCCGCCGGCCGCGATCGCGAGCCGGCCGGGCGGGCTGAACAGCAGTGTCGCGCCGGCGGCGACCAGCCACCATGAGGCGGTCGGCGCCCAGGGGTAGGCCCCGAGGGTGTGCAGCACGTTGCCGAGGGCCAGCAGCGCCACGGTCCAGCGCAGGCCGACCAGGGTGTACAGCGGGAGCAGCAGGAGCGACTGCACCACCTGGGACCGCAGCGGTACGGGCGCGACGGTCCGGGCGGCGCCGTCGTCCTGTACGGACTTCTCCAGCCGCCGGGCCAGCTTGCGCAGGGTGGGCTGCTGGTAGACGTCGACGACGGCCGCGCTCGGATAGCGGGTGCGCAGCCGGGTGGTGAGCTGGGCGGCGGCGAGGCTGGTGCCGCCGATGGCGAAGAAGTCGTCGGCGGGGCCGGAGACGGCCACACCGAGGGTCTCGCTCCACTGCTCGGCGAGCCAGGCCTCGGTGCCGTACAGCTGCTCGGTGGGGCCGGTGGTCTCCAGGTCGGGCAGCGGCCAGGGCAGCGCGTCCCGGTCCACCTTGCCGGAGGTGCGGGTCGGCAGTTCGCCGACCGGGGCCAGCAGCGGTACGAGGGCCGCGGGCAGTTCGGCGCGCAGCCGCGTCACGGCCGCCGCCTGGTCCCAGCCCTCCTGGGTGACGAGGTAGCCGACGAGCAGCTGGTTGCCGCTGCGCGCCGTACGGACGGCGGATGCCGCGCCGGCGACGCCGGGCAGGGACTGCAGGGCGGCGTCCACCTCGCCCAGTTCGATCCGGCGGCCGCCGAGCTTGATCTGCTCGTCGCCGCGGCCGAGGAAGACCAGCCCCTCCGGTTCCGCGCGGACCAGGTCGCCGCTGCGGTAGGCGCGCTCCCAGCCGAGGGATTCCAGCGGGGCGTACTTCTCGGCGTCCTTGGCGGGGTCGAGGTAGCGGGCGAGGCCGACGCCGCCGATCACGAGCTGGCCGCTGCCGCCCATGGGAACCGGTTCGCCGGACTCGTCGACGACGGCGAGCTCCCAGCCGTTCAGCGGGAGGCCGATCCGGATCGGTTCCTCACCGGTCAGGAGCGAGGCGCAGGCGACGACGGTGGCCTCGGTGGGGCCGTACGTGTTCCAGACCTCGCGGCCCTCGGTGACCAGGCGCTGGGTCAGCTCGGGCGGGCAGGCCTCCCCGCCGAAGATCAGCAGCCGGACCTCGCCCAGGTCCTCGGGCTCCCACAGCGCGGCCAGGGTCGGCACGGTGGAGACCACGGTGATCTCCTGGTCCACCAGCC
Organism: Streptomyces sp. NPDC058619; assembly: GCF_042717785.1. NCBI lineage: Bacteria > Bacillati > Actinomycetota > Actinomycetes > Kitasatosporales > Streptomycetaceae > Streptomyces > Streptomyces sp. NPDC058619. Next base: position 5,133 of record NZ_JBHXQN010000054.1, read on the forward strand.
AGGGGCCGAGGTCGGCGCCGCTGCGCACCTGCGAACGGGGTACGGGTACCAGGCAGGCGCCGTGGCGCCAGGCCAGCCACATCTCCTCGCAGGAGGCGTCGAAGGCGACGGAGAGGCCCGCCATGACCCGGTCGCCGGGGCCGATCGGCTCCTCGGCGAGGAACAGGGCGGCCTCGGCGTCCACGAAGGCGGCGGCGCTGCGGTGGCTGACGGCGACGCCCTTGGGCTTGCCGGTGGAGCCGGAGGTGAAGATGATCCAGGCGTCGTGGCCGGGCCCGGGCCGCCCTTCCCCCGCGGGCGCGGAGGCCGGGGCCGGGGCGGGGGCGTCGGCGGCGGCGGTGACGTCGATGCGCCCTCCGGCGCCCAGTACCGCCCGCACCCCGGCCTCGCCGAAGACCAGCTCGGCCCGCTCGTCCGGGTCCTCGGCGTCGACCGGCACGTAGGCGGCGCCCGCGGCGAGGACGGCGAGGACCGCCGCGTACAGCTCGTTCGTCCCGGACGGCACGCGGACGCCGACCCGGTCGCCGAGCCGGACCCCGGCGGCCGCCAGGGCGCGCCGGCGGCGTTCGACCTCGACGGCGAGCGCTCGGTAGGTCAGCCGTTCCGTGCCGTCGTCCAGGGCGAGTTCGTCGGGGTGGGCCCGTACGGAGTCCTCGAAGACGTCGACGAGGGTGCGCGGCGGGGCCGCGGGCCCGGCGGAGAACCGGGCGGACTTGCCGGACTCCTCGGGCGCGTCTGAAGGGTCGGCCTGGGACACCGCCGCACGAGCGACCCGGGGCGCGTCCGCCGGGACTGCCTGGGACACCGCCGCACGAGCGGTCTCGGACACCTCCGCGGGGCCGGTCCCGGGTGCCTCCGCCGAGTCGGCCCGGGACACTGCCGCGCGGTCGCCCCCGGACACCCCCGGGCGGTCCGGCCCGGGGGCCTCCCCGGCGTCGGCCCCGTGGGTTTCCACGCTGGCCAGCAGGGCGGGTTCACCGCGCTCAGGTGTGGCTGCCATCGGCCCTCGCGTCTCGTTCCCGGAGTCGGTCCGGGTCGCCGTCGGAGCCCGGGTCTGCCCAGGTTGTTCCGGTTCAGCGCCAAACAACCCGTCAGTCTAGTGCGCCATCGAGAATCTTCCGGTCGACGTCTTGCCGGTGGCCGGGAGGGAACGGTATGCCGTCGCCTGCGGTCCGACGGTGTACGCGGGCGGGGACACGCGGCGCATCGCTCCGCGAAACGGGCGGCGCCTGGTGAAATGCCTTCCTCAGCGGGCCGGGCGGAGGGACGGGGTGACGAGGGCGTCGTGTCGGAGGACCCGAACGGGCTGGAGGGGCGCCTGCGCGCCGCGGAGGAGGCGCTCGAGCGGATCGGCACGTCCGGCGACGAGCGGGAGACCTGCCGGGAGCTGGCCGGTTTCCTGCTCCGCACGCTGTGCGACGCCGCCGCCGTGGACCTGGTCGTCCGCGGCTCGGGCGTCAGCCGCGTGGCCGAGGCCGGCGCCACGGGGCTGCTGCCGGCGGGCCCGGCGCCCGGCCCGGCGCCCGGGGCGCCGGCCGGGGACCCGGACCGTTCCGCGCGGGCATGGACCGGGCGTACCGCCGGCGGCGGGACCGCGTACGTCGTATCGGTACCCGTGATCGGCCGGGGCGAGGTCTACGGGACGGTCCTCGCCGTGCGGGCCCGCGAGGCGTTCGGCCGCCACGAGACGGCGGCGCTGCACTTCGCGGCCCGCGTGGCGGGGATCCACATCGGGCACGTGAGGCGGCTGGCGGCGACCGAACGGACCGCCCTCGCACTCCAGCGCGCCCTGGTCGCCGAGCCGGGCCGGCCGCACCCGAACGTGGAGATCGCCAGCCGCTACCTGCCCGCCGGAGCGCGCGCCCTGGTCGGCGGGGACTGGTTCGAGACCGTGCGCCTGCACTTCGGCCGGACGCTGCTCGTGATCGGCGACGTCATGGGGCACGGCCTGGACGCCGCCGCGGACATGAACGCCTACCGCGCCACCCTGCGTGAGGTGGCCGCCACCGATCTCGCCCCGCACCGGGTACTGGGCCGGCTGGACGCCCTGGCCGCGGCCGACGGGACCCGGCGCCCGGCGACCTGCCTGCTCGTACGGATCGACCCGGCCCGGGGCAAGGCCGACTACGCCAGCGCGGGCCATCTGCCGCCGGCCGTCTTCACCGGCGACGGCCGGGGCGAGCTGCTGGACGTGCCGGTGGGCCCGCCCCTGGGCACGGGGTTCGGCGGCTACGAGGCGTACACCCGGCCGATCGCGGCCGATCACACGCTGGTGCTGTACACGGACGGACTGGTCGAGCGCCGGGGCGAGGACATCGACGTGTCCCTGGCCAGGCTGGCGGCGCTGCGGATGCCCGCCGGGGTCGCGCCGGCCGGGGTGGTGGACGCCGTGTGCCGGGACCTCGACGCGCCGCACGCCGAGGACGACGTCGCGGTGCTCGCCGCCCGGCTCCGCCCCCGGCCTGCGCCCGGGAGTCCCGAAGCACCGGCCGCTCCCGCCGGGAACTGACGCGGGCGTCAGTGCGGTGCGCCCGGGTCCCGCAGGATCCGGGCGGTGAACGCGGCCAGGCGCGCCCGCATCTCCTCACGCGTCATCCCCTCGTGGCCGACGAGGTGTTCGACCAGGTCGGCGCGGGTGGCGGCGAGCAGGGCATGCGCCGTGAAATCACCGTCGACGAGTTCCGGGACCCGCTCCAGCGCGGCCCGGAGCAGGCCGTGCCAGAGCGCGTAGTGCCCGGCCGCGTAGGGGCTGTCGCCCCCGATGACCGCGTCCGCCGACTCCGCCGCCACGACCTCCTCCACGCCCTTGGGCCCGCGGCGGCCAGCCGGGCGGCGACGCGGCTCCCGGTGGTGCCCGTCGCTCCGATGACCAGGGTCACCACCGGCTGGCCGCCGAGATGCCCGACGGGGTCGCCGCGATGCTCGCCGGCATGGACCGGTCGATCGCCGAGGGCGCCGAAGACCGTACGACCGACACCGTCGAGCGCCTCACCGGCCGCCCCGCGGGGACCTTCCACGCCTTTGCGGAACGGGAATTGACGGGTGGTCACAGCAGCCCTGACCTTCGCGCGGCGGCCCGGCGGCGGCGGAGCGGCGGGACCACCGGTCCCGAGGTGCCGAGTACGACGGGCGCGACTAGCCTTTGTGAGTGAGAGCCGCGATTGCGGAGCACGCCCGCGGTTGCCGGAGTTCCCGCACCCTGGGGAGCCGAGGGGCCGCAGCCCCCTGAACGCGCGTGGCACACCGCTGCGCCATCGGCGGAGGCGTGCTCGATCCTCGAACGCATCAAGCACGCGGCACCGCACACGACCCGCGCCGCGCATTCCGACTGCGGCCGCGGCCACCCCCTCATGCCCCGGAGAGGCGCGCGGGAGGGTGGAAGGAAGGGCTATTCCATGCATGCACAGAGAGCGAAGCGTCTTTTCGTGGTCTCCGCCGCCGGTCTTCTGATGGCTGGTGGCGTGGCGCTCGGCACAGCAGGCACGGCCTCGGCGGCAACTCCCACCGCGGCCGTCAGCTACCTCAACGGCGGCGGCTGCGGCGATGACGACGACTACGGCCACGGCGGCTGGTACCACAACAGCGGCTGGGACGACGATGACGACTACGGCCACGGAGGAGGCCACGGCTGGGGCGGCCACTGACCCGGCTCCCCGAGGACACGGTGCGCGGACCCTCCGGGGCCCGCGCACCGCTGCGTCCGCTCCTGATCCCGCCGCCGCGGCACGAACCGGGCAGGTGACGGTGAAGGACCGGACGCCCCCGATGGTGCGGGATACCCGGCGGATTGTTTCATCCGGTGGCTTCGGGGCACACGTCGTTCACCACGAGTGACCACGCGCCAGGAGGGCCTCATGTCCGGACTACTCGCACGGATCAAGCAGTTCAGCCGCACCCCGCAGGGCCGACAGACCATCGAGTCGATCCGTCGGGCCGCCGCCGACCCCCGCAAGCGGACGCAGGCCCGCGGGCTGCTCGGCCGGCTCCGCGGCCGTCGCTGAGCGCCAGGCGGTAGCGGCGCGCGCCGGGAGCCGAGCGGCCACCGGGAAGCGGGATGCCCACGGGGCATCCCGCTTCCTCCTTGCGGGGCGTCCTACTTCTGGAGCGCGCGGACGGCCTGGCTCTCCAGGTCCACACAGCGGTCCACCCGTTGCGCGCACGCCTCGAAGAGCTCCCGCCGCGTCTCGGCACCGGCGTCCGCGTCGGCGTCCCGGGCGAGCGCGGCCAGCTCCGACCAGTGACGTGCGGATTCCCGGAAGAGGCCGGCCGCCTCCGGGCGCCCGACGAGGTCCAGGAAGTCCGCGTACAGCGGCCGGGTCGCGCCCGGCGCGGTCCACTCCTCCTCCAGGCAGGTGTACAGCCGCCCGGTGCCCGCGCGGAACGCCGCGGGCGAGCCGCCGAACCGGGCCTCCCAGCCCGTCCTGGTGGTCCGGTCGCGCAGCTGCGCCGCGAACTTCTCCATCCCGGTGAAGCCGAAGTTCACGTCGAACTGGTTGCCCAGGACCGGCCCGGTGAGGTGGGTGACGGTGGAGGCTATCGCCCCGTCCACGTCCGGCTCCCCCTCGGGCGGCCCGGTGGGCACGATCAGCTGGTGGCGGCCCTTGCGGTGCGCGGTCCAGGCGGCCCCGAACGCCTCGCGGTCGATCCGGTGCGGGGTTTCGGCGCCGTCCTCGATCAGCAGGTCGTCGCCGTCGTACCCGGCGATGACGACGGTGTAGGGGTCGGCGCCGGTCATCTCGGCAGCCGGGTCGGGCTCGTGCCACGGCAGGGAGGACCGGTCGACGACGCAGAAGGCGGGCTGGCCCTGGTCGAGCGCGGCCCGGACGCGGCCCCAGCGGGGCTTCATCGCGCGCGTGGCGTCGTACGGGACGCCCAGGCGGCCGAGCGCGACCTGCACCCAGGGCTCGGGGTGGGACTGGGCCACGATCGTGGCCATGGGGGTGAGGCCCTCGTACTCGAAGACGAAGTACATGAAGCCGATCCCCCCGGCCAGGCCGGCGACGAGTGCCTCGTCGTGGGCACTGCCCAGGGCGTGCCGGATCAGGGAGGCTTCCCGGTGGCGTCCGGTCCCGAAGTCTTCGTACACGAGCACAGTCATGCGGCAAGCGTAGCCGCGCCGCCGGTACGGTCCCAACGCGCGTCGCGGCAGCGCGCGGCGGGGCGGTGCTCCGGTGGGAGCGCGCCGCCTGCTGCCCGCCGAGGGTGCCCGATCGGGGTGGGTGGGCACCCCGGCCGGGTGGGTGAAGCTCACCGAGGCCGTCCTGGCCGGCCCGCCCGGGTGAGCCGTGGCGCGGGCCGGGGTGCGCGTCCGCGGTTCAGGCCGGGGGCGCGGCGGCCTCCAGCGCGTCGACGGTGCCGGACATGACGGTCCGCAGGTGGGCGGTGAGGTGCTCCGCGGGCCAGTCCCACCAGGCGACGGACAGCAGGCGGGCGATGTCCGCGTCGCTGTAGCGGGTGCGGATGAGCCGGGCCGGGTTGCCGCCGACGATGCCGTAGTCGGGGACGTCGTCGACCACCACCGAGCCGGAGGCGACGACGGCGCCGTGCCCGATGCGCACGCCGGGCATGACCGTGGCCCCGTGGCCGAACCAGACGTCGTTGCCGACGACGGTGTCGCCCCGTCCCGGAAGCCCGGTGATCAGGTCGACGTGCTCGGACCAGGAGCCGCCCATGATCGGGAACGGGAAGGTGGAGGGGCCGTCCATACGGTGGTTGGCGCCGTTCATGATGAACCGCACGCCGGTGCCCAGGGCGCAGAACTTCCCGATGACGAGCCGCTCCGGCCCGTAGTGGTAGAGCACGTTGCGGGTCTCGAACGCGGTCGCGTCGTCCGGGTCGTCGTAGTAGGAGTATTCCCCGGCCTCGATCAGGGGCGAGGTCACCAGCGGCTTCAGGAGCACCACGCGCGGCTGGCCGGGAATCGGGTGCAGCACCGTCGGGTCGGCGGGCAGATGGTTCACGGCGGTCGCTTTCGACGTCGGACGGGCCTCGACGACAGTACCCGCGGGGACAGTACCCGCGGGCGCGGGCGACGGGTACGGGAATACGCCGGTGCGGGCCGGTCCGGTGCCGTCGCACCCGGGCCCGCCCGGCGCGGCCGGTCGCGGAGGTGTTGTCGCCGGACGTCCAGCGCGGTGGCCCCGGCGATACGTCGCCGGCTTCGATCAGCGCGTCCTCGCGCGCGCCGGGTCGGTGACGTCCCGGGCGCCTTCGTACGGTCCGGCCGGTACCGGCCTCTGGCCGAAACCGCCGAGGCCGCAGCGCACCACGCCGTGCCCGGCGTCGGCCAGGGCGGGGGTCTGCGGGTCCCGCATCCGCAGGTCGCACACCGTGGAGTGCAGCAGGACCACCGTCGGACCGCTCCCGGCCACATATCGTGTGCGAGTGTCATCGGGCCACTCCAGATCCGCGGCCGGTCACACACCCGGGTCCTCCCCGCGCCCGCCGGTCCTCCGACTGGCCGGATCGCGCCGGTCCTCCGGGGGCCCACGAACGGCTCCACGTACGGCTGTTGTGGTCGCCGGGTACGGTTCCGGCATGGACGTTTCCGCATCAAGTTCGACCGCCGACCACGCGACGCCGCCTGCGGTGATCAAGGACACCGCGCGTCAACACCTGGTGAAACTGGGCGCCGGGGGCCTGTCGCTGGACGCCGTGGCGCGCGACAGCGGTCTTGCCGCCGCCGATGTCGAAGCCCTGTTCCCGCACCGCGACGACCTGTTGACGGCTCTGGTCATCGACGCCTACAACGCGTCCGGCGCCGCCATGGAGCGCGCCGACGCGGCCGCCGCCGGCGCCGGGGCGTCGGCGGGCGCCCGGCTCCTCGCGGTCACCCGCGCCCTGCGGGCGTGGTCCTTCGACCACCCCGCCGAGTTCACCCTGATCTACGGCTCGCCCGTGCCGGGCTACCACGCCCCGCACGACACGGTCCCGCCCGCCTCCCGCACGCCCGCGGTGCTCGGCGGCATCGTGCGCGCGGCCCTGGAGGGCGGCGAGCTCACCCCGCCCCGCCGGGCGGTGCCCGGTCCCCCGCTGCTCCTGCCGGCGGCCGTGGAGCTCTTCGGCGGCACGCCCGGGGCGCCGTTCTCGGACATCATCGAACGCGGCATCGTCCTGTGGAGCAACCTGATCGGCCTCCTGGTGTTCCAGGTCTTCAGCCGCACCCACGACAGCGTCAGGGACGAGGCCGCGTTCTTCGACTACGCCATCGCCGTCGCCGCCGAGAGCATCGGACTCGAGGTCCCCCCGGGCGAGACCACCGACTGACCCGGACCGCCCGCCGCATCGCGGCACGTGCAGAAATCCAGGACGTGAACACCACCAGAACCCTCTGCTTCGTCATAGCGGCGCTCTCGTCGTACGTCGCGCTCGCCTACCGTCTCTCCCAGGCACGGCGCGGTTGGCGGGACAGCGCCTACCGCGCGCTGATCGCAACGCTGTTGCTGCAGTGCCTCACCTTCACGATGGGCGCCGTCGCGATGGGCGGCGGGAGCTTCCTGGGCGTCGGGAACCTCGCCATCCTCGTCATGCACCTGGCTGCGGTCGCGTTCTGCGTCAGCGCGCAGGTCATCCTGCTGCGGTGGGCCGCCGCGGACGAGGTGGCCGTGCGCAGGACGCGCTACTGGGTGATCACCGGCATCACCCTCGACGTGCTCCTGACGGCGCTGTTCTTCCTCGCCGGCGGCCCCGGGCTGCCCGCCTCCGAGTTCGACGGCACCAGCCGGCCGCTGACCCTCACCTATCTCCTGGTCTTCATCGTGTCCCAGGCGGTTCCCTGCGTCACCATCTTCCGCCAGTGCGGCCCGTACGCCCGGATGACCGACAACGCCTCGCTGCGCCAGGCCCTGCGGATGCTCTCCGTCGCCGCGGTGATCCTCTTCCTCTACTGCACGGCCAGGACGCTCAACATCCTCACCGCGGCGGCCGGCGTCGACATCGGTGCCTGGAAGGTCGCCGCCTCCGTCTTCAGCGCGTCGGGGATCGTCCTGCTCTCGCTCAGCCTGACCATGCCGTCGTGGGCCCCGGCGGCCACCCGGCTCCTGGGCTGGGCCCGCACCTACCGCTCCTACCGGGCGCTCTACCCGCTGTGGCGGGACCTGTACGAGTCCTCTCCGGACATCGCCCTGGAACCGCCGGGCGCCTCGGTGTCGGACCTCGACTACCGGCTCCACCGCCGGATCGTCGAGATACGGGACGGCTGGCGGGACCTGCGCCCGTACATCGAGCGCACGGCCGAGGACGGCGGAACCGGCCAGAGTGGCGCGACCGGTGCGCCCGGTAAGGAGCCGAGCGAGGAGTCGCGGCAGGCGTTCACGGAAGCGGCCCAGATCAAACGGGCCCTGATCGCGAAACGGACCGGCACCGTCCCGCACGACAGCAAGGACGCCGGCGACTTCAACGACCGCGATACGGACAATTTCACCGCAGAAGTGGCCTGGCTCACCCAAGTGGCGTCGGCCTACAGTAAGCTCCACACCGCGAGTTGAGAGCTCCCGCCCGGTTTGCATCCCCCGTCAAACCGGGCGGGTCCCCCGTTCCCCCCGCTTGCGCGGGGCAGAACGAGGGGCTCCCGCCCGGACTGGTCCGGCCCATCCCCCGAGGGCCGGGCCAGTCCGTTTTTCACCACCCGCCAACTTGGCAACCCCCGTGAGTCAAGTTAGCTGGCAGCTATCGGCGAGACCCAACGTTGGCGGAGTTACGGCCAATTGTCAACTGACCGCTAATCTGTGAAACTGGCGCATAGCCAAGGGCTATGCCGAGGAGGTGACGGGAGGAAGATTCACCATGACCGAGACCGAAACCGAGAGTGACGACCGGCCCCTGCTCGCAGTGCGCCTCGACGACCTGTTCAAGACGGTTCGTCCGAAGGGCAAGCACTGGACCAACGCCGAGGTGGCGGAGGAACTGAAGCGGGCCAACCCCGAACTCAAGGTCGGGGGCGTGTATTTGTCGCAGTTGAGGACGGGGAAGCGGGCCAATCCCTCTCCCGACCTCCTGGCCGCCCTGGCGCGCTTCTTCGGCGTCTCGGTCGCATACTTCTTCGATGACGCGGTCGCCGAGTCGGTGCTCAGCGAGATCGCCGCCATCGAGGCGCTGCGGCAGTCCGGCGTCCGAGCCGTGGCGATGCGGGCCGCGGGGATGAAGAAGGAGAACCTCCAGGCCATCACGGCCATCATGGACCAGTACCGGCAGATGCAGGGCCTCCCCCCCGTCACCGACTCCTCGGCCCCCTCGTGAGGGGCGCCTGGAAGGAGCGGTCGGCCGGCCAGGACCGCCGCAGTCAGCTCAAGAAGCTCCGGAAGGCCGGCGCCCGACGGCTAGCCGACCTCGGACTTCCCGAGGTGAACGACGTGGCCGAACTGTGCCGCCACCTCGGCGAGGTGCGTGACCGTCCGATCACGCTGGTCCCGATGCAGATGCCCTCGTCGCATCCGTGCGGCATGTGGGTCGCCGCACGCGACGAGGACCTCATCTTCTACGACGCCAACACGACCGGCGCGCATCAGGAGCACATCATCTTGCACGAGCTCGGGCACATCATCTGCTGCCATCGGGGCGCGGGCGGGCTGGACGAAGCCGCCTCACGCCTCCTCTTCCCCAACCTCGACCCCGAGCTCGTACGCGACATGCTGCTGCGCGCGACGTACGACGACGTCCAGGAGCAGGAGGCGGAGATCATCGCCTACCTCCTCTCCCAGCGGATGGGCAACGCCGAGCAGCGGCACGCCGCGCCCCTGGCGGCGGAGGCGGGCGAGGCCGGTGACCCGGGCAAGACGGCCGTGCTCAGCCGGATCGAACGCACCCTGATCTGAGATGACCCGACCGTTACGCGGTGGCCGCCACCTCTTCGGCCAGGATCGACACGGCCCGGCGGATGTCGGCCTCGCCGTGCTCGCTCGTCACGAAGAAGCGCAGCCTCGACAGCCCTTCCTCCACGGCGGGGTGGAAGATCGGGTCGGCGATGACACCCCGGTCGAAGAGCCGGCCCGCGACCCGCAGGGTTCGCGCCGAGTCGCCGAGGATGCACGGCACGATGGGCGTATCCGCGCTGGGGCCCGTCGACAGTCCGGCCGCGGCGGCCAGCCCGAGGAACAGCGCGGAGTTGCGCCGCAGCGCGCGGACCCGGTGCGGTTCCGCGGTGATCAGCTCGGTGGCGGCCAGTGCCGCGGCGGCGTTGGCCGGGGTGAGGCCGACGCTGTAGACGAACCCCGGGAGGGTGTGCCGCAGCCAGCGCACCATGCGGGCCGAGCCGCCGAGGTAACCACCGCAGCTGGCGAAGGACTTGGAGAGGGTTCCCATCCACAGGTCCACGTCGGACCGGTCGGCGCCGAAGAACTCGCCTACGCCCCGGCCGCGTTCCCCCACGGTGCCGATGCTGTGCGCCTCGTCCACCATCAGCAGGGCGCCGTGGCGCTTCTTGATCTCGATCACGGCGGGCAGGTCGACGAGGTCCCCGTCCATGCTGTAGGCGCCCTCGACGGCGATCAGCACCCGGCGGAACCGGGACCGGTTGATCCGCAGCAGGTGTTCGAGCTGGCCGGTGTCGTTGTGGGCGAACGGCCGCCGTGCCGCCCCGGACAGGGCGCAGCCCTGCAGGATGCTGTCGTGGGCGAGCGCGTCGTGCAGCACGAGGTCCCCCGCGCCGACCAGGTGCCCGATCGCGGTGACGTTGGTGGCGTGGCCGCTCACCAGCGTGATGCAGTCCCCGACGCCGAGGAAGCCGGCCAGGGCCCGTTCCAGCCGTACCGTCAGGTCGCGTTCGCCGGAGAGCACCCGGCTCGCGGAGACCGAGGAGCCGTACCGGTCCACGGCACGGTGCACGGCCTCGGTGACCGCCGGGTGGCCGGAGAGGCCGAGGTAGTTGTAGCTCCCGAAGGACAGGTAGGCACGTCCACCGATCACCGTCGTGTCGCGGATGGTGCCCTCGTGGATGCGGAAGTACGGGAACTCCTCCCCGCTGTCGGCGATCGCACTCAGCCGCTCCTCGATCCGTCCCACCTCCGGGAAGGCGTCGACGGTCGCCGTCTCGGCGCCCCACGGCGGCAAGACCTCGCCGGGCTGCGGTTCGGCGGGATCCACCGGTCCCGTGTGGTCCGGGTCGACCAGTGTGATCAGCCGGCCGACGGTGAGTCCGGGCGAGAACAGTTCTTCGGTCCGGAAGCCCGGTATGCGCTTTCCGATGCCGGCTTCCAGCTCCAGCAGCATCAGGGAGTCGAAGCCGAGGCCGGTCACGAGCGTCATCCGCTCGCTCAGGTCGGCGAGCGGGAAGACCCCGGTCCGGGAGACCTCTTCGAGCACGACGGACGCGACGGGTTCGAGGGACGCGACAACGGTGGCGGGCGCGGCGGGCGCCTCGGCGGGCCGCGCCTCGGCGGGTCCCCGTGCCGGCACCCGCTCGGGCCGGTCCACCGGTGCGGACCCGACGGTCTCCGCCATCTCGCGTGCCGCCTCGTCCACGACCCAGTGACGGCGCGGGGCGAGGGGACTCGGCGGCAGGGTGTACGGGGGGCGGCGCTCCGTCACCGGGCGCAGACCCGAGCCGGTGACGGCGCGCACCGCGAGCCGGGCCGGATCGGCGAAACGTTCCTCCTTGGGCGGCGCCCCGACCGCGGGTGCGACGGCCTCCGCCGGTGCGGCCTCCGCCGGCCCGACGGCTTCCGCCGGTACGACGGCCTCCGCCGGTCCGCCCGGGTGTACCGTGCCGACCGCCAGGCCCGGCCCGAGTTCGCCGGTACGGCCCGCCGCCAGGGCCTCCGCCGCCGCGGAGAGCCCGGCGACGGCGGCGTCGGCGTCCTGCGCGACGAGGGCGAGGCGTTCCGCGAAGGGCGCCCGCCGGGCCAGGGTGTCCGCCACCCCGGCCGGCGGCAGCCTGTCCTCGGCGATGGTCCGCGCCAGGTCCCGCGCGTACCGGGCCAGCCCGTTCCGGTCCCGGGCGCTAAGGACCAGGAGCTGCGGCCCTGCGGCGGGTGCCGGGCGCTCCGGCGCCCGATGCCCCGCCGCGGCGGATTCCTCCACCACCACGTGGACACCGGTACCGCCGAAGCCGAAGGCGCTCACTCCCGCCCGGCGCGGCAAGCCGTCCGCCGGCCACGGGGTCGGCTTCGTCGGGACGGTCAGCCGCGCGGCGTCCAGTCCCGAGCGGTCGGCCGGGTCGAACTCGGGCTGCGGGGGGATCACCCCGCGCTGCACGGCCAGTACGGACTTGATGAGCCCGGCCATTCCGGCGGAGTTGAGCGAGTGGCCGACCACCGCCTTGACCGCGCCGAGGTAGGCCGGTGCGGCATGGTCTGCGCGCAGTTCGCGCAGGACCGCGAGCTCTACGGGGTCGCCGACCGACGTCCCGGTGCCGTGCGCCTCCAGGTAGCCCACCGCGCCCGGGGCCAGGTCCGCATCCCGGTAGGCACGGCGCAGGGCGCGGAGCTGACCGGCCGACTGGGGGTGCATACCGCCCTGGACGGTCCCGTCGTTGGCCGTTCCCACACCCCGGATCGCCGCGTAGACCCGGTCACCGGCCGCCAGCGCGTCGGTCAGGGGCCGCAGTACCAGCACTCCGGCGCCCTCCCCGAGGACGAACCCGTCGGCCTGCGCGCCGAACGGCAGGCACCTCCCGCTGCGCGAGATGGCGCCGATCCGGCACAGGCCGATCAACAGGTCCGGGGTGAGTACCAGTTGGGCGCCGCCGGCGAGCGCGATGCGCGAGCGGCCCGCGCGCAGCGCGTGCACGGCGTTGGCCACCGCCATGAGCCCACCGGAGCACGCGGAGTCCAGGGCGTAGCTCTCGCCGTGCAGGTCGAAGACCGAACTGATCGTGTTAGGGCCCATGTTGAGCAGGAGTCCGGCCACGGACGTGCCGTGCAGTCCGTCGACGGCGCGGACGGCGTCCGGCAGCAGCGGGTCGGTCGCGCGCGCCGAACTCGCCGCCGGCCAGCTGGCGCACGCGTATCGGCATGGTGCTGAGCTCGCGGTAGCCGCTCTCGGTGAGCGCCGTGATCACCGAGGTCTCCTCGCGGTCGAAGCCGTCGGCTTCCCACCCCGTGTCCTGGATCGCCTCGCGCGCCAGGTCGATCAGCAGCCGGTGCTGGGGATCCATCGCCCTGGCCCGGCGCGGCGGGATGCCGTAGTGCGCCGCGTCGAACAGGTCGATCTCGGGCAGCAGCGCCATGGTGTCCGTGTAGGCGGACGAGGTGTCCCGGAGGCTGTCGCCGAGGAACGCGGCGGTGCGCCACCGCGCGTCCGGGACGCGGGAGAACTGCGCCCGCGGGGCCGTCAGCAGCCTCCAGAACTCGTTCACGTCGCGCGCCCCCGGGAACCGGCACGCCATCCCCACGATGGCGACGTCGTCCCGCCGCGCTCCCTCCCGGTCCGCCGCGGGACCGCTCCCCGTGAACGAGGTCATCCGCCCGCCTGCCGCTCGCGCCACCAGTCCACGGTCGCCTTGATCTGCTCGTCGACGAGGGTGGCCCGTACCGCGAAGGCACCCTCGTACGCGCTCGAATCCACGACGAAGGGCCGGTCGAACTGGTAGCGGACCTCTTTGAGTTCGCGGATCAGCGGCGAGACGAGCGCTGCCACGGCCACGACGGCGGACGGGAGTCCGCGCACGGCGACCGGCCCCGTTCCCGCCTGGGCGGCGAGGCGGTCGACCATGGTCCGTACGGACTGCGCGGGAGCCGTCGGCACGTGCCAGGGCCGCCCCCAGGCCCGCTCGTGGCCCGCGACTCCGGCCAGGGCCGCGGCCACGTCGGGGAGGTAGGTCCAGCTGTGCGGCGCGTCCGGGTCGCCCAGAGTGGAGACCGGCTTTCCGCGCAGGAGGCGCGGCACGACCCGCCCGGCCAGGTGGCCGCCGTCGGTCACGCCGGGGCCGAAGAAGTCCGAGGCCCGTACCTCGACGGCCCTGATCCGGCCCTGCTCGTGCAGCGTCCGGGCCTGCTCCCACACCGCGGCCCGCACCTTCCCCTTGGGGCCGGTCGCCGCGAGCGGCAGCTCCTCGGTCAGGGGCCCGTCCACCGGGCCGTAGCCGTAGAGGTTCCCGAGCAGGACCAGTACGGCCCCGGTCGCCTCGGCCGCGGCACAGAGCGACGAGGCCAGCGGCGGCCAGTCCACGGCCCAGCGCTGGTAGGACGGCGCCGCGCAGCTGTGGATCGCCACGGCTCCGCGCGCGGCCTCGATCAGCCGCTCGGTGTCGGTCGCGTCCAGCGCGACGTGCTCGATCCCGGGTTCCGGACTCCGGCCGGAGGTGGTGACGACCCGTACTGAATGGCCCCGCTCGGCGAGCAGCCGGGCAGTGGCGGCCCCCGCGGGCCCGAAACCAACAACGATATGAATGCTCACGTTCGCACACTAGCGCGAACGTCTGACATCGAAGGGCGCGCGAATCAGCGCCGGTTGAGCCCGAGGAGCCCTTACCGCGCAAGGCCCGACCAGCGAAATCCAGCCTCACTCCGAACCGTTGCCAACCGCAACGGGCGCTCCCCTGCGACCGCGGCAACCCGCCGCCCCAGCAGCCCGCGCACCCGAACCGCGTCCACCGGACGAAAGGCCGACCCGCGTTACGCCGCCGTACGCCACCGTGGGGCGTTCAGCGTCGGCTACGCAACGGGCCGTCGTGGCCGGGAACACCCAAAGGGCCTCGGGCCGTTCGCGCAGCCGTACTCGGGGAGGGAGTCCGCGACACCTCGAACACCGCTCACATCAGGCCACCTCCGCGGGCCGTTCTTCGTCCGGTCGGGGAGCATTTCCGGGGTCCGGCGCGCCGCCCCCGGGCACGCCGCGCCGCCCTCGGAGCCAGGGCGAGGCGGGAACACCGCGCCGCCGCCCGGCCGGGTCTCCGCGGCGAGACCGTGGCGGTCAGAGTGTGCGCTCCGGCCGCCGGCTCCTCACAGATCTGCTCGACCAGCTGGTCCAGGCGCAGCGGCACCGGGCGCAGGGTGTCGGAGCCTTCCTGGAGGCGGCCCGGATGAGGACGTTGTCGACGACGTCGGTGAGCCGCTCGGTGGCGCGCCGGATGCGTGGCGGGTGTGGGTCCAGGCCGCGCGGGTCCAGGCCCGCCACGTCCACCGAGCTGCGCATGACGGCCACCGGGGTCCGCAGCTCGTGCGCGGAGTCCGCGAGCATCCGCTCCTGTGCCTCCATCGCCTGCCACGCCGGGGGCGCAGGCTCCTGCCCGAGAGCAGGGCCCGGTCACCGCGGCCAGAGCGATCAGCAGCCCCGACCCGGTCAGGACGGACGTGACGAGGCGCTCGCGCTCGGCCACGCGGTGCGCGGGGTCGCCCACGACCACGACCGCGCCCTCCACGGCCTGCGACTCGTCCTGGTGGAAGAGCGATCGGGTGGCGGGCCGGGGGCGACCGGCCGCCGCCCGGCTACGCATACGGATCGAAGGGGATGCCCGCCGGCTTGGCCTTCGCCAGGTGGGACGCGAAGGACCCGTCCTTCAGACCGAAGTGCGCACTGCCGAAATCGGCCTGGACGAGCTTGTCCCGCAGGTTCGCGGGGTAGCCCGACCACCCGACGAGCGCGGGGAACTGCCAGGCTCGGCGGTGGTTCTCGGGCGGCTCGTCGTTGGCGCTCGCCGCACGGAAGCAGTGCGTGCCGACGCCGTCCTTGTGGTAGACGATCTTGGGGTGGGTTCCGTCCCAGCGGATCTGGTCGCGCGCGCGGAGGTTGAAGTCGCCGTGGGCGGAGGTCGCGACGTACTTCGCCTCATTGCCCTGGATCCACACGACGACGTGTTCCCAGTCGTGGCGGTGGCCGCCGAGGCTGATGCCGGGGATGGCCTGGTCCTTCTCGAAGTACAGCCCGTAGATGACGGCGCACCAGCCGTTGTTGCAGGTCCAGCGGGAGTATCCGTTGGTGTTCTCGAGGTCGGAGGCGTCCCGGCAGTTTCCGTTGAGGGCGCCGGTGGGCTTGAGACCGGCGTTCAGGACTCCCCCGGGCCCGATGGCGGGGGTCGGGTAGCACCCGTCCGTGTCGTAGTCGTAGGTCGGCTGGAAGGTCAGCTCGATCGCCTCGGCCTGGGAGGGAAGCGCCGGGGGCGGGGCCGCGAAGGCCACCTGCGGGACGGCGACGACCAGTGCGAGGGCGGCGCCGACGACGAACAACGATCTCCAAATGGGGCGGTTCGTCCACACAACAGGCCTCCTGAGCGGTCCAGTTCAAGCGTGGCGAGCGAGCGCATCGCAGTCATCGGCGACCGGCGCGCCCGGAGCATCATTCGCGAACCGGAGCGGCACAGCAAGGGCCTGAGCGGCCTCATTTTCTTCCCGGAAGCATGTCCGAACAGGCCTAAACACCAACACAGTTGACGAACGGTCAGCAAGGTGGGGGCGGGGTCGGACCCCGTGGACGCCCAAGGGGTCCGCAGGGGCACGGCGCCGAAGCCCGGGTGGCCGCGCCCCTACGGCTCGAGGGCCCGGACGGGAGGCCGTACGCATCCCACGGCAGCGACCGTACGGAAGCGGATCACGTCACATCGGCGCCCCGGAGGCGGACACACGGCACGCCGCACACCGGAAGGCTCCGCGGCGCGGAACGCGCACGCGGAGGCGGAGGCGGACGCGGCCGTCGCGCGGCCGACGTCAGACGGTGTTCATCAGGATGATGGCCAGGAGGTTCAGGAGGATGACGGTGACGACGATGCCGATCGTCAGCCAGGCCCTGCGTGATTCGTCCATGCCTACGAGTCACCTCCCGCTCGTCCGCGCCTTCGGGCACGGTCCGGCGGCCGCCCGGGAGGCACCGCCGGTCTCCCGCCATGATGACCCGGTTCCACCCGGAGCACAGATCGGGAGCCGGGAGCCGGGGGCCGCGGCAGAGGAGTCAGGAGACCCAGGTGGCGGTCATGCCTAGGACCGCCGATCCGTCCTGGTCGGCCAGCTTGGTCCCGTTGAATTCGCGGGCCCACTGCGAGGTCTGGATGCGGAACGCCGGGCGCTCGGCGGTCAGCGCCTCCATGACGGCCTCGGCCGCGCCGGCCGGGGTCTGGGCGCCGTCCAGGAACTGGCCGGCCGTACGGTCGATGTAGTGGCGCAGTGCGTCGGCGTACGGGCCGGCCGCGGCGATCCCGGACTCGATGTCGAGTCCGATGTTGTTGACGAACTCCGTGGCCACGGCTCCCGGCTCGACAACGGACACGCGGACGCCGACGGCGCCCGCGACGGGGGCCAGGCTCTCCATGTACCCCTCCACGGCGAACTTCGCCGCGCAGTAGACCTCGTTGAAGGGCTGCCCGACGACGCCGCCGACGCTGGTGACCGTGATCAGGCGGCCTCCGGCGACCCGCAGGTGCGGCAGTGCGGCCTTGGAGACGTTCAGCACGCCGAAGAAGTTGACCTCCATGACCTCGCGGACGTCGGCGACGGTTTCGAGTTCGAGGGTGCCGACGTGCCCGGCTCCGGCGTTGTTCACCACGGCGTCCAGGCGGCCGTAGTCGGCGATCACGCCGGCCACGGCGGCGGCGACGGAGTCCGCGTCGACCACGTCGAGCTGCCGGATGTCGAGTTCGACGCCCGCGTCAGCGGCGGCTTGGCGCAGGGCGTCGGCCCGGCCAGTGTCACGCAGGGTCGCGATTGTGCGCCATCCGGCCCGGGCGGCCGCGACGGCGGCGGCCTCGCGAAGGCCCACGACCTCCCCGTGTCCTGGTTCGAGGTCATGCTCTGGCTGGCTTCCAGCCCCGAGCCCGTGCCCGCGTCCGTCCTCGGGAACAGCACGCTGCTCAGCCGCAGCCAGGTGTCCCGGGTCGTGGACGCCCTCCAGACCCGGGGCCTGGTCACCCGTACGCCCTCGGCGCGCGACGCCCGGTCGGTGGAGGTGTCCCTCACCGACGCGGGACGCGAGGTGTTCGCCGCGGCCGACGCCACGCGGCGCGAAGCCCTGGCCCCCGCCTTCACCGGGCTGCTCGACGAGCGGGACCTGGAGGCGCTGGGAGCCGTGTGGCGCAAGCTCAAGGGCGAGGGCGTACAGGGCGGGCGGGACGCGGAGGGCCTGCCGGGCGGAACGGACGCGTAGGGAACGCCGGCGGACGCGGCGCGCCGGGCGGACGGGACGGCGGGGCAGGGGCGCGTGGACTCCCCCGGCCCCCGCCGAGCCCGCGACGCGCCCCGGAGCGGCCGGACGGCCCCTTGTCAGGTCCCGGGTCAGGCCGCGGCCCCGGTGCCCGTGGTCAGCCGGAGTGGACGTCGGAGGTGAGGCCCGCGGCAGCCGCGAAGAGGCGCGCACAGCGCTGCGTCATGGCCGCCGGGGTCTGCTCCGGGTGCTTCACCCACCAGCGGACGAGGGTGGCGACCAGGTCCCGCCAGACGTACTTGAGCGCGTCGGCGTCCAGCGGGTCGGTGGATCCGGTCGCGCGCAGCAGTTCGGCGGTGCCGCCGGCGGCGAGCCGGTCGATGGCCGCCCAGTAGTCCGCGGCCCGGCGCGCGGCCTCGCCGCCGGGCGGCAGGGTGGTGTCGTACAGCACGAACCATGCCTCACGCTGCCCCTCCAGGGCGGTGAAGATGCTCTGCAGCACGCGCAGCGGGGTGTGCGCCGCGGTCCCGTCCGGCCCCATCGCGGCGCGGATGGTGTCCAGGAGCCGGTCGCCGACGGGGATCAGGCAGGCGAGGTACAGGTCCTCCTTGGTGCCGAGGTACTGGTGCAGCAGCGTCTTGGTGACGCCGACGCGCGCGGAACATCACCTCCGGCATCGACGCGCTGCGCACGGTGCTGGCGGTGTGCGAAGGGCTCACGGCCCAGGAGGCCCTCGACCGCATCATGGCCGCGTACACGCCGGAGACTCACGAGGACGACACCTGCCTCGTGGCCGTCCGGCTCGGCCGACCACTTCGCCGGCCTGGTTGTCCGGCTGCCGCGCTCGACCGACGTTTCGAACACGCTTTTGTGGCCAGACGTCTCCCAGAAGCATGCGTTCGATGACCTGGCCGTAGGAGAGCAATGGGGATCGCGAGGGTGTCGCACCTGCCCGGGCGGGCGGAGCACCACTGGATCTGGCAGGCGCAGGCCGCGTGCCGCGGCGTGGGAGCGGACGGCTTCTTCCACCCGGAGGGCGAGGGACGCTCGGACCGCGCGGCGCGCGAGGAGGCGGCCAAGGCGGTGTGCGGGGCCTGCCCCGTCCGCGTGCAATGCCTGGAGCACGCGCTGCGCGTGGCGGAACCGTACGGCGTCTGGGGCGGACTGACGGAGAGGGAACGCCACCTGACCGTCCGCTCCGAACCGGCCGCGGCCTAGTAGCGCTGTGTCAGGTGGTGTCGTCGCGTTCGCCCCTGCCACGCGGCGCCGCGCCTGGCACGCACGCTCGGCGCGTTGCCGGATCGCCCGTGTACATCCGGTACACGGGCGGCACTCCGTCTCGCGAGCGCACGCACCGGACACGGCGTGACCCGCTCCGGCGTACGGAACGACTCTGACTACACCCCCTGGCCGTGACGCGCTCGGCGGCCGAAACGGAGCCGCCCAACCCCGCCCGGGACGGGAAGGCCCTCGGGGTCTGGTCCCGCCCCCGGCCGTCGGGCATGCTCGCCGTCATGGGAGACGACATGAGAGACACGACGGGAGTCGGCGGCCGAGCCGACGTCGGAACCGATGCCGGAGCCGGCCCGCTGGGCTACCAGCACGCGTCGGGAGCGGCCTGGGTGGTCGAGGCGCGCGGAGAGCTGGACCTCGACACGCTCCCGCCGCTGGAGGCGGCCCTCAGCCAGGCCGCGGCGTCCCACCACATCGTGATCCTGGACGCGGCCGGCGTCACCTTCGCGGACTCCACGTGCCTGACGGTGCTGTTGCGCGTGCGCCAGCTCGCCGACCTGCGGATAGCCCGTCCCTCGGCCCCGCTCGCCCGCCTGCTGTCCCTGACCGGTGCGGACCGGGTCGTCACCGTCTACGCCGACCTCGACACCGCAACCGCCCAGACCTGACCCGGAGCCGCACCGGCGGGCGGCCGCGGCCGGCCCACCGGTGCGGTCCCGTCCGCCCACGGGGAATACCCCCGTCGCAATAGTTGCTATATACACAGACCCCTGTGGGCGCATCCCGCAGGGTTCCGCAGAACGAGCGCCGGCACCCCTCCCGGCGCTGCACCACGTCACTGGAGAAACCCATGTCGGAGCACTCGCCGGAACAGCCCGCAGACGTCGTCGCACGGCTGCGCGCCACGTTCGCCACCGACCGCACGAAGCCCTTGGCCTGGCGTACGACCCAGCTCAAGGCCCTGCGGACGCTGCTGACCGAGCGCGGTGACGAGCTGGCGGCCGCCCTCCGCGCCGACCTCGGCAAGAGCCGGAAGGAGGCGTACCGCACCGAGATCGACTTCACCGTGCGGGAGATAGACCACACCCTGGAGCACCTGGACGAGTGGCTCCGGCCGCAGCCGGCCCCGGTACCGGAACGGCTGAGCCCCGCGACCGCCCACACCGTGCTCGACCCGCTCGGCGTGGTCCTCGTCATCGCCCCGTGGAACTACCCCGTCCAGCTGCTGCTCGCCCCGGTCGTCGGCGCGCTCGCCGCCGGCAACTGTGTCGTGGCCAAGCCGAGCGAGCTGGCGCCCGCCACCTCGCGCGCCGTCGCCGACCTCATGCCGCGCTACCTGGACGGCGACGCGGTCGCGGTGGTGGAGGGCGCCGTGCAGGAGACCACCGACCTCCTCGCGCAGCGGTTCGACCACATCTTCTACACCGGCAACGGCCAGGTGGGCCGGATCGTCATGCGGGCCGCCGCCGAGAACCTCACGCCGGTCACCCTCGAACTCGGCGGCAAGTCGCCCGCGTTCGTCGACCGCGGCACGGACCTGGCCGTCGTGGCGGCCCGGTTGGCGTCCACCAAGTTCATGAACGCCGGCCAGACCTGCGTCGCGCCCGACTACGTCCTCACCGACCCCGAGACCGCCGCGCAGCTGGAGAAGGAGCTCGCCTCCGTCCTGCGCGGACTGTACGGCGACGACCCCGCAACCTCCCCGGACTACGGCCGGATCGTCAACGAGCGGCACTTCGACCGCCTGACGGGCCTGCTCGACTCCGGCCGCACGGTCGTCGGCGGCGCCCACGACCGGGCCGGGCGCTACATCGCGCCGACCGTCCTGGCCGGGGTGGCACCCGACTCCCCCGTCATGCGCGAGGAGATCTTCGGCCCGATCCTGCCCGTGGTCGAGGTCGCCGGGCTCGACGAGGCCATCGCCTTCATCCGCGACCGCGACAAGCCCCTGGCGCTGTACGCCTTCACCGAATCCGCCACCACGCGCGAACGCCTGACCCGGGAGACCTCCTCGGGCGGCCTGGCCTTCGGCCTGCCCGTCGCCCACCTCACCGTCTCCGACCTGCCCTTCGGAGGGGTGGGCGAGAGCGGCATGGGCAACTATCACGGCCGCTACTCCCTGGACGCCTTCAGCCACCGCAAGGCCGTGCTGGACAAGCCCCTGGGCTGACGGGCGGAACGGGCTCCCGCCCCCGCGTCGGGACCCCGCGCCCCCGCCGGGACCCCGACGCGGGCCGGCAGATCCGTCGGCCCGCGTCGGGATGGACGGGCCGGAGCAGGGCACGAGCGGGACATGGCTGTCCTTCGAAAGCTCGCCCGCCCCCTGCTGGCCGCCCCGTTCGTCACCGGCGGACTGCGCACCCTGCGCCGTCCCGAGGCGGTGGCGGAGCACGCCCAACCCGTCGTCCGCGCGGTCGGTGACCGCATCCCCGCACTCGCCGGGGATCCGCTGAAGCTGGCGCGCCTGGGCGGCGCCGTCCAGGTCGGTGCGGGCCTGCTGTTCGCGACGGGGCGCGCGCCCCGCGTCGCGGCGCTCGTGCTGGCGGCCACGATGGTGCCGACCGCCCTCGCCGGCCACGCCTTCTGGACGGTGGAGGACCGGGAGGAGCGCGCCCGGCAGCGCGTCCACTTCCTGACGGACCTCTCCGTTCTGGGCGGCCTGCTCATCGCCGCCGCCGACACGCACGGAAAGCCCTCGCTCGCCTACCGCTCCCGCCACGCCCTCGACCACAGGCATCCGGTGCGCGCCGTCCGGCGCCCCGTCGAAGCGGCCGCCGCGGTGACCGCCGCCCGCGCCAAGGCCGTGGCGCGCCCCCTCACCCGCGCGCTCTGAGGCGGTCCCCCCGCCGCCCGCGGCCGGCCGCGGTATGTCGCACGGCCCCGGTTCCCGTACCGCGTACGGGAACCGGGGCCGTGTCGCGTGGAGGTCAGCTCCCGTCGCGGCCGTAGTAGTCGCCGACGCGTCCGCGGTAGCCGGCGTCGCCGCGGTGCTTCTCCTTGTCGTACTCCGGGGCGTTCTTGATCTGCTCCTTGGTGCGGCTGACGTGGACCGTCCGCTCCTCCATGTCCACGCGCCCGACCGTACCGGCGGGCAGCAGGACCTCCTTGCCGAAGATCCACGGACCCGTGTCGACGACGATGTACGCGGAGCCGACGTCCTGGGTGTGCTCGTCGACCGTGCCGATGTGGCCGTCGGCCGCCTCGACCTTGAATCCGATCAGGCTGGCTCCCGCCGTGGAGCGGGAGTCGGGACCGTAGCTCCAGAGTTCTGACATGGCTCCTCGTTTCAGCAATGTCCCCCGCGCCGGGGGACGGACACGGTGTTCTTCTTCCCGTCCCGCGCACCGTCGGCCGCCGGCCCTCCGCCACCTGCGTGGGCCCGCCACCCGGACGGTCCCGCGCCGGCGAGCGCCGCGCCGCGGTCCGCGGAACGCCCTGCCCGCGGGCGCAGCCCCGCGGTCCCGGTCAGCCTTCGCCGCCCGGGAGGACCTCCTTCACCTTGGCGAGGGCGAAGCCCCACCCCTGCGCGACGGTCGGCTTGCCCGGTACGGCCACCTCCTCGGGGTTCGTCAGGACGTCCAGCAGGACCGGCCCCGGGGTGTCGAACGCCCGGCGCACGCTGTCGTGGAGGTCCGCCGGGTCGGTGACGCGGATCCCCGTGATCCCGAGCGCGGTGGCCACCGCGGCGAAGTCGGGGTTGTCGAGCTCCGTACCGAATTCGGGCAGACCGGCCTGCTCCTGTTCGAGCTTGACCATGCCCAGCCGGCGGTTGTCGAAGACGACGAGCTTGACCGGCAGCCGGTACGTCTTGATCGTCATGAGGTCGCCGAGCAGCATGCTGAGCCCGCCGTCACCGCAGAAGGCGACGACCTGGCGGCCGGGCGCCCACAGCTGGGCACCGAGGGCCTGGGGCATCGCATTGGCCATCGAGCCGAGGTTGTACGAGCCGATCAGGCGCCGGCTGCCGCGCATGGTGACGAAGCGGGAGAGCCATACGGTGGCCATGCCGGTGTCGGAGGTGAAGACGGCGTCCTCGTCCGCGTAGGCGTCGACGGCGGCGGCCAGGGCCTCGGGGCGGATCTCGTGGTCGCGGTTGTCCAGCGCGGCCCGCAGCCTCCCGGTCCAGCGGTGCTCGTGCCCCGGATCGGCCAGCCGCTGCTGACCCTCCTGCCAGTGCGCGAACCGTTCCCGGGCGTCGTCCAGGTGCGCCCGGTCCGGGACCGCCTTCAGCAGCGGGAGCAGCGCCCGCAGCGTGGCGCCCACGTCACCGGCCAGACCCACGTCCACGGGGACCCGGCGCCCCAGGTGCTCCTCGCGGGTGTCGATCTGGACCACCTTGCAGTCCTTCGGGTACCAGTCCCGGTAGGGGAAGTCGGTGCCCAGCATGAGGAGGGCGTCGCCGTGGTCGAGGGCGTGGCCGGCGGCGGGGTTGCCGATGAGACCGGTCTGACCGACCTGGAACGCGTTGTCGTCCTCGAACCCCTCCTTGGCCTTCAGGGTGAGCACCATGGGAGCGGCGAGCAGTTCGGCGGTGCGCAGGACCTCGGTCCGGGCGTCGCGTGCTCCGCGCCCGACGAGCAGGGTGACGCGGGAGGCGGCGTTCAGGAGTTCGGCGGCCTCGGCGAGCGCCGGGTCGTCGGGGCGGGTGACGGCGCGGTCGAGGGCGATGCGGGCGGGACGGTCCTCGCCCGTTGCCAGGTCGCCGATGTCGCCGGGGACGGTCAGGACGGCCACCCCGCCCTGGCTGACGGCCGCGCGTACGGCGGACTCCAGCATCCGCGGCATCTGCTCCGGGGAGGTGACGGTGGCGCGGTAGACGGCCACGTCGCGGAAGAGCAGGTCGTTGTCGACCTCCTGGAAGTAGTCGCTGCCCATCTCGGCGAGGGGGACCTGGCCGCAGATCGCCAGGACCGGGGTGCGGCTCTTGGCGGCGTCGTAGAGCCCGTTCAGGAGGTGTACCGAGCCGGGACCCACCGTGCCCGCGCACACCCCTATCGTTCCGGAGAGCTGCGACTGCGCCCCGGCGGCGAAGGCCGCGGCCTCTTCGTGCCGGCAGCCGACCCAGCTCAGGCCGTCCGTGGTGCGGATCGCGTCGGTCAGAGGATTCAGGGCGTCCCCGACGACTCCGAAGACGTGCTGGACGCCCAGGTCCTTGAGTGCGTCGACGATCACGTGGGCGACGGTGCGTGCCACAGGGGTGCCTTTCGGTCTGGTGCGGCCCGCCCGGCGCGGGTGCCGGACGCGGCGGACGTGCGGGGCGGGTGTGCGGGGGCGGTCCGGGTACGGCTGCCTGCCCGTCGGGTGCCCCGTCACCGGGCACTGATGCGGGCGGCGGCCGGGACGGTCACCCGTTCGGCGCATGCGGTCGCCTTGGGTGACAGCGCGCATACACACCGGCGCCACGGCGTCTGCGGCGGTCCGACGCGCCGGCGGACCGCTCCGGCGGGTTGCGGAGACCCGGCGCAGGGTGCGGGCTATGAGGAGGGCACGGGGTGAGCGCGGGACACCGAGGTCGCCGCGGATCGCGTGCCGTACGCACTGGAGGATTCACCGATGAGCGCTGGAAACGGTTTCCTGAGCACCGAGCAGCTGATCAATCTGACGGCCTACGACACGGACGGGGAGAAGATCGGCAGCATCGGTCAGGTCTATCGCGACGACGCGACGGGCCGACCGGAGTGGGTCACCGTCAAGACCGGCTGGTTCGGCATGAAGGAGTCGTTCGTGCCCCTCGCGGGCGCCCGCAGTGACGGCGAGGCCCTGCGCGTCCCGCACGCCAAGGACGTCGTCAAGGACGCCCCGCGCGTCGACGCCGACCAGCACCTGGACGCCGAGGAGGAGGCCCGGCTCTACCGGCACTACGGCCTGGCCGGCTCGAACGGCAACGGCAACGGGCAGAGCAAGGGCAGGGGCAAGGGCAAGGGCCACCGTACGGCCGTGGACGCCCCCGGCATCGCGACCGGTACGTACGTCGACGACCGCGGCGACGGGCGCCGCGGGGACGAGCTGATCCGCTCCGAGGAGCGGCTGCGCGTGGGCACGACCAACGAGGAGGTCGGGCGGGCCCGCCTCAGGAAGGTGGTCGTCACCGAGAACGTCACCACCACCGTCCCCGTCAGCCACGAGGAGGTCCGCGTCGTACGCGAACCCGTCCGCGAGGGCAAGCGCGTACGGGGCGACATCGGTGGCGCTGAGAAGGAAGCCACCCTGCACGCCGAGCGCGCCGTGACCCGCAAGGAGCAGATCCGCTTCGAGGACGACCAGAACCGTACGGGCGAGAGCCGCAAGAGCCCGCGCCGCTGAGCCGACGCGGAACCCGCGCCGCTGATCCTGAGCGGTAGCAGGCGGACGCGGAACGGACCCGAACTCGTCGAGTTCGGGCCCGTTCACGCGCACGGGGTCAGGCGGGACGAACAGAGGGCGACGGAGATCTCCCGCACCCGTCCCCTGACGCGCCTCAGTCGGGCGCGGTCGCGCCGGTGATCAGGCCGACGAGCCCGGGCAGTCCGCCCTCGGTCAGGGCGCGGCGCTGGCGGTCGGCGGGCGTGCCCTCCCGCAGGAGCCGGTGGACGAGTGCGCTCACCTGCCGCAGGTCACCGGCCTCCTCCAGGGCGGGAGTGATGTGGCGCAGGAGCGAGCACAGCACGTCACCGCTACTGTGCCGGCGGCCGTGCGGATCGAGCAGGGTGCCGTTCAGGCCGTGCCGGGCCGCGTGCCAGTTCCCGGCCTGCACCAGCTCCGGCGCGCACACCTCCAGCGGGGTGCCCGCCTTCTCCTCGGCGATCGCCGTGGCGACGAGCGCGCGGACGATCCCGGCGAGCATGACGGCGTCGTCGGCCCTGATCTGGACGTCCGGACAGCGCACCTCGACGGTGGGGTAGCGGTCGGAGAGCCGGGCCTGCCAGTACACCTGTCCCCGGTCGGCGATCACCCCGGACGCGACCAGCGCCTGCAGCCGCCGCTCGTAGTCGGCGTGCCCGTCGAAGTGGGGCGGCGGTCCGCTGACGGGCCAGCGGCCGAAGACGATGGTCCGCCAGCTCGCGAAGCCGGTGTCCCGGCCCTCCCACACGGGCGAGTTCGCCGACATGGCCAGCAGGGTCGGGAGCCATCCCCGGATCCGGTTCAGGACCGCTACGCCCGTCTCCGCGTCGGGCACCGCCACGTGGACGTGCATGCCGCTGATCAGGTGCTCGTCGACCAGTTGCCGGGCCTCCCCCTCCATCCGCAGGTAGCGCGGCGTCCGCGTCACCGGTACGGGGCCGGCCCCCCGCAGCGGGGCGGCGCCCGTGGCGGCGATCCGGCAGCCGTTCGCCTCGGCGGCCGAGGCCACCGCGTGGCGCAGGCGCAGCAGGTGGCCCCCCACCTCCTCCAGGGTGGAGCAGACGGGGGTGGCCACCTCGACCTGCGCCTGCAGCAGTTCGTCCTGCACCTCGGCACGGTCCGCGAGGGGGCCGAGGCCCGCCGTGCGGCGGACGTCTTCCACGAGGGGCGCGGGCAGCCCGTCTGCCGGATCCACCAGCACGTACTCTTCTTCGACGCCAACCGTGATCACGTTCTGCGGCTACCCGGATGCGTCATGATCACCCTCGGCCGTACGGCCCGCCCGCACCGGCCGGGTCAGGCCGCCGACACCCGCGAGAAGGGGCTGCCGCCGAGGCCGGCCAGGAGGTCGGCCGGGTCGCGGTAGACGGCGGTCGCCCCCGCCTCCTCCAGGTCGGCGCGGGGGATCCCGCCACACAGCAGGGCGACGGGGGTCACGCCGGCCCGGGCGGCGGCCTGCATGTCCCAGACGGAGTCGCCGACGAACACCGCGCGCCCGGCCGGCACCCCAGCCCGTTCGAGGGCTTGCAGCACGGGGTCGGGCGCGGGTTTGCCCCGCTCGACGTCGTCGGAGGTCGCGGTGCCGCTGAGGGCGTCGTCCGCGCCGATCGCCCGGCGAAGGGCCTCCAGTTCCCGGTCCTTGGCGGAGGTGACGAGCAGGACCTTCCACCCGGTCTCCGCGAGTTCGCGCAGGACGTCGGCGGCGGAGTCGTAGGCGGAGAGCCGGTCGAAGTAGGTGGCGTAGAGGGTGTCGTGGGCGGCGCTGACGCGGTCGTCGCCGGAGCGGTCGCGGTCCTCGCCCAGGAGGTGGTCGAGGAGGTCCTCGCCGGGGAGGCCGATCGCCCGGTGGACGGCGTGCATGGGCACCCGGTGTCCCGCCTGTCGCAGGGCTTCCCACCAGGAGGTGACGTGGAGGTGGTTGGTGTCCGTGAGGGTTCCGTCGACGTCGAAGAGTGCGGCGCGGTTCATGGGGGCGGCCACCTCACAGGTTCCGAAGGGCGGGCAGCAGCTTGGCCTCGGCCCATTCGAGGAAGGGCTCCTGGTGGTCGCCGCCGATCTGGACGAGGGCGACCTCGGTGAAGCCCGCCTCCGCGTAGGGGCGTACGGCGTCGACGAAGGCGTCCACGTCGTCGCCGCACGGGACGGCGTCGGAGACGTCCTGCGGGCGGGTGTGCTGCGCGGCCTGGTCGAATGCGGCCGGGCCCGGGAGTTCGGCGTTGACCTTCCAGCCGCCGAGCGCCCAGCGGAACTGGTCGTGGGCGCGGGCCACCGCGGCGTCGCGGTCGGGGTCGTAGCAGACGGGGAGCTGGCCGACGCGCGGTTTGCCCGCGCCGCCGTGCGCGTCGAACAGCCGCAGCAGCTCCGGCTTCGGCTCGGTGGCGATCACGAGGTCGCCGTACCGGCCCGCGACCTCGCAGGAACGGGGGCCGGACACGGCGATCCCGATCGGGGGCGGCTCGTCGGGGAGGTCCCACAGCTTGGCGTTCTCGACGTCGAAGTGCGCTCCGTGATGGCTCACGTACTCTCCGGTGAACATCCGCCGGATGATGTCGGCTGCTTCCTCCAGCATCTCCAGGCGTACGTGGGCCGCGGGCCACCCGGAGCCGACGACGTGCTCGTTCAGCCGCTCCCCCGAGCCGAGTCCCAGCCGGAACCTGCCCTTGGAGAGGATCTGCATCGTGGCCGCCTTCTGCGCGACGACCGCGGGGTGGTAGCGGAAGGTCGGGCAGGTCACGTACGTCATGAGCGGGATCCGGGACGTGGCCTGGGCGGCCGCGCCGAGCACGCTCCAGGCGTACGGCGCGTGTCCCTGCGAGTCCAGCCAGGGGAACGAGTGGTCGGAGATCACGGAGAAGTCGAACCCCGCCCGCTCCGCGCCCACCACATGGGAGACCAGCTCGCGCGGGCCGGCCTGCTCGGTCATCATCGTGTACCCGATTCGCACCATGTGGAGCGCCTAGCCGCCATCGGGCCCCGCGAAACCTTCCGGGAGCAGGAGCCCTCGGACGGCGCAGCGCCCTCGCCGGTCCGGCAGCGCCGCGTCGGATGCGCGGGCCGCTCGGGTATCCGCCTCCCTATGCGGGAGCAATTCCAAGCCATCCGGTGAATGCCCGTGAACCCATTGCGCCGCGGGGACCGCCCGGCGGTTCCGCACACCGTTACCCGGGTCGTCCCACGACCCGGACAAGAGCGCCCGAATGGAGGGCGACGTTCAGGCGTCCTGCCTGCCACGGCCGGACCCCGAAAGCCGCGGACCACCCTTTCCGGACACCCCGGCGCGGCGTGCGCCCGCCGGATCCCGAGGGTTCCCCGTACGCCACCAGGGGTCGGCGGAGCCACCGGAGAACGGGCCAATACCCACCAGGAGGGCCCTCATTGACGGTCAATCACCTCAACAGGCCCGGTGATACGATCATCGCACTTGCGGAGCGGCGGATGGACTTTCGACGACATCTCCGACCACGGCGACCATCCGGACGGTGTCCCCGGTACGGATGGTCCGCCGGTCCACCCGCATTGACGGAATGCAGCAACTGGCCGTCAGTCGCCTGAAGAGAGTCTTATGACGTCTTACATACAGAACCCAGTAATCTGGGCGCTTCTCGTCGCCGTCATCGGCGCGGTCTCCGTCATTGTTCGCCAGCGCAGGGCAGCGCGGGCTTTTAGGCGTGAGATCGAAGAGATGAAAGCCCACTACACCCAGCTGGAGAACAGCTTCTCGAAATCCGTCGAGTCCGAGAAGGAGCAGGCGCAGGACGCGACGAAATCGGTCCTCAAGTCCGCGATGCGGACGCTCCAGGGTCTCGCCGCGGAGCAGCAGTCGGTCATCTCCGGTCTGCAGACCAAGTACGGCGAGTCCGTCATCCTCCAGGACCTTCTGGAGATCGACCACACGAACTCGCAGTTCGGGCGGCGTGCCCAGTCCATCGCCGTCCTGTGTGACGGCTGGCTCGGGCGGCAGCGCGAGGTCGCCTCGGTCTACGACGTCGTCCGCAGCGCGCAGGGCCGGATCCGCCACTTCCGGCGGGTGGAGATCCTCTCGCAGGTCGACTTCGGAATCACCAACCGGGCCGTTGAACCCGTGGCGCTGGCTCTCGCCGAGCTGCTCGACAACGCCACCAGCTATTCCAGCCCGGACACCGTGGTCGAAATCAACATCCGTACCGTGCCCAAGGGCATCTGCATCGTCGTCGACGACGCCGGTGTCAGCATGAACGACGAGGAGCGGGCCAAGGCCGAAAAGCTCCTGTCGAGCGAGCGGGTATCGGGCGTTTCCGGACTGGGCAGTCCCCCGCAGTTCGGCTTCGCGGTGATCGGCGTGCTCTGCGAGCGCTTCGGCTTCGAGGTGTCCGTGGACTCCAACTCACCCTACGGAGGGGTTCGTGCCGTCCTCCTGCTGCCGCACGAACTGCTCACCGCCATGCCGGTGAAGAAGGCCCCGGCCCCGGCGCCGGCGGCCCCCGCCTCCGCGGCGGAGCCGGCCGGCCCCCAGTCCGCGCTGACGACGTCCTCGACCGTCGACGGCCTGCCGCGGCGCAGCCGCAAGCGGCCGATGGCGATCGTGCCCGGCAGCGCATCGGCCACGCCGTCGGCGAACCGCTCCGACGCGGAAGCCGCGGCGATCATGGGCGCCTTCCAACGGGGTACGGAGATCGGACGGGCCACCCGCCCGGACTCGGCGAACCCGTCGAGCAGCACACGTGATGCGAGCAGCGAAGGACATGAGGTCTCGTGAACAACGATCTGTCATGGATGCTGGACAGCGCCCTGGAGATACCCGGGGCGCTGCACGCGGTCCTGGTCTCCGCCGATGGTCTGCTGATGGCCCGGACGAAGGACTTCCACAAGGACAACGCCGACACGGTGGCCGCCGCGATGAGCGGTGTGCAGTCGCTCAGCCGCTCGCTCGGGTTCTTCATCGAGAGCGGCCAGCTGCAGTGGCGGCAGACGCTCGTCGAGTTCGACGGCGGCTGGGTCTTCCTGATATCCGCCGGGGAGGGCGCATATCTCGGAGTCTCGGCCTCGCCCGACGTCGACATGCAGGACATCACGTTCCGGATGCAGCAGCTCGTCGGGCAGTTGGGCAAGGCGCTGACGACGCCGCCGCGCGAGAACCTCGGCGTCCGCTCATGAACGGCTTCGACGAGCTGGAGCCCGAGACCGCGGAATTAGTGCGTCCGTACGTCATCACCAAGGGCCGCGGGCTGCCCGACGAGGAGAAGCTGTCCCTCATCACCCTCGTGACGGCGGCGGGCGACCAGCTCCAGCGTCCGACCCAGCTGTCCCCTGAGGAACAGGGCCTGCTGGACCTGTGCACCGCCGGCTTCCTCTCGGTCGCCGAGATCGCGGGGCACACCCGGCTGCCCATGGGCGTGGTGAAGATCCTGCTGTCCGCCCTGACGGAGGGCGGCTACCTCATCACCCGTCCTCCCGTGCAGCGCGCCCCGCTCACGGACCGACGCATTCTCGAGGAGGTACTGAATGGGCTCCGCACCAAGTTTGGCTGAGCAGGCGTACGTGCGCGGCGGAGCGACACAGACCGCCGTGAAGATCCTCGTCGTCGGTCACTTCGCCGTCGGCAAGACCACCCTCATCGGGGCGATATCGGAGATCCCTCCGCTGTCCACCGAGGAGACGATGACGCGCGCCGGCGAGTCGTTCGACGACCTCAAGGGCGTCCGGAGCAAGACCACCACCACGGTGGCCATGGACTTCGGACGCCTGACCATCAGCGACCGCGTGGTCCTCTACCTGTTCGGAACGCCCGGCCAGCTGCGGTTCGTTCAGATGTGGGAGGACATGGCGCGCGGCGCGCTCGGTGCGCTGGTGCTGGTGGATCCGGAGCGGCTGGCGGACTCGTTCGCCGTGATCGACCTGATCGAGCAGTACGGCCTGGACTACGCGATCGCCGTCAACCGCTTCGACGGCACTCCGATCCGCGAGGAGCGGGCGCTGCGCGAGGCCCTGGACCTGCTCGACGACACCCCGGTCGTCACCTGCGACGCGCGCGACCCGAAGTCGTCCGCCGACGCGCTGATCACCCTTGTCCGCTATTTGCTGGACCGCTCTCGCTAGGAACAGACATGGACGCTCAACACACCGCCCCCGTGCCCCCGCCCGGGTGCCCGGCCCACAACAGCGGCGGCCGGGTGCCGCTGCACGGACCGGGGTTCGCGGCCGATCCGCAGGCGTACTACGCCTACATGCGCCACTACGGTCCGACCGCGCCCGTGGAGCTGGCCCCGGGGGTGGAGGCCACCCTCGTGACCGACTACTCGACGGCGCTGCAACTCCTTCAGGATTCCAGCTCGTTCCGCAAGGACGCGCGCCGGTGGCGGGACCTGGCCGAGGGCCGGATCAGCCCGGACAACCCGGCCGTGCCCGTACTGGCGTACCGGCCCAACTGCATGTTCAGCGACGGCCCCGAGCACCTGCGGCTGCGGCAGGCGGTCACGGACAGCATGGCCCGGGTCGACTCGCGCAGGCTCAGCCAGAGCACCGCGCAGGTCTCCAACTACCTGATCGCGCAGTTCGGTCCGCGCGGATCGGCCGACCTCCTCGCCGACTACGCCAAGCAGCTGCCGCTGTTCGTGTTCAACGAGCTGTTCGGCTGCCCCGCCGACATCGGCGACCGCGTGCTGTTCGGCATCACCGGCATGTTCGACGGAGTCAACGCGGAGCGGGCGTTCGAGGTGCTGTTCGGGGCCGTCGGGGAGCTGGTGGCCCTCAAGCGCGCCAAGCCGGGCGAGGACGTCACCTCGTGGCTGATGCAGCACGAGGCGAAGCTGACCGACGAGGAGATGGTCCACCAGCTCGCCCTGCTCCTGGTGGCGGGCAACGAACCGCTGCGCAACCTCATCGGCAACACCCTGCACCGGCTGCTGACCCACGACGCGTACGCCCACAAGGGCGGTCTGATCGACGAGGCGATCGACGACACGCTGTGGGAGAACCCGCCGATGCAGAACCTCGCGGCGCACTATCCGGCAGCCGACATGGAGTTCGCCGGGCAGAAGCTGCGGGCCGGAGACCTCGTCCTGGTCAGCTTCGCGGCGGCCAACACCGGGCCGGCGCTGACGGCAGCGCGCCAGGCCGGCAGCAACCGCGCCCACTTGGCGTGGAGCGCGGGCCCGCACGCCTGCCCGTCGAAGGAGCCCGCCCGGCAGATCACGGTGACCGCCGTGGAGAATCTGCTCAACCGGCTCCCCGACGTCGAACTCGCCGTACCGGAGGACAGCCTCGTCTGGCGTCCCGGCCCCTTCAACCGCGGACTGGCCACACTGCCCGCCCGCTTCACCCAGGTCGCCGCGGCGCGCGGGGCCGCTCCCGCAGCCCGAGCGGAGGCGCCCGAGCGCACGAGTCAGGGTGGCGGGAGGCGCGAACGGTCCGGTATGTGGAGCCAGTTCCTCACCTGGATCACGAAGTGATCCAGGCAACTCCCGTTAACTTTCCCACCACAGCATGAACGTTTCGCCTCAAGGGTAGTGAGCACCGGTTGTTCCATCCTGCTCATGAGGCGAAGGAGGTGTCGTGGACCAGATGTCCGACGACGCCACGGTCATGCACCACCCCACCGAACGCGGCCCCTCCGATACCCGCCCCTCCAGGCGGGTACCTTCTCGGGCGCTCCGGACCGTGCCGGGAGGGCCGGCGGCGGCGGGCTTCCGGCCCGTCGCCCCGAAACCCCCCGACGGGGAGACACTCGGCGGCCATACGGCGAGACAGGTGCTGCGGCTGTGCGAGGCCGCGGGGTTGAACGGGGCCGACTCCGCGGGCTACGCACGGACGCTGCTCTCGGTGCTGGGCCCCGTCGGCGAGCGGCCGCTCGACCTGCCGCCCCCCGAGCGCTCCTTCCTCTCCGACGACCACACGCCGGTGGAGTTCTCGCTCTCCTTCACCGCTGACGCGGAGCCGACCCTGCGGGTGCTGCTGGAGCCGGGGTACGGCGCCGACAGCCTGGTGCAGAACGGGCGCACCGGACTGCGGGTCGTGCGCGACCTGGCCCGCCGGTGGGGGTTCGACACCACACGGCTGGACGAGCTGGAGGACCTGTTCTTCCCGCCGGACCCCGAGGGGCCGCTGGCGCTGTGGTGTGCACTGGAGCTGCTTCCCGGCGGCGTCCCCAAGGTCAAGGTGTACCTGAACCCCGCCGCGTCCGGCCGGGAGCGTGCCGCCGCAACGGTGCGGGAGGCCCTGCACCGGCTCGGCCACCGGCAGGCGTTCGCGTCGCTGCCCGAGGGCGACCGCCACCTGTTCTTCGCCCTGGACCTGGGCGAGTGGGAGGAGCCCCGGGTGAAGGTGTACCTCGCGCACCACGACCTGTCGGCGCCGGAGGCGGCCGGCCTGTCCCGCGTGCCCGGCCCGTCCCGCGCGGCCGACCCGTCCCGCGCGGCCGACGGCCCGGACCGGACGACCGGGTCCGGCGCGGTGGCGGAGTCCGCGGCTCCGGCCGACCCGGCGGCCGAGGTCCGCAGGTTCTTCGGCATGGCGGCCGGGCACGACACCGACGCCGGGGCCTTCGCGGCGGGGGACGGGCCGGACCCGCGGCTCGGCCGCCGACCCGTCCAGTCCTGCCACGCCTTCACCGAGACGGGGACCGGCCGGCCCAGCGGCTTCACCCTCTACGTCCCGGTCCGCGACTACGCCCCGCACGACGGCGAGGCACTCGACCGCGCGGTGGCCGTGCTCGGCCGGCACGGCATGGACCCCGCCCCGCTGGTGCGTTCGCTGGCCGCCGTGACCTCCCGGCGGCTGCACGAGGGCGTCGGGCTCATCGCCTACCTGGGGCTCGCCCACCAGCAGGGGCGGCCGGCGCGGGTGACCGCGTACATCTCCTCGGAGGCGTACCGGGTGAAGCCCCCCGTCACCGCGCCGCCCGTGCGGATCGGAACCGTCGGCTGAGGCTCCCGGGTCGGGGCCGCGGCTACGCGTCCTGGAGCTCCCGGAGCTCCCGCAGGTACGGCCCGACGTCGACCTGGATGGAGGCTCCCTCGGTCCGCCCGTAGCGCTCCTCGATGCGGCTCAGGTACGCGCGGATCTCCTCGCGCATGACGTCCGCCGACGGGAGCGCCACGTCGCCGTCGACGATCCGGGCCACCCACCGGGACTGGGCTTCCACGAGGCGCGTGATCGATCCCACGGGGCGGATCAGGCCGACGAAGTAGAGGCCGGTCCGGTCGGGTGCGACCACGCGCCGGTAGAGCTCGACCGCCCCCTGCCGCGGGCCCGCCGGACACCCGGCGGGCAGGAAGGGAAAGGCCATGCGGAATCCGGTGCAGTAGATGATCGCGTCCGCCTCGGCCGTGGTTCCGTCGGTGAAGCGCACGAGGCCGCCGTCCAGCGAGTCGATCGCGGGGCGCGGGACCACCCCGCCGTGCCGTATCCGGCTGAGGATCTCGTCCGAGATGGTCACGGCCGAGGAGAAGACGGGGTGGTCGGGCTCGGGCAGGCCGTAGTCGGACAGCCTGCCCCGTGCCACGCGCAGGGCCTGCTCGACGAAGCGGCGCTGCTCGGCGAAGGACATCTCGTTCCACCACGGCGCGTCCGCTATCAGGTCCACGGACATGCCGAAGAGCTGCTTGGGCACGACGTGCAGCCCCCGGCGGACGGACAGGAGGGTCTGCGCGGCGTGCCGGGACAGGTCGGCGGCGATGTCCACCCCCGACGCCCCCATCCCGACGACGACGACCCGCTGCCCGGCGAAGTCGCCGCCGTCGTGGAAGTCCATCGAGTGGAGGATCCGCCCGGTGAAGGAATCGGCGCCCGGCGGCAGCGAACTCGGGAGCGCCGCCTCGGTGTTGTGGCCCGAGGCGACGACCACCCGCTCGAAGCGCCGCTCGGTCTCCGTCCCCCGCGCGTCCCGGCTGGTGACTGTCCACGCGCCGTCGCCGTCCTGCCGCACGGAGAGCACCTCGGTGCGCAGTTCGATGCGGGGCAGCAGCCCGGCCCATTCGGCGAAGGACCGCAGGTAGGCGGCGACATCGCTGTGGCGGGGGTAGAGGGGCAGCTCGGCGGGCATCGGGAAGTCGGCGTACCCGGTGAGCTGTTTGGCGCTGTTCAGGTGCAACGAGCGATAGGCGGGGCCCCGTTCCCCCGCGCCGGGCTGGCGCCAGATCCCTCCGACGTCCGGCGCCTTCTCCAGGCAGACGAAGTCGATCCCCCTGGCCGACAGGGCGTGTGCGGTCGCCAGTCCCGCCAGTCCCGCACCGATGACGCACACGGTCGCCGCCGTGCGCACGGCGCCGGCACGTGACCCGTTCAAGGATCCCTCCACAGAACACCCTCCGTCGTCACCACGGGCGTCGACTTCCCGCGTACGGGTGCCCGGACGCCTCACCCTACCCACCGCCCCCACGGGCGAAGGCTCCGAGGCCACCGGCCAACAGGGTCGCGGGCCGGGCCACTTCACGACGAGGTGCCCGCCCCCTCCCTGTGGGTGGTGGTGGGGGTGGCAGGGGGGTTCGGACAAGGGTTTTCCCCGTATCGGGTTCACCTCCGCGTTGCCTACTGTCTGCC
>NZ_JBHXQN010000055.1:0-39749 GCF_042717785.1 Streptomyces sp. NPDC058619
GGTACCTGGAGGACGTTGCCGGACAGGACGCCGGGGGAGCCGATGGCAGCGCCTTCGGCGGTGGCGTCCGCGGCGGCCATGCCGGCGCCGCCGGCCAGGACGGCTGCAGCTGCGGCGGTGACGGCTACGGCCTGTGCGATACGCGACATCGAGATCTCCTAGAAGAGGGGGCCTGCCGCAGGGATTACGGCATCGGCTCCCGTCAAACAGCACGAGCAAGTGACCGGTTACGGAGATTCGGCCGAAGTGGTGACCCCCAGCCACCGCCCCCATCCCGTCGGCAGGCCTGTTGATATCCGCTCTCCACGGGAGAATCCCCACACCTGGGCACAGGCCCTGCGAGTACCGGGGATGGCGTGGGATCGGGTTGCTGTGCGGCGGGCACCGCTTCCGGGGGCGCTGCGCGCCGGGGTGGCCGCAACGGCGGCCTTGTTTCCGCAGACCGGCCTGCCGTGGACAAGCCGGTCTCGCGCGCTGACTCGGCTTCCCACACAGTATTCGTGGGAAGACGCGCACCTCACGGACGCGGATCAGCCCGGCGGGCGTAGCGTAGAAAGGGCAGCAGGCGGCACAGCGCGGGGGCGGTCATGCACCCCTCGCCCGCCGCCGCGCAACGGGGCCCAGCTCCCAACGGGCCCACGGGCGGTCGGTGTGCCTCCGCCCGGTCCGCGCACCGGCCGGCACCGAAGACGCCTCGATGTGCCCGGCGAATCAGCGCACCGGCCACCGGACCCGGCTATCGGGCCTACAAGGCCGGCCAACGGCACGGCCCGCGCAGCGTCAGGGCATGTCGCCGTACCCGCACCGCGGCTGACCCTTCTGTTCCCGAGCTCCACACAGCAGGCCCCGCCCTGGTTTCGGCTCGCGTATCGGGACAAGCACCCTCGCCGTCACCAGCCTCATCGCCGGCATCGCCTACCTGATGCTCCTCGGGGGGCTCGGCACCTCCTATGAGCGCACCCAGGATTCAGCGGGTGCCGGCACGTGTGGCGGGGCCGTGACGGTTGGTGTCGTTGTCGCGGGCGGCCGAGGCGGCCGCGAGTGCGAGGAGGGTGGCGAAGATGCCGGTGATGAGGTTGCCGGTGATCGAGCGGGTGTGCACGGGGCGACGCAGGTCCAGATGCCGATGGCGGCGGCGGCCCAGGCCATCGAGCGGCCTCTCATCATGGGCGCCCTGCACGGCGAGCGGCAGCGCCCGGCCGAGGACGAGGGGCATGTGGGAGCGTGCGCGCGACCTGTCGGCGCACATGCCTTCCAGCGACCGCTGGCCTCACGTGGGCGGTGAGCCCGTACCAGTCGGGGGGGCTGCCCGAAGCGTGCGGTACGGCCGACACGGGGTGGGTTCGGGGCGCGGTTGTCGTTCCGATTCATCGACATCGTGGGCCGGCGCGTGCTGCACGTCCTCGACGCGGAGGGCTCGCATCCGGGAGACCGCGCCGAGCGGATTCCCCTCGCCGACAGCAGCATCTACGGAGATCCTGCGCACGGGCAGCGGGTGCGGGCACCGGGCCGCGATCACGGGTAGAAGGTCCTGGCCCCCGGTGACGCACTGCGGGCCTACCGTCGACATCAGCGCGGCCAGCGCGGCCCGCTGATTACAGAGGGTTGCGATCCGCTACCGGTACGCGGCCTCCGTGTCTTGATGCCGACGCATCGGATGAGTACGGCGTCCGGCCGCCCGGCGACGCGGCGATGGAGCTGGAGCGCGAGCAGTAGGCGATCTTCGCCAGCCGGCACGAGCGCTGAAAGACAAAGGACCGCGGGACCGCGCCCATCCGACCCCTGACCAAGCTGGGGTGGGCGCGATCAACTACTTCAGAGGTTCAGCGTGATGGCATAGGCCAGGAAGAACAGGGCGATGACGAAGGCAAGGAGGCAGATCAGCACCAGGGGTCCCTTTCCCCAGCCGCGGGTGAGGGGCCGGTACGGTCCGGTTCCTGTGCCAGTGCTTGATTCGCCGGGCGGAGTCTCGCCAGGCGGGACCCCGGTCCCTGTGCCGGGTGAAGGCGTACGGCGCGGATCTGGTTCCGAATCCTGTGCGGACATGACGTGACCTCCTGGCTTGGCAACAGCCGTCAGTGGCCGAGCGGCGCACGCGGCTGGAACTGGGTGTTCAGCGCCTACCCGGCGTTGAGCACACCACGCCGCACGGCTGCGTTGGGGAGACGGTCAAGCGGGAGCGGCAGTCGTCCATCTGCGGCGTGTCCTATGGGCGCTTTTGTCGGCGGCGCCACCATTGGCAAAACATGCCGGTGGCGTTCGAGACCTGAGACCTCTTACCGGGCCAGAAAGCCACGGAACCAGGGCGGTGTCATGGCGCGGTGTCGGTGTCGGCTTCTGCCGGGGTGTCGAAGTGGATGTCATCGGCCCGGCAGCGCTCGGCGTTCATGTTGCGTTGCATCATCTGCAGTGCGGCTTCCGCGAGGTCGGCGTGGATGTGGGCGACGGCGTCGACGGGCACGATGACCTTGAAGTGTCTGACGTGCGCGTCCAGCGCCGAGTACAGCACGCACTGCTCGGTGACCTGCCCCGCATAGGACGAGCCGTTCGATCTCCATCTGTCCCAGTAGATAGGCCAGGGGTGTCTCGAAGAAGATCGAGTGGCGGGCCTTGACGATGAAGAGAGATTCCTCGTCCGGAGCGATCGGCTCGACGAGGCCGCCGTGCGCGCCGTCGAGTGCCGTTTGCAGGAGTTCCCCGTGGTGGGAGCGCCACTGCCCGAAGTTGTCGTTCACGTAGATCACGGGGGATCCGCCGGCCCGGGCGCGCGCGATGAGCGCGATGATGCCCGGCAGCGCATTGCGAACGGAGAGTACGAGCGTATCGGCATCCTCGTGCTCGTACGTGTTGACCATGTCGATCACGACGAGTGCTGTACGCGCCATGCGGAGCGCCTTTCTGGTTTCGGCCCGGTTTCAGCATCGGCTGCCCAGAGCCGACCTGCAGTTTTTGTATCCCCGAGCCGGCATGGCCGAAGCGACGCCACCGCGCCCAGGTTGATGGGTGCGGAAGCGGTTGGGTTGGGGAACGGTCGTGTCTGGCAGCACGGTGGGAGCTGCCCCTGGACGGCAGCGCCTTCCGCCTCTCGGACGGCTGGAACGCAATGGGCCCGCCCACCGCCCCTTTCAGCCCGCCTTCGGAACCCGCACCACCGGCGGTCGCGTGGAGGCCCGCCTCCGTCCCCGCACGAAGCGGCAGCCGATAGTGCGGAAACCGAGCGCCAGAGCCGGCGGGCCGGGCGGTGCCTGCAGTGCGGAATCCCGCAGTGAGCACCACGGTCGACCCCCGCACCCGAGGCAGGGAAGTTGGTGGCTGCCCGGCGTATACACCCCACAGGCCGCCCGGCCGGCCCGGTAGCCCTCTTGGCCACGGTGAGGGCGTCCGTCGTCGGCAAACGGGTACATCCCGGGCGAGTGGTGCGGCTATGTCCGCATGGTGGGGAGGTGGACGGTGATGCCGGGATCAGCCCGGCACGCCGTGAGAGAGGGGAACCGAGCGATGAAGCAGTCCGAACTGGAAACCAAGGTTCAGTAGCTTCAGTAGCTGGAGACGGCCCTGGCCGTCCAGGAGGCGACCATGGCAGGGGCGCAGGCCACGCAAGCCGCGACGCAGGCCGGGATGACCTTGACGTTCGGTGCGACGCACGCGGGAACGTGGTCCGTGATGGTCACCGGCAGCGTCGCGCTGATGGTGGGGATTTTCCTCGGTATGGCCATCGCCAAGGACTGATGCCGGTTCCGCCCTACCGGGAGCCACCGTCTTGCTTTGCGCCGCCCTCTGCCCGGCCTGATGGTCGGGCAGAGGGCGGCTCGCTGCAGCCGACTGGGCAGCGAGGTCTCGCGACGTGCGGCTGGGCTTCTCCCCGGTGATGCGGGTCAGGAGCCGTTGTCGTCGTAGTTGTCCCGGCTGCCGGACTTGGCCAGTCCTCGGCTGATCATGTAGCCGACGGTGAGGATCACGATGTACAGCCAGGCCTTGTCGGCGCGGAAGTAGTCGAGGTGGCCCTCTTCGGTGCCCACGAGCATGGAGGCGATGAGGACCGCGATGACGGCAGCGATGTAGACGAAGAACTCCGTCGTCTTAAGGGCCGACTTCGTCTCGGTCGACAGACGGCGCGTCCGGTGTCCGGAGACGTCGGCACTGGTACTCCGGCGGCCTGAGGTGCCGCCCGGGTTCGCGGTGGTCATGGCGGGTGTCCAATCCGTCGTGCGGAGCACGGAGTACTCCACGGGTCGGGAGGCGCCATGATCGACGCCGTCCCACCAGGCGACTACCCGAAAACCGGCGAGTAAGCGTCACCTAAAGAATAAATCACGCAAACAGGCCAAGGGTGGCACCCTGCGCGGGTTGCCGGCGCAGCTCACCCGGCGACAGCGCTCGGCGCCAAGCCTCGCAGACCTCGCTGCCCCAGGTCGCCGACCGGGCTGGTCGGCGACCAAGGCGGGTGCGAAGCGCGAACAGGGCGCGTGCCGGTGAGGTCGAGCACGCGTAGTGGCTGGTGGGGAACACCCCGCAACTCCAGGATTCCGCCCTCGGCGGGGGTGCGGTTACGCAGGACGAGGCATCGTCACGTGTGGCAGGTCCCGCCGCGGACCATGTCCAGGTGCATGGCGACCTCCGGGCGGGCCTTCTTCGCCGCTGCGGTGGTCTCGGTGTCCTTGCCCTGGCTGATCTGCTGGTCGATCAGCGTGAGCGTCTTGGTGTGGCCGGCTTCCTGGGCCATCAGCCAAGCCTTGTCGTAGTCGGGGCAGGCCTTGGACCGGACGTCGGCGAGCGTGGTCTGCTGTTCACGGGTCGGGGTTCCCG
This sequence comes from Streptomyces sp. NPDC058619, assembly GCF_042717785.1. NCBI lineage: Bacteria > Bacillati > Actinomycetota > Actinomycetes > Kitasatosporales > Streptomycetaceae > Streptomyces > Streptomyces sp. NPDC058619. The sequence continues at coordinate 4,807 of NZ_JBHXQN010000055.1, forward strand.
GCAGGGAGACGTCGCCCTCCTTCGCCAGGGCGGAGAGTTCCGCGTCGAGCTTGGTGTGATCGCCGACCAGAGTGGCACCGGCCTGCTTGACGCATGTCGTGGTCGCGTTCTTCCGGGCGTCCTGACCGGCGGCGATCTCTGCCAGGTTGCTCTGTAGGCCCGGCTGGGGTGGCTGCCGTCCGGCCGGGCCTTGGTGCGTGGGCGGTGCTACAGCTCGTCGCCTTCGACATCTCCCTCGTTCACCAGGTCTTCCTCGCGGCGGCGTTTGGTCTCGCCGTCCAGGCCGCGGGAGGCTTTCTCCGGCTGCTGGGGACGCGCCGGGTTCCGGCCCGCAGACTGCTGGCGCTCGGTCTCCGTCTTCTCAGGCCCCTTTTCCCGCTGACCCGGCTGCTGCCGCTTGTCCTGCACGCTGATGACGATGGCTCCTCGGGGTGTGGAAGTCTTACCGGCACCGCGCTGACACAGTCAATGACCCGCTGCATCACTTCGGTCACACAGTGTCGCAAGAGGGAAGGCGGTCCCAGTCGCAGGCGCGTCCGGCAGCCCGTCCCGGAAGCCGGCCCGAGATCCTGGCCACCATGAGCGAGCACCAGGTACGCCGCCTGCCCGTCATCGACGGCCACCGCCTGGTCGGCATCGTCGCCCAGGCGGACGTCGCCCGCGCCCTGCCCGACCCCCAGGTCGCAGACCTCCTGCAAGCACTCTCCGTCGAGTGATACCCGTCTGGCGAAAGGCCACCTCCGGGTTCAGCCCGCCCGGACAGTGACCTTGGGCATATATGCGGCGTTAGCGATTGGCCGGAGCGGCGCACCTTCCCGGGCCGCCCGCTCCGGCACTCCTCCGGCGACCCGTTCGGACCAGACTGGGTGGCGATGCCCGACTCGACGCGGGGCGTCGGCGACGGTCGACTACTCGACCCGCACTACGGCCCGGAGTATCCGCCCGGGGCCCGTCCGAGGTGCTCTGCGCTTTTCGCGGTCCGTGTCCGTGCCTGCTGCCTGCCTGGTCGCGCCGGCCGACTCGGCGCTCGCCGGGAACATTGCCTCGCAGGCATCCGCGAGGGCGCGGTTCAGGGCCGGCAGAGGAGGACCAGGACGGCGGTCGACAGAGCGAAAACGCCTACCGCCAGGCCGGTGACGCGTCGGCACAGCTGGCCGTACCGGTGTGCGTACTCGTCTTTGAGTTCCGCCGCCCGTGCCACGGTCGTGGCCAGCATCTCCCGGCGCAGGCTCAGGTGGTGCTGGGCGAAGCGGTCGCTGATCTCCTCCTGTTCGCCGGGGCCTATTCAGGTAAGCGTGCGCGCGAAGCCGGCTGACCGTCGGCGGAGAACCGGAGCCCGGGCGCGGCCCCTGCGAGAGGTGGACTCGTACGGGCGCGCATCGACCCGGTGACGGGCACCATGGCCCGCACCACGCCGGACGACGCCCGGGTGGAGTTTCCCCGCATCGACGACCGACGCATCGGCCGAGGCCCACCGCTACGCCGCACTGGCCACCGAGACCGGCCGGAGGGACCTGCTGCCCGGCGAGTACGACGCCGTGCGCTTCCACGACACCGAGACCGGCACCGCCCGCGTCGCCTGCGACGGTCGCGGCCGTCCGCTCGGCTTCGTCTTCCCAGGCGGCAACGCCGCCGACTGCACGCGCTTCGAGGAGGTTGTGGACACCATCAAGGTCCGCCGGGCCGGGCCCGGCCGGCCTCGAACCCGCGAGTCCGACCAGGCAGCCGTCACCATCGCGTCCCTATTCCTCTGGCTAAAACCCCTTTGAAGACAAGGCCCTCGTCGTCCCGGCCCAGGAACCTGTCTCCGGCCCCGTGGCCCGCGCCCGCATCCCGGTCCGGGTCCCGCTCGGCCTGCACGGCTGCTGGCTGGCGACGGGCGGCGGCTGAGCGACGCCGCCCCGACAGCAGTGAACGTGAGGAGCTGGCCGCGCTCAGGCGGGAGAACACGCGCAGGGTGAACCGTGCTCCTGAGCCGCTCTCAGTCCCGGGCCAGTGAGGACCGAATAGCAGCCATGAGCTTCTGGCGGGCCTCCCGGAAGGCGCGTCGTACCTGCGCACACTCAGGATCGTCGCGAGTATGACCCGCGACCACCGCGTCCCGGTAGAGGAGCAGCTGGTAGGCGGCATCGCCAGCCAACTGGGCGACGTCCGGTGTGGCCAGTAGCTCGAGTTGGTACTGCTTCGAGTGCACACCGTGGGCCAGGATGCTCGCGCGGGCAAGCTGGGTCCGTTCATCCACTGGTAGGTGCCCGGAGCGGCTGGCATCACTTATGGTGTCGCGCGCCTCGGTCAGCGCCTCCAGGAACTGGGCAGACACCGTGCGCAGGGTCTCCCTGTCGAGCTCGCCCGTGTCCCGTCGCCAGCGCACTCGGTCTGTGGCGAGCGTGCTGCCCACCCCGATGACCGCACCCACCACCGTGGCGACTAACGATATCCATTCCATGGATTGGAAGCCTACGTGGGAGTTCTCGCTTCTGTGCCCGGGGTGATTCTCGTTTAGGTGTCCGGGGGTTGGGTGGGGTCGTGGGGGTTCCTGGGTCTGTGGGCTGTCGGGGCCGGGGCCGGGGCCGGGGATGGGGTGGGGGGCTTGCCTGTTCCGCAGGCTGCAACGACCGTCGCCCGCAGCCCCAGCCCAGAAGAAGGGCCGAGCGTGAGTTCTTTCCGTATTTCCCGGCCTGCGGCACTGATGAGCGGGGGTTCACCCCGATCGTCAGTGCGGAGGCTACTCGCGCGCCCTGCCGGGAGGGCCGGCCCGGCGGGGATTCCTCGCCGGGGCCGACGGTCCGTCACCTCAGGTTCGAGGCCGTCGTCGCCTTCTCCAGCCGTGCCGGCCCGGCGTACCCCCCGAGGTGACACCGCCACCTGAACAGCGGCCTCCCGGATCGGCCGGGTCCGCCGTGCGGTGGTGCCACGGTGGGCGACGCGCCAGGGTAATGGCGCGCAGGAGCCATTCGGCGGGGCCGTACGGGTGGTGGCGCAGCCAGTACCGGCTGAGCGTGAGCTGGGCTGCGAACAGGGTCAGCGCGAGGGCCGCGACGGCGGGCGGTGGCAGGTGGCCGACGAGGCCGGCGCCGTAGCCGGTGAACAGCAGTGCGAGCACCAGTGATTGGGTGAGGTAGTTGGTCAGGGTCATACGGCCCGCTGGGGCGAGTGCGCCCGCGAGGCGGCGTCCGCGGAGGGTGGACAGCAGGCGCAGGAGGGTGGCGGCGTAGGCGGCGGCCAGCAGCGGGGCGGTGATGACGTCGATGCCCAGCCCGAGCAGCTGGTAGGCCGTGCCGGGGTGTTCCGCACTCGTGTGAGCGTACGTCACTGCGCCCGCGAGGCCGACGGTGAAACCGGTCCACTGGAGCCGGCGCAGCAGGGCCTGGTGGCGGGTGACGTCGGCCAGGGCATTGTTCCGGCCCGCGGCCAGGCCGAGGAGGAACGCCGCGAAGGCGGCGGGCGCCTGGAAGAAGGCGAGGAGGAACGCGACGTCGGGCAGCTGCTCCAGGTGCGCGGCGATGACCGATCCCGGGCTGCCGCGCAGGGCTTCGGTGGCCCGCTGGGCGTGGGCCGCGGCGGCGTCCGGGTCGAAGCCGGGGCCGCCGGCGGTGTGCTGGGCGAAGGCGAGCAGCAGATATCCGGCCGCGGTCACGGTGAACAGTCCGATCGCGGTCCGTACCGCTGTACGGGGCCGGACTCGGCGGACGGCGAGGAGGACGAGGCCGAGGACGGCGTAGGTGGTGAGGATGTCGCCCGGGAAGAGGATGACCGCGTGGAACGCGCCGAGGGCGAACAGGCCTGCGCAGCGGCGCAGGAACCTCGGCAGGAACCGGGCCCCGTCCCGCTCGGCCGAGGCGAGTTGCAGGGTGAAGCTGTAGCCGAAGAGGAAGGAGAACAGGAGGTAGAACTTGGCCTCGAAGAAGACCGCGACCAGGTAGCGGGCGGCCTCGTCGACGGCGGAGTCGAATCCCGGGTCCTCCAGGCCGGTGCCGTGGTGGGCGGAGGCGAGGTAGGTGCTGTTGACCATCAGGATGCCGAAGAGGGCGAATCCCCGTAACACGTCGACGTCCGCGAGCCTGCGTACCTTCGCGCGCGGTGTGCTCGGCGGGGTGGTGAGCTCGGTCATCCCGTTGCTCCCGTCAGGTCACCGTGGGCGTCGAGGCGCTCCAGGAAGCGCTGCTGATCCGTCAGGAAGCCGTCGGCGAACAGCACCTTGGGGGCGAGGACGGCGGTGAGGTAAAGCCGGGCCGGGGACTGTTCCACGGCGTGTTTGACGAGGGAGTGGCCGGCGTCGGGATAGTGGAGGACGCGCAGGTGGGAGGCGGGGAGCAGGTTGCGGTAGGTGGTCTCGGTGTCCGTGACGTCGACGTTGACGTCGCGGCCGGCGAGCATGAGCAGGACCGGTATGGGGGGCATGGCCCGCAGGTCGGCTGTCGCGTCGGCGGTGTAGTTGCGGGCGATGAAGCTCCAGCGGGCGGCCGTCACCCCCTGCGGGTCGCCGACGGCGCGTACGTACTCCTCGTGGGAGGCCTGCCGGTCCAGCAGGTCGAGGGTCGTCTGCCGCCGGTGCAGCGCGGTGGCTGTTTCCTCGGGGGAGGCGCCGTTCGCGCGGAGTTCGGCGAGCAGGTTGTAGCGGCCTTGCCGGCGCCAGTCGACCGCAGGGGAGACAGCGATGACGAACCGCACGCCGGGGGTCTGGGCGGCCACCTTGGGCAGCACCCAGCCTGCCTGGCTCGCCCCCCAGAGTCCGATGCGGCGCGTGTCGATGTCCGGCCGCTGCCTGGTCGCCCAGGCGATGGCGTCGGACGTTTCACGGGCCCGCTCGGTCATGGTCTGGTCCAGCCACTCCCCAGCCGAGCCCGCGACCCCGGGCTTGTTCCAGGACAGCGAGGCGTATCCGGCCCGGGCGAGGGATTCCCAGATGGGCCGGTAGAACGTCTCGTGCGTGGCGTCGACCGGCCCGTCGCCGTGGACGAACACGACGAGGCCGAACGGCCCCCGGCCCCGGTGGTCCGGCGGCAGGGCGAGTACGCCGTCCAGGGCCGTTTCGCCGTGGCGGATGGCCACCTTCTCCTCGCGGATCTCGTAGCTGTTCTGCCGTAGCACCACGGCGCCCAGCGCGGTCCCGGTCAGCACCACGGTGACGAGTGACCAGATCACCGCCCGGGCGCGGCGGCCACGCCGGAAGACGGAACGTCGCATCATCCAACCCCCCTTGAATCGTTCTTTAATCAAACGGTCGTTTCTAAAACGAACGTACTACACTCGTGAGTGTTGGACGAGGGATCGGCCGATCGGTGATCGTGGGGAGAGGGTGCGCAGTGGGCAGCACAGGCGGACATGAGGACGCGGCGTCCAAGGAGTTGACCGTCGTACGCGGGGTCCCTGACGGGGCTCGGGCGCGGGTCGCGGAGCTGTACTGGGAGGCGTTCGGCCGCAAACTGGGGGCGGCTTTGAACCCGCCGGAGCAGGGCAGGCCGTTCATCGCCGCGCATCTCCACCGCGACCGGGGCATCGTGGCCCTCGCGGGAGGCCAGGTGGTGGGTGTGGCCGGCTACCAGTGGGGTGGGCGTGGGCTCACCGGCGGCGGGGGTGAAGGACGTGCTGTCCGATTACGGCACGCTGCGGGGGCTGCCGCGCGTCGCGCTCCTCGCCCTGCTCGAACGCACGCCCAAGGACGGGGAGCTGGTCATGGACGGCATCGCGGTCGACTCGGCTCGCCGCGGCCGCGGGATCGGCAGCCTCCTGTTGCGAGAGGTAGCCGCGGTGGCGGCGGACGCCGGCTGCCGCCGGATCCGGCTCGACGTCATCGACACCAACGACCGGGCCCGGGCCTTGTACGTACGGCACGGCTTCGTCGCCGGACGCACGGAGCAGACGCCGTACCTGAGGACCCTGCTGGGTTTCGGCGCGGTCACCGCCATGTACCGCGCCGTCCAGGGGGCGGAGGAGCGATGAGCGGCGCGCCTACGGGTCACCTCGGCTCCGAACCGTCGCCCGCGGCCGCGGTGCCGGCTGCCGCGCCGGCCGCCGCCCCGGAGATTTCCACTCGTGTACTGGTCCACGCCCTGGTACGGGACGACGGCACGGTCGACACGGGTCAGCTCTACTCCGTCGCCGGGGCCCTGGGCATGAGCGATCAGCAGGTCCGCCTGTGCATCAGACGGCTCGTCGCCGAGGGCCGGTTCACCCACGAGGGCCGGGGCCGCAAGGCCGTCATGCACGCCGTCGCGGACGTTTCCGGTTCCATCGCACCCCACGTCGACCACGTCCGCCACGCCTACCGGCATTACCGGGGCCTCGCCCCCTGGGACGGCACCTGGCACCTGTTCGCCTTCGCCATCGCCGAATCCAACCGCCAGGCACGCGACGCCCTGCGCGAGACCCTCCTCCAGCTCGGCGCAGCCCCCTCCAGGGGGCCTGTACGTGAGCCCGCACCCCATCGAAGCGCACATCGAAGCCCAGGCCCGGCACCTGAGCGTCCTGGACACCGTCACCTTCCTCACCAGCGAGGACCTGCGCATCGGCGACGAAGGCGATCCCCTGCGGCTGGCCTCCGTCCTGTGGCCCCTCGATGAGATCGCCACAGGGTACGAGTGGCTCGCCGCGCTCGCCGACGCCCAGCTCGCGCGGCTCGACCAGCCAGGACGCTCGGTGCAGCCCTCCGACCTCGAGCAGCTCACCCTCGCCATCACGCTCGCCTCGGCCTTCACCGATGCCATGAAGCCCGACCCGCTCCTCCCGACCGAACTGCTGCCCCAGCCCTGGCCGGGCACCCGGGCCGCCCTGGCCGGGCACCCGGGCCCGCGAACTGGCCGCCCAGTGCCGGAACGTCCTGCACGGATACGCCTCCGGGGACCGCGAGCGCCTCCGCCTCTTCCGTCTGTACGCGGGCATCACCACGCGCGCCGGAGGGACGTAGTCCACTGAGCGCCCGCTGGAGGACGGAGAGGCCGTTCCCGCCTCAAGGGCGACGGCGACGCCCTGCGCGCCAGCGGTCGGCCGCGCCGTGGTTCCTAGTTTCCGCCGGCTTCGCCTCCCGCGCGGCAGCGGGGCCGGACAGGACAGGAACACTCTGTCCGGCCCCGCTGCTCATCCGTGCGGCTATGCCCAACCTCATGCCGACCTTGGATAGCTGCTCCACCCGCTCCGGTGTCAGGGTGGCGGCCCGGCGGTGCTGGTTGTCGACCCACGTCCCCAGCTTCAGCGGTACGTCCCGCTGCGCCTGGCCGCCGCCTTTCGTGTGGGTACGCGGGCGCGGCTACGCGTCGGCCCCGGATTCGCGGGGCCGGCCGGGTGCGTAGAACGCGAAGTTCGCACAGGCGGCCGGGCGCGTATCCGGTGGCGTGTCCGGTCGTTGAAGGGCCGGGAATGCACACCGCCCCCGGCTGGCCCTGACCGTTCTCCTGGGCCTGCCGGGGGCCGCCCCAAGTCCTGACACCTGACGTGCTCCGTCCCCACCGGATCTGCACCGGGGGGTGGCCCCCGCCGCGCGCGGTGTTGTCAGCGTCAGGTGTCAGGAGCAGCGCGCAAGCCGCCCCGGCGGCGACTGCCCCGGACGACGAGGAGACAGCGCGGACGCTCCGCGCGGTCGCCCTGGACGGGATCGGCGCGGCCAGCGGACCGGCCGCCCTGGCCGCACTGAAGTCCTCGCCCGCACGCCCCCGCAGCCACACGGGCGGCGGCAACGCGGAGGCCCCCGGGCTGGGCGGCGCGTGCGGGAGCGGAGGCGGCTGCGGAAGCGGCCTGTGACGAGCGGAGGCCGAGGGCCGAAGACCGGCCGCACTTCGCTGCGGGGCGGATGCCTCGCACATCACGGACCGACCGGCCCCGTGACGTCCTCGACCAGGGCGAGGGCGCCCGTCGGCAAACGGGTATACCGAGACGAAGCAGTTCCGCGCCGTCGTCACGTGCCGGAACAACGCCGGAAACGCCTTCAGGGTCCACGGGCAATGGACATACATGCTTGGCCTGTCCAGCCGCACCTGCCCGCTGGCAACAGCCGGTGTGTCGGCTACGGGACACCAACAAGGGCAGCCATCCGCGCCCTGCCCTGTTGGCCCTGCGGATACCTCATACCTCAGGCATATCGCGACGGGTTACCAACCGCCAGTCCCTGCGACAACCCGCCTTCAAGGTCAGTAACGTCTTCAGTAGATCCTTACCCAGGATGTCGAAATCGTCGCGCGTGCTTCTACCTACCGGTGAGAGCGCCTGACCAGGGCGCGGAAGCTTTGAGGAGCCGACCATGAAGTACATGCTGTTGATGCAGTTCAGCGAGAAGACGGCGGACTTCCCCGGGATCGGGACCTGGACTGCGGAGGAAGTCAGGGCGCACATCACGTTCATGATGGAAACCAACAGGAAGCTCACCGAAGCCGGGGAATTGGTCGACGCCCAGGGGCTGGCGATGCCGGAGACAGCCCGGATCGTCCGCTCCCATAGCGGCGGCCGGCCCGTAGTCACCGAGGGCCCCTACCCCGAGACCAAGGAATTCCTGGCCGGCTACTGGATCGTCGACTGCGACGAGCCTGAGCGGGCGGTGGAGATCGCCGCGTCCATTTCGGCCGCGCCCGGCCCCGGCGGCGCCCCGCTGCACATGCCGATCGAGGTGCGCCAGGTGATGTCGGCACCGCCCGAAGAGATGTGAGGGTGGCTGACGCGGGCGTGAGCGCCGAGGACTTGCTGCGCGAGCTGGCGCCGCAGGTCCTCGGCGTGCTCACGCGGCGGTTCAGGGACTTCGGCGCCGCCGAGGACGCCGTGCAGGAGGCCTTGCTGGCCGCGGCGACCCAATGGCGCGACGAGGGTCTGCCACGTAATCCGCGCGGATGGCTGATCCAGGTCGCGAGCCGCCGCATGATCGAGCAGGTGCGCAGCGAGCAGGCACGACGCCGCCGGGAGGATCTCGCGGCCAGCCTGGTGCCCCTGGACCGGCAGTCAGCGCAGGCAGCGGACGACGACGAAGCTGCGGACCAGGACGACACGCTGATCGTGTTGTTCATGTGCTGCCATCCCGCTCTGTCACCGGCGTCCGCAATCACCCTGACCCTGCGGTCGGTGGGAGGCCTGACCACAACCGAGATCGCCCGCGCCTTCCTGGTGCCCGAGGCGACCATGGCCCAGCGGATCAGCCGGGCCAAGCAGCGCATTAAAACCTCCGGGATCCCCTTCGGTATGCCAGGCCCTGACGACTGGGCGCCTCGACTCGAAGCGGCGTTGCACGTCCTGTATCTGATCTTTACCGAGGGATCCACCAGTAGCAGCGGCCCCCACGTGCAACGCGTCGAGCTCTCGAAGGAAGCGCTCCGGCTGGCCAGGGCCGTGCACGACCTGCTCCCCGACGACAGCGAGGTCACCGGCCTGCTCGCGCTGATGCTGCTGACCGACGCCCGGAGCCCGGCGCGCACAGGCCCAGGCGGCGAGCTGATCCCGCTGGCCGAACAGGACCGCACCCTCTGGGACCGCAACGCCATCACCGAGGGCATCGCACTCATCACCGCAGCCCTGCCTAAGGGCCCCGTAGGCCCTTACCAAGTTCAAGCGGCGGTAGCCGCCGTCCACGACGAGGCGGCGTCGGTAGAGGAGACCGACTGGCCCCAAATCCTCGCACTGTACGGAGTGCTGGAACACATGTCTCCCACTCCCGTGGTGTCGCTCAACCGCGCCGTCGCCGCCGCCATGGTGCACGGGCCGGCGGCGGGCCTCGACATCCTCAGCGCTGTGGAGTCGGACCGACGCCTGGCGGGGCACCACCACCTGTACGCCGCCAGGGCCCACCTCCTGGAGATGGCCGGCGACTTCCGGGCCGCGATCGAGAACTACCGCGCAGCCGCGAACCGTACGACCAGCCTGCCGGAACGGCACTACCTCACAATCCGGGCCGCCAAGCTCGCCGCGCCACCCACCCCAACCCAGACAGGCCGTGGCGCGCGGACCAAGAACGGCCGCCAGTAAATCTTTCGGCGGGAAAGTCCAGACGCCCCGTGTGCTGGGGGTGGACGACTTCCACACCCGGCTCCCGCTCACGCTCTGGGAAGGACGCGACACGGAACAGCTTGGCCAGTGGCTTGCGTCCAAAGCTCCTGTCCGGTTCGAAAATGCCGGACTTACCTCTGTCACGTCACCCATTCGAGCGATGGCCGCCACGAGCAGCCGGACCGTATCAGTGGCGACATGACATCGCAGCCGACTCGCAAGCCGTACCCGTCCGACCTGTCCGACGCCCGCTGGGCACTGATGGAACCAGTCCTGACCGCATGGCGGACCGAGCGGCAGAAGACCTCCCTCAACCTCGGACGCAAGGCCGCCGACCTGCGAGAAGTCATGAACGCGATCCTCTACGTCAACCGCACCGGGATCGCATGGCGTTACCTGCCGCACGACTTCCCCGCCCACACCACGGTCTTCTCCTGCTTCACCGCCTGGATCTCCGACGGCACCATCGAACAACTCGGCGTCCGCCTGCGCCGCCTGGTCCGCGAGAAGGAAGGCCGCGATCCCGAGCCGACGGCCTGCGTAATCGACTCACAGTCCGTCAAGACTGCCCACACCGTGCCCCTCAGCACCCAGGGCATCGACGCCGGCAAGAAGATCGTGGGCCGCAAACGCAGCAGCGTCGTCGACACACTCGGTCTGTTACTGCTGGTCATGGTCACCGCGGCCAGCGTCTCCGACAACGAGGCCGGCAAACAGCTCCTGACCCGCACCGCGGCCGCCCATCCCGTGATCACCAAGGTCTGGGCCGACACCGGCTACAAGAACCAGGCCGTCGAACACGGCGCGGAGCTCGGCATCGACGTTGACGTCGTGCCAAGAAATACCCAGGTCGAGGGCTTCTCAGTACTACCCCGCCGGTGGGTGGTGGAACGGAGCCTGGGCTGGATCATGATGCACCGCCGACTCGCCCGCGACTACGGGACCAAACCCGAACACTCCGAAAGCATGATCCGCCTCGCCGCAATCTCCACCCTCGCCAAACGCGCAACCGGCGAAACCACTCCAACCTGGCGAGCCGCATAAACCACAATCACCCACGAACTACCTGAACCAGACGTCCTCTCGGTGAGGAACTCCTGCAGGAGGTCAAGTCGCCTGCCTTGCGCTCGCCTGGCCCGCGCCCGGGGGACACCGGCGAGCGGCAGTACTGCGACCCGGCCTTCTGGCGTGACGACACCACCCTGGTCTGTCAGCACGACAGCCTCAAGCAGCTCACCTTCAGCGCGGACTACCAGCGTGTCGCCAAGACCGAGAACCTGCTCCCCGAGAGCGACCGGGGCGCCCGAGACCCCATCCCCTCCTCGGACGGCAAGAGCTTCGTGTTCCTCTCCAAGACCGACAGCAACCAGTGGGTGCTCTACCGGTCGGACTTCGCCACCCCGGGGGCTCAGCCGGTGAAGATCGCCGAGTTGGAGCAGCCTCTTGACGGCGCCGCCGACCATCGGGTGTCGCTGATCCGCTGGAGCTGACAAGTCAGCGCTCTCCAGTCAGCCGGTGCCGGGCCAGGCGGCGGCGCGGTGCCGTTGAGGCTGCGGTGACTGTGTGGGGCCGGAGTGCTCGGACATGGCGCATTGCCCGCGCGTGGCCAGGCAAGCCGTCCCGCCGCAGCGCCGGCGCTTCGGGGCGGTCCGGCGCTGGAGGGCTTCGAAGGCCGGCCGGCCGGTCGCGGTGTCCCAGACGAGATCGCCGTCGAGAAGCAGGCCCTCGGGCACCTGCTCGGCGGCCGCGGTCTGCCGGGGTAGGCGCAGCGGGAGAGGGGCGCCGATGGCGTCCGTCAGCCGGTCCGCGGCCCCTGTTCGGACAGCAGCTACGAGTACCGCGTGAGGGCCACCCGCGATTTCAGCCGTCGGCCCGGCCCCGGCGACCCGGTGGACCGGGAGGTGTGGTGGTCCTCCCGGGTAGTGTGCCCGACGCGCCCCAGGTGACTGCTCAATGGCCGCCGCCCGGTCACCGCCCTGCCTGCTTCCGGTCCCGGGGCGGCACGCGTACCGCCCGGCGTTGACCGCGACCGCGTCCTGCACATGACCCGTCGCTCCCGGCTGCTCCGGCCGGCAGCGGCACCGCAGCGCGTGCCTTCCTCCGTCGCGTGTGGTGGGCCGGGACGAGGACGGTGTCAGGCGCCGCCGTCCAGCGCCTCGGTATGCCGGCGGTGCGCGGTCGCCCGTAACAGGACCGTGAGCTCATGCCGGGTACGGCCGAGCGTTTAGCTCGGGTCGGCCTCACCGACGGACACCTACCGGATCAGCCACTTCTCCGTCTGCGCGGGACGCGACGCCTGAGCCGGGCCCGAACCCCCTGACGATCAGCCACCCGGCCAGCCCCAGCTCCCAGGCGAACACCGGGAGCGCGGCGGCCGTCCCCGCAACGGAGAGCTGCGCGTAGGCCCCGAACATCACGGCGACGCCCGAGGCGCAGATCAGCGGCCCGCCGACCAGCCCTAGCACGGCGATGAAGCGCGGTACGAGCCGTGCGCGGTATGCCAGGTACGCAAGCAGGACGGTGTTCAGGCCCAGGGCGATGTTGGGGCCGAGCAGGAATGTCCAGTCGTGCATGGCCGCCAGCGCGACATCGGCGCCGGCCGCCGCCCCCGCGTCCCGCCGCAGGGTGACGAGCGCCAGGACGGCGACGATCCCGAGGGCGATGACGGCCGCCTCCAGCAGCCGCCCGAAGGCGTACCCGAGCGCGAGCCCCTCGCCGTGGCGCCGTAGAACGGGGAACAGCGCCGCCCCGGTACCGGCAACCGCCACCACCAGCACCACCTCGCAGAGCACCCCGAGCAGCGCCCGCGTGTCGGCGCCCTGCGCGAGCCCGCCGTCCGCCGCGCCCAGCAAGGGGCGGTACAGAACCGCCCCGGCTATTGCGGCGGCCTCGGTCAGCAGGAACAGCGACCCGGCGGCCACTGCGGTTCTCCGGTCCGGACTCATCTTCTCGGTACCCCTCGCTCGGTGGTGGTGTACGCCGTACACCTGGCGGCAACCATAGGTGTACGACGTACACTCGTCAAGGAGAGGCGCTGTCGAGGAGGGAAGGAGCCGAACCGGAATGACCCGGCAGAAAGCCACATACACGCAACGGATCCCCCTGAACAGGGAACGCGTCCTGCGCGCCGCCGTCGCACTCGCTGACGCCACCGGCATCGACGCCCTCAGCATGCGCAGGCTCGCGCAGGAACTGGACGTCGTACCTATGGCCCTCTACAAGCACGTGGCCAACAAGGAGGAGCTGCTCGACGGCATGACCGACGCCGTCGTCAGCGAGATCGACCCGCCGGCCACGGGCCACGACTGGCAGCGCGTGGTCCGCGGGCGGATCCTTTCGGCCCGCCGAGTCCTGCTGCGCCACCCCTGGGCGGCCCGGGTCATCGAGTCGCGGACCGGGCCCACCCCGGCCGTGCTGGCGTACCTGGACTCGATGGCCGGGAGCTTCCGGGACGGCGGCCTCTCCGCCGACCTCACGCACCACGTCATGCATGCGATGGGCAGCCGCCTGCTCGGCTTCAGCCAGGAACTCTTCGACACCTCGGGCCCCTCCGGCCCGCCGGACCCCGGGCTTGCCGCGCGCTACCCGCACATCGCGGAACTGGCCACGACGGCGGCACACGACGGGGGCTCCACGGTCGGTGGCGGTTGCGACGACCAGTTCGAGTTCGAATTCGCCCTCGACCTCCTCCTGGACGGCTTCGAAGGACTCCGCCGCCAGGGCTGGACGTCCGCGCGGAAGGTGTAGCGGGTGCGGGGCTGATCCAGTGCGTTGTCCACGAACGTTCGCCGGGGTGGGTCAGGCGGCTTGTGACCGTGGTCGGCCCCAGCGTTGGTGTCGTTCACTGCGGACCTTGGCGCGTTCGCGGCGTCGGGCGGCCAGGAGGTCGGGGTGGCGGGCATTCGCGTTGCGCCACCGCAGGTAGTCCTGCAGCTTCCGGGCCGGCACGGTGTGGTTCGGGTGGTTGGAGCCGCCCATGACGAAGTGCTCGCGGCCGCCTGGTCGTCGGCGAGCCGCAGGGCCGCCGCCTGGTCGGCGACGCCAACCCCGGGTACACCGGTCCCTGGCCGAAGGTGACCATCTGGCACGGCGACAACGACACCAAGGTCGTGCCGAGGAACGTGGTGGAACTGCGAGACCAGTGGACCGCCGTCCACGGCCTGGACCAAAGCCCGGACCGCACCTCCACGATCGGCTCCGACCAGACCGGGAGAGAGCAGTACCTCGCGCCCGGCGGCGCGGTCGCCATCGAGGTCAACCGGGTGCTCTCCGTCGCGCACGGCACCCCGGTCGCCCCCGGACCGGTCCTCAGCAGTGCGGCGCCATCGGTACCGCGAACTTCATCCGCTCGATCTGTTCCAGCTACTGGGTCACCTCGTTCTTCGGCCTGGACGGCGCTGCCCCGAACCCCGGAGGGCTGCCCGCCCCGAGCGGCCCTAGCGCCATGGCAACCACGGACAGCTCCGTCACCCTGAACTGGAACGCGGTCACAGGCGCCGCCTCGTACGCGGTGTACCGGGACGGCGCCCGCGTCGCCACGTCCACCGCCGCCCCGTTCACCGACACGGGCCTGAGCCCGGGCAGCGGTCCCGTCTACAGCGTGGCCGCTCGCGATGCGGCCGGTACGGAGGGCCTGCGCTCAGCCGAGATCACCGCCATCACGACCGGCGCGGCTCCCCACTGCCGGACGGCGAACAACTACCAGCAGGTGCAGGCCGGTCGGGCCACCACCGGCGGCGGCTACGCCTACGCCTACGCCTACGCCTACGCCTACGCCAAGGGATCGAACCAGAACCTGGGCCTGTACAACACCTTCGTCATGCACACCCTGAAGGAGTCACCCGCCGACTACTGCGTCATCGCCGACGGCACCTGCTCCTGACTCCGCGCCGACCGGTCTCGTGCCGTCCCCTGTGGTGCGGGGCCCCACCCCCGGGACCGGGCTTGTGGTGCCCGTACGCCTGACCCCGGCGGTGTCCCACGGCATAGCGTCCGCTTGCCCGCAGACCCCGCCCTCCTTGGAGGTATCCGTGCCGCCAGTGACGCCCCTGCGTCCCTCGCACCCGTCGCCCCTGTCCGTCCCCGCACGGCCGTACGACCGATCGAGCCCGAGGCGGTGGCGTACGCGGACCCTGCGGCGGGCCGCCGCGGCGGCAGCCGTCCTGCTGGTCGTCGCCGCCGTCCCTGCTGTGGCCCAGCATCGGGAGGAGTCCGCAACGGCGGGCCATTGCGCGGCGATGTCCCGCCTGAAGGTGCCCGGCGCCGAACGGCAGGAGACGTCCTGCCTGGACGAGCTGACCACGGCAGGGACGGTGGCTTCGGGGCACACCGACGCGGCCGACTGGACGGGTTTGACCCCGGCCGGGCTGGCCGTGCCGAGCGGGGTGCCCGGTATCCAGATCGACGGATACTTCCCGGACACCTCTCGCAGCAACACCAACCACAGCTGGAACCACGACGCGCAGTTCGTGATCCGCCTGCCCGACCACTGGAACGGCGGCCTCGTCGTCGCGGGCTCACCCGGAGTCCGCGAGCAGTACGCCAACGACCGCGCCATCGGGGACTGGGTCCTGTCCCGGGGGTACGCGTTCGCGGCGACGGACAAGGGCAACACGGGCGCAGCCTTCCACCGGGACGGGGCCGCCCCGGGCGACGCCATCGCGGAGTGGAACACCCGGGTCACCGAGCTCACGCGTGCCGCCCGCGCCGTGGTCGGGCAGCGCTACCACCGGCCCCCTTCGAAGACACTGGCCACCGGTATGTCGAACGGCGGCTATCTGGTGCGGTGGCAGTTGGAGAACCATCCCGAGCTCTACTCCGGGGGAGTGGACTGGGAGGGCACACTCTGGCGCGCGCAAGGGCCACACCTGCTCACCTTCCTGCCGCCCGCGCTGCGCGCCTACCCCGCGTACGCGGCGGGCGGCGACGGCGCGGACGTCGCGCACCGCGAGATGACCGCCGCGGGCTTCCCCACCGGGTCGGAGTTCCTGTGGCCCTTCCACCACCAGTACTACTGGGACCTGACCCAGCGGATTTACCGCGAGGAACTGGATCCGAAGTACGACGGCGCGCTGGAGGCCGGCACTCCGTTCTGCGCGCCGGGCTCACCGGCCTGCGACAGCGACTACGACTACGCCTCCCGACCGCGGAACGTCCACGACGCGGTCGCGAAGATCGCCCTGACAGGGCGGATAGGCAAACCCCTGATCACTCTGCACGGCACCCTCGACGTGCTGCTGCCCATCGGCCAGGACTCCGACGTCTACGCGAAGATGGTGCGGGACGCGGGCCGCGGCCACCTCTTCCGGTACTACCGCGTCGAGGGAGGAACACACGTCGACTCGCTCTACGACGCCTTCCCCGACCGGCTTCGCCCGCTGGTGCCCTGCCACCGCTCGGCGTTCACGGCGCTGGAGGGCTGGCTGGGCCGAGGCGTCCAGCCGCCTCCCAGCCGCACCCTGCCCCGCTCTGACACCGCGGACACCGAGAGCCTGCTCACCCGCTGCCGACTCACCGCCTGACACCGCTCCGGTTCCGTCCCGCCGACATGCGTGTGCTTCATCCCTTCGCCGGGAGCGGGGTCCCCATGCGGGCCGCGCTCCCGGCGTCCGGCACTTGCCCCGACGCCCGTCGGAGGACAACTCTGAACCCGCCCGCTGGTGAAGGCGTACACAGCGTGTCGCTCGACTGTGGGGGGCGCACACAGGGGAGTGGCACGGCACGTCCCGCATGATTCCGGCCGTGACGAGCGGAATCGCTCCCGCGTTCGACGGGACAGCAGGTGTCGACCTGACCGGCCGCACCGCCATGGTGACCGGCGCGGTGACGTAGTGACCTACGACCCCGGCACGTGGGGGCTGGGGGAGCCGGTTCACCGCGACGCATCAGAACGGCGACAGCATGCTGCCACGCTCGTCCACGGGGACTTCCGCGGATCGGCCTACGGGAGAACGACTCCCACACGCTCGCCGACTTCGCCCGCTCCCTGGACACTCCACGAACCACCAGCTGAGCACGCCGTCGGCTCTTCAGGTGGCTACGTACTCGGAGCCAAGACCATGAGTCGGGTCAGAGCCGGGGTGCGGCGGTTGGCGCGCAGGCGTCGCAGGAACTTCGCTCCGTGTCGGGCACAGTGGCGAGGAAGACGTGGGCGTCGAAGCCCTTGTCCCATAGGACCAGCATGCGGGGCGCAGGTATTGCAGCAGGCGGCGGGCGTAGGCGGTCTCGCTCTCGCTGGTGGGGCCGAACACCGCGACCGATCAGGGACCGGGTGCCGGTCTCCACCAGGGTCATCAGCTCCAGGTTCGGGTAGCCGCCGTGGCTCTGCCGACTGAAGCGGCCGGTGTTGCGGACGCTGTCGGGGAGCTTGATGGAGCTGCAGCCGTCGAAGGAGCCCGTGCGGAACGGTCCGAACCGCACGCCGCGTGTCGCCGGCTGGGCCAGCGGCCCGGTCAGCACCTCGAACAGGCGCCGCACCGGCGCCGCACCGGCGCCGCACCGGCGCGGCACCGATGCGGCGGCGCAGGTCACGCAGGGCCTTCGCGGTCGGCCACACGACCTCCAGCCCGGCGCCTGCCAGAGGCCAGTTCCTGCCAGACCAGCCGGTAGCCGACCTCCGGGAAGAGGCACATCGCGAGCACGAAGTAGACGCCGACACGTGAGGGCACATCCCGCAGCCGCCGAGTTCCGTGACGAACCCGTCGAGCACCCCGGCCAGATCGTGAGCGAGGGCGACGAGATCACCGTACGGATCGTCGAAGTCGACAGGTGGCAGCCGCCGCTCGACACACACAGAGGCGCTAATCAGCGGTGTCGATGCCTCTGGAACCGGTGCCCCCAAGACATGCGATCGGCAGGGGGAAAAAGTCATGCCAGCTCCGGAGGCCGGGCGCCCCATTGCGGGGCCACCAAAACGGTAATGGGGGCAGCACCGTCCGGCGGGCGTCAACTTCCGTCCGTCAGACTCCGGTCGAGGACACCGGTGAGCCGCGCTCCCGCGCGGTCGGTCCCGCGGCGCCCCCGCTTCGCACCCGCCGAGGCCCTCTCCAGCCGCAGCCGCGCCGTGCGTCCGCGCAGGGTCAGCGTCATCAACTGGTTGCCGAACCACGGTCCGCCGGTGCGCTCCCACCGGACCGCCGGACTCGCGACCCGTCCGTGGCGGGCGAGGAGGTGCCCGATCCCCTTGGCGAACCGGCTCCAGCCGAAACGGAATCCGGCCCGTATGGCTGCGGGCACCGAGTTGTGCAGCGGTGAGCAGGTGAACTGGAAGACACGGGAGCGCGGCTGCTGTCCGCTGGTCCAGACGGGCTCCGCCACATACGCGTGGTGTACGTCCCCGGAGAGCACGCACACCGTCGCCGGGGCGGCGTCGGCCCTCCCCACCTCGGCGACCGTCTCCGTCAGCCTTTCGAACGACGAGGTGAACGCCGCCCAGTGCTCCAGGTCCGCCCGCCGGCGCAGCCACTCACCGAAGCGCGCCCAGCGCGGACCGCGTTCGCCCCGGCAGAGCGCCGCGTGCCAGCCCTCCGCGAAGTGGACCATAGGGGGCAGCAGCCACGGGAGCGAAGTCCCGACCAGCAGGTGGTCGACGCCGCCGGGGTCGTCGAACGCCTGCGTCCGCAGCCAGGCCGCCTCCTCGGCGTCCAGCATCGCCCGGTGCTGCTCTTCCAGCACCCGCGCGGCCCGGGTATCGACCATCAGCAGCCGGATGCGGCCGAAGTCCCTGCGGTAGCTCCAGCGCACCGTCGCCGGGTCGGCGTCGGCGCGTTCGGCGAACGCGCGCAGCACCTCCGTGCCGTCGTCGGCCGCCAGTACCGCCGCGTACAGCTTGTCCTCGGCGAGCTCGGCGGGGGAGAGGTTCCCGAGGTGCTGGTAGACCCAGTACGACATCAGGCCGCTGGTGATCCGCTCTTGCCACCAGGGCGTTGCCCGCATGTCGGCTACCCAGGCGGCGCTGGTGTTCCAGTCGTCGATGACGTCGTGGTCGTCGAAGATCATGCAACTGGGTACGGTCGAGAGCAGCCAGCGCAGTTCGGGGTCGCCCCAGGACTCGTCGTAGAGGTGGGTGTACTCCTCGTAGTCGGCGACCTGGTCCGGCGGGGCGGCGGAGCCGGTGCCGGCGGCCCGCCGATGCCGGGCGATCCAGGCGCGGGTGTCTGCGGACGTCTCGTCCGCGTACACCTGGTCGCCGAGGAGGAGGAGAACGTCCGGACGCTCGGCCTCCGGGTCGGCGGCGAGCTGGGCGGAGAGGGTGTCGAGGACATCGGGGCCCACAGGATCGGGCTCGCCCACGGCAGGCGCCGCCCACCGGCACGAGCCGAAGGCGACCACCGCGCCCGTCGCCGGGACCGGCGGAGTGTGGATGGTGCTGAGCGGCTGGGGCGAGTCCGCGAGGGGCCACACCCGCTCGCCGTCGAGCAGCACCTCGTACGTTGTGGCGGACCCAGGGGTGAGTCCGGTCACGACCACCAGCGCGTAGTGGTGGCCGACGACGCAGAACGTGGGAGCCGAACCACCGGCGCCGCCCGGGCACCGGACCTCCGCCGTGCACGCCCGGTCGGTCTCGACCCACACCGTCGCGCTCGTGCCCGACTCCCAGTCTACGTGCCGCAGGAGCGGGCCCAGCCTCAGACCGGCCATCGCGAGTCCCCTCTCGGTGCTCCGCACGGTACGGAACGGCCGCTCTGTACAGTACTGAACGACGGCGGAAACGGTGCCGTTGTGCGGCCCGGCCGCCCCGCGTCGGGCCCGGCGGACACGTGAGCATCGAGGCCCGCGCCGCCGCGGCAGGTTCTCGGTGAAGCCGGGGTCGGTGGTGTCCCGTACCACCGCATCGAAAAACCAACCCGCGCCCCGCAATGAAGTCCAAGGCAAAGTCGAGGCGAAACCGAGCGCCGCAAGCCCTCCACGTACCGCCTGATGCACCTCGAATCCGAAGCACGCGCCGACATGGCAGAGCTGTGCCGCACGGCGCGCGGGCGTTTCCCCATGATCGTGGACACCTTGGTCCGTGGATCGTGAAGATCCACAGGACAGGAGTTCCCGTTGGGGACGTCGAAGTACTCGCCTGAGTTCAAGGCCGGTGCTGTCGCGCTGTACCACGCCGCCCGAGTGGGACGTACGCGTCGGTGGCCAAGGACGTGGGCATCAACCACGAGTCGCTGCGTACGCGGGTGCCCTTCAGTTGGCCTGGCTGAGCAATTTCGGCCCGCAGGGCAGGGCAGTGAGGCAAATCCGGTGGCACCCCGTGTCCGGTCGGGAAAGCAAGGGTTGGACCCGGCCCAGCTCAACCTCACGGTGCCGCTCCGTACACAGCGTGACCCGCCACCGCCTGCACCCGGCACCTCGTTGGGGTGGCGACTCGTGCTACTCCGCGGGCGCGATCCGCCAGGTGCCGTGACATACGTCGAGCATCGCAGTGAGGTCGGCCTTCTGCGGGAACGAGAGGCCCAGCCGCCACGGGTCTTCCAAGGCAGCCAGACCGATGGTGACCAGATCCTCGGTGACGTTGCCCAGGGCTCCGATCCAGTGAGGTGCGGTGGCGATCAGCTGCTCGGGGAGCCAGGGCCCGGGCTCGGGAACGCGTGAGAAGGGCTCCTCCGCGAGTTCGGCGAGGGCGGAGCCAGCCAGCAGGGTCAGCAGCCGCCAGGACCGCGGCAGGCAGAGCGGGGTCGCGGGTCTCCAACATCACGTAGCAGTCATCGTGGCCCGAGAACCATACTCGGGAGTCTTCCAGACGGCTCAGGAGCGGCTCATCAATGCCGGTCGTGCCGAGCACGAGGGCGAGCTCGTCGAGCTGCTCCGCGGTCACGTCGGCGGGCACATCGATCAGAGTCAGCTCGTACGGCGACCAGGTGCCTGAGGTTCCCCCGCTGTGCGGGAGGTGCTGACTAGCTGGTCGGGGCGGGTTGACGTGGCTTCAGGTTCACTTGTTCGGTCGTTGCCTGGTTGGCGTAGTGCTTCTCCTCGAACTCGATCGGGCTGAGGTAGCCGAGGCGTTTGTGGATGCGGCGGGGGTTGTAGAAGCCGTCGAGATACTGGAAGAGCGCGAGGTTCGCCTCGGCACGTGTGGCGAAGACGCGGCCGTGGACGCACTCGGTCTTGATGAGCGTCCACAGGTTCTCCGCCAGGGCGTTGTCGAACGAGTCGCCGACCGATCCCATGGACGCCTGGATGCCGGCCCTGACCAGGCGTGTTGTGAGCTTCACGGACGTGTGTTGGCAGCCGTGGTCGGCGTGGTGAATGAGCTCGCCGGGGGTGACTTCTCGGCTGGCCGGCGCGTACTCCAGCGTGGTCAGGACCAGGTCGGCGTCCGCATGGGCGGAGGTTTCCCAGGCCACGACCCGGCGGGAGAACGCGTCGCGGATCGCGGAGAGCCACAGCGGGCCCTCCAGCGTGGTGATCATGGTGAGGTCGGTGACCCACAACCGGTTCGGCCCAGTCGCGGTGAAGTCACGTTGCACCAGGTCGGGAGCGAGATCGGCTTCGGGGTCGCGCCGGGTGAAGCCCTGCCCCGGCGGGGGCTGATCCCGGCCAGGCCGGCCTGGCGCATGAGCCGTTCAACGCGCTTGCGGCCGACTCGGGCGACTTCACGCTTGAGGACAGCGTGCATAGCGGTCAATTCCTCACGCTCGGCGCTGGTGAGGACATCTCCCCGTTCGCCGGCGTCGGCCTCGGCCTGACGGATCCAGTTACGCAGAGCCTCATGGTGCACGCCGAGTTCCTCGGCCATCCGGCGGATCACCGGCTTCGGCTCGGCGGTCCGGTACATCCGGACCGCACGCTCACGCAACTCCAGCGGATATTTCCTCGGTGCAGGCATCGTCTGGGCTCCTCTCATGAGACCCATATGCCCTTCTGTCACCACTTCCCGCATCCCGGGGGAACCTCACCCAAAGGTCACGACGAGCCGGTGAAGTGCTGGATCTCGAACCTGCCGACCGACATCCCCGCGAAGGGGCGCCGCCCACGCGGCTTCCCACGTAAGCGACGTCCCTTGCTATGACGCGTCCGGTTCAGCTCACCGTACGGTCTTTGAACCGAGTTCGCCGGGTTTCTTCGGCACCCGAGGGTGCACGACGGTGGCCTGCTCGGGGGCCGGCTCGTCCATGGTCACCCGCCAGACGTCCTTGCCGTCCACGCTGATGGCCCGGACCTGGATCTGCTTGATCTGGCCGGTCTCGTGCAGATAGAGCACGACCTCCTGCCGGAGGGAGCCCTCATCGTAGAACTCCGCGGTCACGTTGCCCCGGGCACCCTTGCCGAATGCGGCGATCCAGTTCTCGGCGGTCTTCTCGGGGATGCCCTTGTCCTCCCCGTCGGCCCCCAGCGACGCCAGCTCGCCCACTTTGCCGTCGGCGATGCGCCACACCACCTGCTGGGTGATGCCCAAGGATCCTGTGGACGGGTATCCGACCACGGCGAGCGGCGGGTGGCTGCCGTAGTCACCGGCGTACGCCACGTCTTCGGCGTCGTAGGCCGATGAGCAAGCGGTCAGCATGCCGACGGCCAGCGCGGAGACGGTCGCGGCCCGCAAGGCCGGTCCTGACCTCATCGAGACCTCGGCCGAAGCGCGCCGACCTCGGTGATCGGATTGGGGCCGCTACTGTGCCGGGCCATGATCCCCTGAAGGGTGTCGTGGGCGCTGTAGCCGTGCTGGGCAACACTGACGACGCCTTGATTGTTGCCGGTCACGACGGCCGCGTGGTTGTACACACCGTCGTCTTTCCTCCAGCTGAAGAACAGGATGTCTCCAGGGCGAAGATTGTACACACGGTTGACGTAGCCGGGCTGGCGGTAGTTGAGCATATGTACGAACAGGTTCTGGGCCCCTGACCAGGTGTGGCTGTTCTTTTTCCACGACGTCCAGGAGGTGTTCCGCCACCAGGCACGATCCTGCCAGTACGCCCAGTGGCGCATCTTCATGCCGCCACCGTTGTAGAGGGCCTTGGACACGAAGTTGGTGCAGTCGTTCCTGCCGTACTCCTTGTGGATCCGGCCGGCGTTGTTCCAGGCCCAGCTTGCGGTACCCGAACCATTGACGGAGGAGGCCGTAAGGGCGCCAGCCGCGGAGGGGCTCGACACGGGGAACCCGTCCTCGCCCAAGAGGATGGTCTCCATCCCATTGGTCGGCACGCCCGCGGTGTCGGCCGGTGTAGCGGCCACCTGGGTACCCGCCGCAGCCGTGGGGGAGAGTTTCAGCCCCGCCTCGCTGTCGTCGGACTCGCTCTCGAGCTTCACGGTCCCGCCCGAGACGTTGAACACGAACCGCTTGGCCCGCCGGTCCTCCGACACCTCATCAATGCCGTTGACCCTCAGGGTCATTGTCTGGATGACAGTGGTGCGTACCAGCACGCGGTCGGCTCCACCAGTGGCGACCATGGTGTCAGCCAGAGCCGAAGACGCACCCACGTATGACTGGCTTTGTGTTCCCAGCGCCATCAGCTCCCCGATGAGAGAGGCTTCCTGCACGTCGAGGACTGCACCGAAGACCGCACCGTGCGGAGACTCGGCCGCCGCCTCGGCTGTGGTGGCGCTGACCCCGGTGGTGACCTTGTTGCGGGCGCTCAAGTAAGCCTGAACATAGTCCTTGTACGGCGTGGCTCCGCCGGCCACGGAGGCACCCTGAGCCAGTGCGGAACGGGACACCGGGCCGTCGCCGACGGCATTCTTCGCTGTCACCGCGACCCGGTAAGGGGTTGCGTTGGCCAGCCCGGAGAAGACGGCGCGCAGCGCCATGCCCTCCCAGGTGCCCACCACCGTACCGTCGCTCTTCTCGGCTTTGGCCACGTACGTGACATCACCGGTCGCGCCGCTGTCGAGCGGGGTGTTCCAGGTGGCGAGCAGGCCAGTGTCACCCGGGGTGAGGACAGCGTCGCTGACCGCTCCGGGTGCGGTCGGCGGCAGGTACTCGACGGTCAGCTTGGGACGCAGGGCGGGGTTCGTCGCCGCGCCCGAGTGGTACGACGCTCCAGTCACCGTGCCGGGGACGGTGAGGGCCAGTCCCTCGTTCCCGCCGCGGTCGAGCCAGGACTGCACCAGGATGCCGAAATCGACCTCGGACAGCGCGAGGTCGGAGACGTAGCTGTCGCTGCCTGCGGCCGTGAGGAGGTCCTTGCCGCTTTGTGCTGCGGTCCACGGAGCGGACAGCTCGTACGCCTCCGGCTTCTGCGCCTCGCACGACGTGGTGCAGTCAGCGCGGACTAGAGACAGTTTGGCGGAGGTGACGCGCGCCCCCTTCGGGAGCGTCGAGAGGTCTGCCTTCAGGTGGGTGGCCCACAGGTGACCGTCGGCCGTACCGATCCGCAGCTGTCCGGCCGGCGGCGTGGCGCAGCCCGGCGTGTCGCAGTCGGTGGCGGCTGACGCGCCCGCGAGTGCGGTGCCGGTGATGGCCAGGGACTGCCTGGCGGGCATCGGGGGCAGCGGCTGGAGGCGGACCGTCAGGCTCTGCTCGGCTGACCAGGGCGAGCAGCCGACGCTGTCACAGGCCCGTACGGACCAGCGGTAGCTTGCGCCATCCGCGAGTTTTCCGTCCGGAATCTCCAGGGCGGCCCGGCTGCCGCTCTCCACCCACACGGGAGGCAGAGGAAGATTAGGGACGGGGTTCCCTGCCGCGTCCTTCAGCGAGAACTCAGCGCTCACGCGGGTCTGGGCGGGGGTGATGATGACCGCGGACAGGATGGGCGTCAGGGTCTGCTGGGCGCCGGCCTGGAGGTCCTGCGGGGCGTCGGGCAGCGGGCTGACGGTGAAGGTGGTCCAGTTGGACCAGGGGGACCAGCTGTTGCTGTAGTGCGTGCCGTCGTAGGGCGAGGTGCGGAAGCGGTACATGCGTCCGTGCTGGAGCACGCCTGCCGGTACGGTGACCGAGGCGGGGGTGCCGGCGGGGACGTACGGCGACACCAGGGTGTTCCCGACCTGGGTGTTGGTGGCGGCGTCGAAGATCTGGAAGGTGCCGTTGACCGTGTCGCCGTCCTTGTCCGCGAACGTGTCGCGCAGGATCGGTGTCGTCGTATCGACGCGCCAGGCCGGTGTCTTGTCCTGGACGAACGGAGGCCCGGCCTCTTGCTTGGTGCCGGTCTGCGGACGGTAGTTGTAGTTCACCGTCAGCTTGGGCGGGTTCGCCGTGGCGTTGGCGGAGTTGACGCGCTTCCACTGCCCGATGACCGATTCCGAGGTGGCGCGCAGCCCCATGCTGGACAGCGGTGCCTTCGCAGAGGCCCACGTCTGCACGAGGGTGGTCACGTCGGTGTTGATCCAGCCGTCCGGCGCGGAGGCGCAGCCGGGGTTGCCGCGGGTCGCGGTGGAGGTGGCGTACTTGGTGCCCATGGCCGGCTGGTTCGTCCAGCGTGACGCGGTGGTCGCGGCGTCGGCGCTCCAGACTTCCCACGGCTGCGCGGAACAGTCGGTGTTGGCGGAGTGGAAGTTCCACAGGCTCAGGTTCGCGCTGGCGACCAGCGCGTCCGCGATGGGGGCGGTGTTCCAGGTGATGAAGGAGCGCGCGGTACGGAAGGTGCCGTTCGCGTTCTTCGTGCCCGGGTTGCCGAAGTCCAGCTCGGTGTCGTTCGACCAGTCGACGGTTTCGCCCTGCTGGACGTAGGTGTCGAAGACGCTGCCCAGGGCTGAGGTGGAGGGGTCCACCGTCACCGGGTACTTGGTGGCCGGGTCCGCGAGGAACTTCGCGTCGGGGGTGACGACCAGGTCGACCGTGCCCCTGCCCTGGACCACCTTCATGGCCACGGGGACCTTGCGGGTGTGCTCACCGGAGACCGCGTCGACCGTGGCGTCCCACATCACGGGCGCCGGCATGACCGCGGTCTTCTTGCTCTTGCGGTCGGTGAACTGCACGCTGCCGTCGGCCTGCTGCTCGACCTTCAGGCCCTTGGCCGTCAGTGGCATGGTGTACGCGTAGTTCTCGACGGCCGGGCGCTGCTTCAGCTCGACGAACTGCTCGAATCCGGCACGGGTCGCCTCGACGACGACGTCGCCGCCGGGCACGGCGTTGGTGTACTCGGCGCGGGCCCCCTCCAGCTTCGGGGCCGGCAGGGAGCCCTTCCACTTCAGGGTGATCTGCTGGTCGCCCTCGCCCAGGGTGACCAGATCGGTGTCGGTGAAGCTCACCGCGGGCGCGGCCGAGGGTACGGACTTGGCCATGCGCGGGCTGTTGCCGGCCCCGAGCCTCAGACCGTGTGGGTGGGCCTTGGACGCGACGGAGCCGTCCGTGCCGCGGCCCAGAGTCACGTCGACGGTGCGCCAGCCGCGCGCCTGCTGGTCGTAGAAGCGGATCGGACCGGCGGAGACGTCGGTCGTGAGCGTGCCGTCCGGGTTCACCCAGGTGGTGGCGGTCTCGGAACGCTCCGACACGGCCTCGACGCGCTGGCCGGACGTACGCGCGGCCACGCGGGCGCGGGCGATGTCGACGGCCTCGGTCACCTTGCCGGGCTTCGCCGCGGGGTTCGGGGCGGCGGCCGCGTCCGCCGTGTCGGGTCCTTGGATCAGGGTGGCGGTCACGATGAGGGCCGCCCCGCCCGCTATCCACTGTGCGGCACCCCAGGTGGGTCTCCCGCGACGTCTTGCCGCGGAGAAACGACTAGCCATGCTTCCTCGGTCTTTCGATGAGTATCAAGGGCTTTGATACGAGAGGAGCAACGTAACTCCCTGACCAGGCAGTTCTGACTAACAATCGGACAAGAGGGACACAACTTGCTCTGCGATACGCATTCGTGATCTGCCGTCGGATTCACCGGACGAGTGTCACTTGAGTGTCATCGTCGTCCGGCACTCCTGGCCGGCTTCCGCCCGGTCCTCGTCGCGCACCATCTCGCGCCGGACGCAGCGATCGACTGCACACCAGCCGGATAGAGCGCCAGGTCGTTTCTGCCGGGCCGTGTGAACCGCCCGGGTCTGCCGGGCCGTGTGAACCGCCCGGGTCGGTCGGGCCGCGTGAACCGCCGTTCCGTCGCCAGGACTTCGACGGCGCCGACCAGGTGTCCGAGAACCAGAACGCGAAGCGGTTCCTGTTCTCGGTATCCGGTGCCACCGTCAAGCTCCAGAACGAGTCTGACGACAGCCAGGCGGGTCAGACCCTGTCGGATACGGCGGCCGCCGTAACCCAGGTGATGGCAACCCCAGCCGACGCCGTCGGTCCGCCCGCCGACGAGACGCAAGCGCTGACGCTCGGCACGGACGGCTTCCCCACAGGCGAGGTACCCGCAGAGGGCGTCCGCACGGTGTCCTACGCCGCGTCGTACATCAACGGTCTGGGCACCGGCAGCTGGGCGTACAACAACACGGGCGTCAAGTGGGAGTACGAGTACGAGTACGACTGCGTGAACTTCGTTTCCAAGGCGCTCTACTACGGTAGAGGCATGAAGATGCGGTCGGGCTGGTACAAGCGCGACGACGTGTGGTTCAAGAACCCCTGGTGGAACAGCTGGCCGGTGAAGGCCAGCTACACATGGTCGGGAGCCGACAATCTGCGCCGCCACCTGGCCTGGAACCGGCCAAGCTACTTCATCACCAATGTCTACAACGTTCGCAAGGGCGACATACTCTTCTTCAAGTACAAGGGTGACAGCGTCTACGAGCACGCCGCCGTCGTCACCGCCAATTACAGTGGACGGATCCACATGGCCCAGCACGGCGGACCCGCCCACACCACATTGGACGACGCCATCGCCCGCAACAAGCGCACTCCCGAACCGATCGTCTCGATAGTCGTGATCCGCCCGACAGGGGCGCGATGAGGGCGGTTCCGGCTGTACGGGCTGTCGTGGTGGCTGTGCTGGCAGCGGTTGCTCTCAGTGCCTGCGGTGCCAATGAGGACGAGCTCCAGTACGCGACGGGCTACGCCAATCACGAGCCGCTGGGCGTGGCCGGGTGTCCCACGGCCGACTCCCTCAAGGTCACGCCTGGTCTGGCGGCTGGCCGACGGCCGGACCGACGAGCTGGAGGCGCTCGCGGCCGATGCCGATGGAGCGAAGGGTGAGGTCGAGAAGACCGCGCAGAACTGGATTCAGTCCTTCCAGAAGGGGGCTGGCGGGAAGGTGACCGCGGAGTTCTGCGACGAGGGGTCCGTTCGGCAGTTCGTCGTCGTGTACTTCCACGACACCGCGCAGGTTAAGGGATCGGTCCGCCTCACCGGAAGAGCCGGAGAGGGCGGCTGGCGCGTGGACATGCGTGAGCCGGACCCGAAGGAAGCCTCGGCGGCTCCCGATTGGGTTCCGAAGACTCCCGGGGGCCTCGGCTCGAAGACACCGCGTTGAGATAGCCGGAAACTTTCTCCTGAGGGGCGTCGTCCCGTGGATCGATCCACGAGGCGGCGCCCCTTCCTGCTGGCGGGAACGGGCTGGTCAGAGGTGGTGGGGTGCATTGGTCGTGAACAGGAGCCCATTCTGCTCACCTTTCCATAACGCTTGATCAGATACGAGTACGCCATGGGCTGTTCTGTCCGCTTTGGAGTCTGCGGCTCCAGTTAGGTTCTGATCTGCACTGGCCATATTCGGCCGTGTGCCTCGTGGTTCTCTCTCTGGGGAAGCAGTGAATTTTCGTAGTAGACCCGGCACCCGCTGGTGGGGTGGCCGGGCATTGACGGGTGGTCCCGTGCGGCTGGGTGTCACCGCAGCCGGTACGGCGCTGGTGGTGGCGGCTTCGGCGCTGCAGGGCCCCGGGACCGCCTTCGCCGCCGGGACTCCACAGGCGCCCGTGGGGCAGCTCGGGACGGCCCCGGCCACCACGGCCGCAGACATACCCTCGGCCCGCGTAGCCGCACGTTTGTCGGGCCAACGGGTCGAAGCCTTGTCGGAGCGTTCGGAGACGTCGACGACGTGGGTCAACAAGGACGGCTCGCTGACCTCGGAGGTCGCGGCCGGCCCGATCCGGTTCAAGGACGCGGCAGGCCAGTGGCGTGATGTCGACGTCGACCTCACCACGGCGCCCGACGGCTCTGTGACGTCGAAGGCACACCCGCAGGGGCTGCGGCTCTCGGGGAAGAAGGGGGCGAAGGCCCGGTCGCTCAGTGCTGCCCAGTCCACGCCGGGCACCGACCTGGTGACACTCGGGCAGGGCGACGAGGCGATCACCCTGCAGTGGCGCGGCGGATTGCCGACCCCGGTGCTGGACGGCACCCGCGCCACCTACCCGGACGCGGTGCCGGGCGCGGACGTGGTCGTCGAGGCGACCCGTACGGGCTTCGAGCAGTTCGTCGAGGTCAAGGCCAAGCCCGAGGCGAGCTTCGGCTACACGATGCCGCTGAAGACCAAGGGCCTCAAGGTCGAGCAGCAGCCGGACGGCAGTGTGCTGTTCACCGACAAGAAGTCGAAGCAGACGGCGACGATGCCCGCCCCGGTCATGTGGGACTCGACCGTGGATGCCGCCTCCGGTGAGCACACCCGGCGGGCGAAGGTCGGCCTGAAGGTCGTCAGGACCAAGGACGGTGTCGACCTCGTCATCACCCCCGACGCTGCCTTCCTCGCCGATCCGGCCACGAAGTACCCCGTGACCGTCGACCCCTCGACGTCCTCGCTGGGCAGCCTGTTCGACACCTACGTCCAGCAAGGCGAGACGGTCGACTGGTCGAACGACACCGAGCTGGACCTCGGCAACCCGGGAACCAAGAACGCCGACGGCACCTTCCGTACGGCGCGCTCCTTCATCACGTGGAACACGGCACCGGTGGCCGACGCGCTGATCTCCAGCGCGCAGCTGTCGCTGTGGAACTTCCACTCCGGGAACACCGACTGCACCGCCCAGCCCTGGGAGGTGTGGACCGCCAACAACGCCTCCACCGCCTCCCGCTGGACCAACCAGCCGGCGATGGTCACCAAGATGGCCACTTCCACCGAGACCAAGGGCAACCCGGGCTGCGCCACGCAGCCCGACGGCTGGGTCAACGCGAACGTCACCGATCTGGTCCAGCACTGGGCCAACAACAAGTGGTCCCAGTCCGGTATGGGTCTGCGGGCCACGGACGAGACCAACATCAAGCAGTGGAAGCGCGTCAACTCCGCCAATGCCGCTACCAACCCGCCCAAGCTGACGGTCACCTACAACTACCGTCCGCGCACCGGCACCAAGCAGGAAGCGGGCGCCCCGTTCTTCTCCTACGGCGGTGCCTACGTCGTCAACAGCGTCACCCCGACGCTGCGCGACACGTTCATCGACGCCAACGGTGACAAGGTCCAGGGCGCGTTCCAGATATTCGACAACGCCACCAATGTCCAGGTCGGCGACGTCCTTCGATCGTCCTTCGTGCCCTCCGGCCAGGTCTCCTCGGTTACCGTCCCGGCCGGTGTCCTCACGGACGGAAAAACGTACCGCTTCCGTACGTCCCCGTACGACGGAACCCACTACAACCTGGGCTGGTCGGCTGAGAAGACCTTCACGGTCGACACCACCGTCCCGCAGCCTCCGTCCCGCGTGGTCTCCACGGACTACCCGACGAGCGGCTGGGTCAAGGGGGCCGGACAGGTTGGCACCTTCACCGTCACACCGCCGCCGGGTTCCGACCACCAGTGGATGGAGTGGTCCCTGGACGGTGTGACGTGGACGAAGGTCGCGACCAACGGCAGCCCCGCCGACGTGGCCCTGTCCGTCACTCCGCCCAACAACGGCACGCACGCCATCGAGGTGCGCTCCGTGGACAAGGCGGACAACAAGTCGCCGGCCGTCGCATACACCGTCCACGCCGGACCGGGCGGGTTCCTGCAGCCAGCGGACGACGAGAGTACCGCGCGCCGAATCACCCTCGCCGCCGAGGGCGACGCCGCCCGCTACGACAAGGTCTCCTTCTCCTGGCGCCGTTCCGAGGCCGACGCCTGGACGCAGATTCCCGTCACCCACGTTACGTCGGGCGGAGCACCGCTGGCTGCGTGGCCCGTGCCGCTGACCGCGGGCAAGAACGCGCCCCTCGTCTGGGAGGCCACGAGTACGGTCGACCCTGACGGCAGCATCCAGATCAAAGCGGACTACACCGGTCCCGCCTCCGCATCCGGCAGCACCGCGCCCCTCTCCGTCATCGTCGACCGTGACGGCGACGGAGCCGCGGCGACTCCGGTCGGCCCCGGTTCGTTGAACCTTCTCACCGGGGACCACCGCCTGTCCCAGACGGACGCGGCCTACTTCGGCATCGCCGTCGGCCGCACCTCCTCCTCGCGCAACCCGCAGGCGGGCGGACAGGCCGGCCAGGCGCCCGTTTTCGGCAACGAGTGGATCTCCGGCATCCAGGCGGAGGCGGCCGCCTCCGCGTTCAGCCACGTCCGGCGGATCTCGGACACCGCCGTCGCGGCCGTCGGGTCCGACGGCCGCGAAACGCACTTCACCGCCAACGCGGCACGGAACGGGTGGATCGCCCAGGCCGGCGCCCAGCAGCTCAGCCTTCAGGGCTCAGTGACCACCTACTTCACGCTGTCGGAGCCCGACGGCACGATCACGAAGTTCACTAAGCCCACCCCCGCTTCGCCGACCTGGCAGGTCTCCAGCACGCAGATCGAGGGGATCTCGGACTCGACCACCACGGTCGTCTCCGAGACGGTCACCGTCGGCACGGAGCAGCTCGCCCGGCCGGCGAAGGTCATCGCACCGACCTCGGCGATCACCGCGAGCACCTGCAACACCACCCCCTCCACCAAGGGCTGTCGCGTCGTCGAGTTCGTCTACGCTACGAGCACCACGGCGACCCCGCTCGTCCTCGGTGACTTCACCGGCCGCGTCAAGGAACTCCGCCTCTGGTCCACCGTCCCAGGTGCGGCGAGCGCCACGGCCAAGGCCGTTGCGACCTACCGGTACGACAACGACGGCCGTCTGCGCCAGGAGTGGAACCCGAACCTTCCGGAGACCGCAAAGACGCAGTACGCCTACGACGCGGCCGGCCGCGTCACCTCGCTCACGCCGGGCTCCGACCTGCCTTGGACCCTCACCTACGGCAAGGCCGGCACAGGGAGCGCGGCCAGCGACGGCATGCTCCTCAAGGCGTCCCGTTCCGCCCTGAAGCAGGGCACCGCAGACGTGCAGGAGGGCACGGCGACCACCTCGGTCGTCTACGAGGTGCCCCTCACGGGCGGCTCCGCACCCCACAAGATGGGGATGAACGACGTCAAGGCATGGGGCCAGGCCGAGGGCCCGACCGACGCGACCGCGGTCTTCCAGGCGGACGCCGTCCCAGCCTCGCACGTGGGAACCGGTCTCGGTGCCGGCGACTACGGTCGCGCCACCGTCCACTACCTGGACGCATCGGCACGCAAGGTGAACACCGCCCAGCCGGGTGGCCACATGAGCTCCACCGAGTTCGACCGGTTCGGCAACACCATCCGTGAGCTGTCCGCGGGCAACCGCGCCATCGCGCTCGGCATCGGCTCCCAGGCCGCCGCCGTCCACGCCGACCTCGGCATCGGATCGCTGCCCACCGCGGAGCGCGCCGAACTGCTGTCCACCCGCACGGTCCGCAATAGCACCGGGACCCGTGAACTGGCCGGCTTCGGCCCGCTGCACAGGGCAACCCTCGCGAAGGATCTGAAGAGCGGCGCCACCACGCTGGTCGCGGCGGGCACCTCCGTCATCGCCCGCGCCTGGACGGTGTCCGAGTACGACGCGGGACGCCCCACCGACGGGTCCGCGGTCATCTCCGACCAGATCACCCGGCGGACGGTCGGAGCCCAGGTGCGCGAACACCCGTCGGTGCACGCCGACACGCGCGTCTCCCAGACCGTTTTCGACTGGACTCGAGGTCTGGCCGTCCAGGAGATCCAGGACCCCTCTGGTCTCGCGATCACCACAACCACCGAATACGACGCACAGGGAAGGGTGACCAAGAAGATCGCTCCCGATGGCACCGGGAACGACGCGGCCACGACGGTGACCACCTACTGGTCCGCCACCGGTACTGGCACCTGCCAGGGCCGTCCCGAGTGGGCAGACCGGGTGTGCTCCACCGGCCCCGGCGGCGCCATCACCGGCGGCGGTTCGAACCCCACCGCGCGGACCACCCGTACGAGCGAGTACGACTGGTGGGGCAACACGGCCAAGATCACGGAGAGTGCGAACGGCGCGACGCGCACCATCGCCACCGCGAACGACGCCGCCGGCCGGCCGACCACGGTGACGGTCACCGGCAACGGCGGTCAGGCGGTTCCCGAGGTGACCACCCAGTACGACGCCGTATCCGGCCGTGCGACCAGGACCACGTCCCCCACCGGCGGCACCATCACCAAGTCGTACGACAAGCTGGGCCGCCAGATCTCGTACGCGGACGCCGACGGCGGTACCACGAGCGTCTCCTACGACGTTCTCGGCCGTCCCGTCCAGGTCGCCGACAGCGTTCCCAGCACGCGTACCTTCACCTACGACCACGCCGCAGAGCCGCGCGGCCTGGCAACCAAGGTCGTCGACTCCGTGGCGGGCCCCTTCACCGCGACCTACACCTCCGACGGCAGCGTGGACAGCGAGACGCTGCCGGGCGGGTACCGGGTGAAAACCGTGGAAGACCCTTCGGGGAACCGCACGCAGCGGACGTACACCCGCGACAGCGACGGAACGATCGTCTATTCGGACACCGTGACCAACACCGTGCACGGCCAGGCCGCCACCCGTTCCGGCTGGTCCGAGCAGGAATACGGCTACGACGCGGTCGGGCGGCTCACCACCGTGGCGGACACCGCGGAGACCGTCTGTACCACGCGGTCGTACGCCTTCGACCGGCGCAGCAACCGCACGGCGCAGGTCACCGCCTCCGCCATGCCGGGCGCGAGCTGCCCGACCTCGGGCGGGACCGTGCAGAACCAGTCCTATGACACCGCGGACCGTCTCGTCTCCGGCGGCCGCACTTACGACGCCTTCGGCCGCCTCACCACGCAGCCCGGCGTCACGGGCATCGAGTACTACGCCAACGACCTGGTCCACCGCGAGACCGTGCCCGGCAAGCGCCAGACCTGGCAGCTGGACGCCGCGCACCGCTTCCGGTCCTGGACGGTCGAGTCGGGCAGCGGGTCGACGTGGGTGCAGAACGCCGCCCGCGTCAACCACTACGACGGCGACTCCGACAGCCCGAGCTGGATCGTCGAGGACGCGGCCACGGGCCAGGTGACCCGGAACGTGGACTCGCTCAGCGGCGGCCTCACGGCGACCACAGGCAAGACCGGCCTGGTCGTGCTCCAGCTGTCCTCGCTCCACGGGGACGTGGCGCTCCAGCTACCGCTGGACTCCACGGTCGCGCCCGTGGTCCTCGACACGGACGAGTACGGGCAGCGCCGGGCCGGGAGCCCGTCCACCCGTTACGGCTGGGTGGGCACCGACCAGCGTTCCGCGGAGACGCAGTCCGGCCTGGTCCTGATGGGGGCGCGGCTCTATGATCCCGCCACCGGACGGTTCACCTCGGTCGACCCGGTCGAAGGCGGCAACGCCAACGCCTACGACTACTGCTCCGGCGATCCGGTCGGCTGCAAGGACGTCAGTGGAAACTTCGGCATCAATGACATCTGGCACGAGGCGAAGGCGTGTGCCAAGTATTGGTGGGCCTGCTGGGGCGTGGCGGACGTGAGCTGGTGGGCATCCCAGACGGCCAAGCGCGCCTACAAGGACTCCAACAAGCAGAACGCCTACCGGCACTGCATCTGGCAGGCGATGCTCGTGTGGGACTTGGGCCACACGATCGCCAAGGCGTTCGGTGACGCCCACGAGGTCAAGCACCGGTACACCAAGAACAGGAAGGACCGGGCCGACTCCATGGCGGACTTCCACAACAACAGGGTGGGACGCAGCATCGGCTCACAGATCACGGCGTGGACGCGCTGGGGCGCCCAGAGTGCCGCCTGCAGCCGCTGCCAGCGGGCATGGAACACGGGGAGGATGGCCAACCGCGGCGACTACACGTGACCGACCGCGGGGCGGGGGGGGGGGGGGGGGCCCCCCCCCCCCCGGGGGATATAAAAAAAAAAGAGGGGGGCCGGAAGGGGGGGGGGGTTTTAGGGGGGGGGGGGGGGGAGAAAAAAATGGGG
>NZ_JBHXQN010000056.1:0-39708 GCF_042717785.1 Streptomyces sp. NPDC058619
TGGCGAAGACCAGTCTCCAACACCAGCTCACCGGCGCCGCCATCAACCTCGCCCGCATCGATGCCCACCTCACCGAAGCGCCCCGGGCTCGCACCAGCCACTTTGCGGCACTTCGCCCCGCCGGATAGATCCGACGGGGCGAAACAACCCGGCCCGAATAAACCAACAGCGTCCACATGCGATCCGGGCCCCGATCCGTGTGCACCGGCCCCGGACTTCACAGGTGGAAGGCGGCCAGCACCTGCAGGGCGCCAGTGACTGATACGACACGCCGGTCACATCGTCGGAATCGGTTTCCCCTCAACGAGCGGGCATTTCCGGCGCGAACCGGCCCCGGCCACAGGGAGGCAGCCTCACACTGCCTCCATGATTCCTCCGCGGTTTCGCGCCACTGGTCGACGGAATCGCCCGTTCCCGGGTGAGATCATGCCAAAGCTGCCACAGATCTTTCATGCCTCCCGCACGTAAATGTCCGCCTCATTAGCCTCACCCTCGACCGACCTGATCGAACAGGTCTCCAAAGAGGGGAAATCATGCGTAAAGCTGCATCTCTGGCCCTGTCCATCGCCGGAATATCAGCCCTCAACACGGGCACGGCCATCGCCGCCGACACCCCTGCCAAGGAGCTTGCGACGGTGACCACCGTCGCGGGCAGTGACGTAGACCTGAGCACCGCGACCGTTTCCCACTTCGGCTACGACGGAAGCCAGACGTTCAGCAGCCCCGTCATGAATGCAGACACCCCCGGGGCTGCGGAGCCGAGCAACTGGCTTCCGGCACGTCTGACCAGCTCCGTGAAGACCGCCGCCGCGCCCGGTGGCTTCGTGTGCACCATCTGGGTCGGAGGGGTCGTGGCCGATGGGCTGAGGGACATCAAGGCTGGCACGCACCAGACCTGCACCGGCAGCTTCCGCACCCAGTGGACACAGGCGCAGTTCGCCTCCGAGAAGGGCGGATGGCACCGCATCACCAACTCGATCATCGGCCCGAGGAGCAGCCAGCAGATCAACGACACAACCTTCAGTGTCGGATGCAAGTCGAACCCGAAGGACGGGCGTCAGAACTACCGCCTTGAGGGCCGTGGCTATGCAATCGCCACGAACGGAGTCCAGGTACGGGGCGACCTGCATTATGGGAAGGCGTCCAAGTGGACGTGCGTCTGACAGTCGAGGTGCACCGTGAACTCTGACCCCCGTCCGGCAGGCCAATCGTTCGGCTACCCGCCGCCCTTGTCCGAGGAGAGCGTATCCTTCGACACGTCTCCTGCGAAGCGGTCTGCCGCAGAGGAACTGCTCGACGGAGTAGCGAGAGAGACCGAGCCCGGCGATTTCCCTCCGAACTACTGGACGGGTTCGGCAGCTGGTTGACGGACACGCGGTTGTCCAGGGTCTTTGTTCCTCCTGTCCCGACGCCTTTGTTGTCGGGACAGGAGGAACTTGCGCGCAAGGACGTGCGATCACCGCCGTCCGGAAACGATCGTTCGTGAGACACGGAGATCGACAAGACGTTCCCGCAGGTCACGAATGTAAGGCTTCGCGTGTACGCGCCTATGTAACGCCCTACGCAGATCCTGGGTGCGGTAGCCGAGTTCGAGCACGCCCTGATGTCGGAGCGGACAATGGACGGTCTGGAGTCCGCCCGCACCCGGGGTCGCACCGGCGGGCAGAAGCCCAAGCTCGGCCCCCGCCAGGTGAAGCTCGCACGGGAGATGTACGACTCCGGCGACCACACCGTCCAGCAGATCGCCGACGAATTCGGCGTCACCCGCCCCACCATCTACCGCCAGCTCAGCAAGGTCCCCAGCCAACCCGCGTAGCCCGGCATTCTCACAGGTCAAGGGGTACTTTGAACCGTTCCGGGTTCGGTAGGGACTCGATTGTTTGAGAGGATCGATTCATGGCACGTCCTTCCCAGTACCCGCTTGAGCTGCGCCGTCGTGCGGTGCGCATGGTTGCCGAGGTGACTACGACACCGGGTGGGCTGCGATGAAAGCGGTCGCCGCGAAGCTCGGCATCGGCACGACCGAGACGCTGCGCAAGTGGGTCCGTCAGGACGAGATCGACGCCGGGACCCGGCCCGGGGCGACGACGGAGGAGTCGGCCGAGCCGAAGCGGCTGAAGAAGGAGAACGCCGAGCTGAAGCGGGCGAACGAGATCCTGAAGGCTGCGGCGAGTTTCTTCGCGGCCGAGCTCGACCGGCCACACACACGCTCGTAGCGTTCATCGACGAGCACCGGGACCGCTTCGGCGGAGTCGAGCCGATCTGCCGTGTTCTGACCCAGCACGACTGCAAGATCGCCCCGTCCACCTACTACGCCCATCACAAACGCCGGCAGACGCCCTCGGCCCGCACCGTCCGCGACACCGAGCTGAAGATTCTGATCAAGGAGGCATACGACGCCAACTACCGTGTCTACGGGGCGAGGAAGATCTGGCGGCACCTGAACCGCCAGGGCCAGACCGTGGCCCGCTGCACCGTCGAACGGCTGATGCGCGAGCTCGGCATCACCGGCGCGGTCCGCGGCAAGAGAGTGATCACCACGATCCCGGACCCCTCCGCGCCCAGGGCGCCGGACCTGGTCGACCGCGACTTCGTCGCGTCCGCGCCGAACCGCTGCTGGGTCGCCGACTTCACCCATGTCGCCACGTTCTCCGGCGTCGTCTACGTCGCCTTCGTCGTGGACACCTTCTCCCGCCGCATCGTCGGCTGGTCCGCCTCGACCACGAAGCAGACCCGGCTCGTGCTGGACGCCCTGGACATGGGACTGTGGCAGCGCGACCGCAAACCAACACCCGCCACTGCCCAGTAAGTTGGTTCATCACTCGACGCGGGCTCGCAAGCCGGATTCAACTGGTCGTCGCAACACCTTGATCACGGAGGTATGCGATGGGACGAGACCAGAAGCAGAAGGTGCCGGAGGAGCCGGCGGGAGCGCGACGGCAGTGGGCGGCGGATCGGGCGATGCGACCGCCGATGCGTTCACCGGGTCGGCCGGAGCCGTCTCGTGCAGTGCAGCGCCACTTCTGGCAGCGGATCGCGTCGGGAGTGACGACGGCAGAGGCGGCGGTGGCTGTTGGCGTTTCATGTCCGGTCGGAACCCGATGGTTCCGTCACGCTGGCGGGATGCCGCCGATCAGCCTGGATGAGCCCACCGGCCGCTATCTGTCGTTCGCTGAGCGTGAGGAGATCGCGCTGCTGCGCGCCCAGGAGTTCGGCGTGCGGGAGATCGCTCGCAGGATCGGCCGCGACGCGGGCACGATCTCACGCGAGCTGCGCCGCAACGCGGCGACCCGTGGCGGCAAACCGGTCTACCGGGCTCTGGTGGCGCAGTGGAAAGCGCAGCAGGCTGCGAAGCGCCCGAAGACCGCGAAGCTCGCAGGCGACGAAAGGTTGCGTGAGTACGTGCAGGAGCGGCTCGCCGGCAGCGTCCGTCACCCCGACGGCATGATCGTCACCGGGCCTGAGACGCCGGGGTGGAAAGGGCTGAACAAGCCGCATCGGCAGGACAGGCGGTGGGCGACGGCATGGAGCCCGGAGCAGATCTCGCACCGGCTCCATGTCGACTTCCCCGATGATGAGTCCATGCGCATCAGCTACGAGTCGATCTGCCAGGCGCTGTTCATCGAAGGCCGTGGCGCGCTCAAGCGGGAACTGGTCGCGTGTCTGCGCACCGGCCGGGCGCTGCGGGTTCCCCGCGCACGGTCGCAGAGCAAGCCGCAGGGGCATGTCACCGCGGACGTCATCCTCAGTGAACGGCCCGCCGAGGCCGGGGACCGTGCGGTCCCCGGACACTGGGAAGGCGACTTGATCATCGGGGCGGGCCGCTCCGCGATCGGCACGCTTGTCGAGCGCTGCAGCCGCTCCACGCTCCTGATGCACCTGCCTCGGCTCGATGGCTGGGGCGAGAGTCCGCCCGTGAAGAACGGCCCCTCGCTCGGGGGCTATGGCGCGATCGCGATGAACGCGGCGCTCAGCACGTCGATGACGCAGCTGCCCGAGCAGCTCGCAGGACCCTCACCTGGGACCGCGGGAAGGAACTCTCCGGTCATGCCCAGTTCGCTCTCGATACCGGGACGAAGGTGTTCTTCGCCGATCTGCACTCGCCCTGGCAACGACCGACGAACGAGAACACGAATGGGCTACTGCGTCAGTACTTCCCGAAGGGCACTGATCTCTCCCGCTGGTCGTCCACGGACCTTGAAGCCGTCGCCATGGCGAAGAGCAGCTACGCTCGCTGCAACAGCCCGGTGTTGCAACGACTGGTTGAACTCGCCAGTACGGATCTGGGGCCTACGCCGAGTTCTGCTACCAGCATCGACCACGAGAAGAGCATCGGCGCCCAACTCGTGGCGGACTCCCTCACCGACCTGGCCCTGGACCAGCTGAGGGAGGAACAACCCGACCCGTCCACGGATCGGCTACCCGTCGCAGCCGCAGTGGGCACCGGAAGCCTCCAGACTGTACAGGCCGCCGCACACCCCGCCCTGGAAGTCCTGACCATCGGTGAGTGCGACGGCGCGCCGTTCAGCCTCGCCCCGCTCATCGGACTGCCCCGGCTGCGCACCCTCACCGCCGCCCCGGCACGCTGGCCGACCCCCTGGAGATCATCGGGCTCACCGGACTGGAGTTCCTGGAACTAGGCCCGCTGGAATGGCGCGCCCTCCTGGACGGCGGCGCAGTCCCCCGCACCCTGTCGGCCGCCGCCACCACACCGCACGACGACGAGGACGCGCTGTCCGTCGTGGCCATCGCCAACGAGCTCCTCGCCCTCTGGGACCGGCCACGGATCATCCAGGCCGTCCT
Source organism: Streptomyces sp. NPDC058619 (assembly GCF_042717785.1). NCBI lineage: Bacteria > Bacillati > Actinomycetota > Actinomycetes > Kitasatosporales > Streptomycetaceae > Streptomyces > Streptomyces sp. NPDC058619. Next base: position 4,804 of record NZ_JBHXQN010000056.1, read on the forward strand.
CGAAGGAGACCTCGGCCCTGCGGCCTAGCGTCGGGGCAAGCAACGGGTCAGGACAGGATGCCCCTGACACGTTTCCAGTGAGCGCCGCAATTGGTCAGACGGGCCAACTGCGGCGCTATGTCACAGTTGACCGAGTCTTTGACCTGGCCTGTGAGCGGTCGAGTTGGCCCGGGTGAGCGTCGGAGGTGGCCCGCACCCATGGTCTGGGGTGTCAGGGGCGGACGGCGGCCACCAGCTCGCCGGTCGTCACCACCCGGGCGAAGCCCCCGCCGTGCAGCGAGACGGCACTCGCTCGGGCCAGTTCGTCGGCCGTCAAATGCCAGCTGTTCGGGCCAGTCAGGTCGAAGGTGTGGGTGGCGTCGAGGGCGACCAGCACGTCGTAGCCGAGATTGCCGCCCATGCGGGCGGTGGTCTCCACGCACATGTTGGTCTGGATACCGGCCAGTACGACCTGGGTAATGCCCGCCTCCTTGAACCAGTCGTCAAGGTTGGGGGTGCCGTAGAACGCCGAGTTCACGGACTTGGTGACGAGTAGCTCCGGCCCGCCGCCCTTGCCGCGCCGCTCCTCGACGTAGGCCTTGAAATCGTTTCCCTCGTACCCGGTCCGCAGCGGCGAGCCGGGCTTGTTCGAGTCGTGCCGTACGAAGACGACCGGCCGGTCCGTGTTCTGCCAGGCCGCGATCAACGAGGCGATGTTCTGGTCGGCGGCCGGGTTGTTGCGCGGGCCCCAGAACTCCGACTCGTCGAAGCCCTTCTGCACGTCCACCACTACCAGCGCCGCGTTCTGCGTGATCTCCATGTTCACGATCCTGCCGCCCCGGTGGGCCCTGTCACAGGAGCAGAAAAGACAGCGATCGATGGTTTACTGCCAGGATGAACCGACCCGCACCGGCACAGCGCATCGCCCTAATCGCCTTCCCCGGCATCCGGGCCTTCGACGTCTCGGTGATCACCGAGGTGTGGGGTACGGACCGCACCGACCGCGGGTGCCCCGCGTTCGAGCTACGCCGCGTAGCCGCGGGCCCCGAACCGGTACCGATGCGCGGCGGGCTCGCCCTCACGCCGGACCGCACCCTCGCCTGGCTACCCCGCGCCGAGCTGATCCTTGTACCGGGCTTGGACGACCACATCACCCCAGCACCCGAGCCCGTCCTCGCAGCGCTACGCAACGCCCACGCCCGAGGCACCACCATCGCCGCTCTGTGCGGCGGCGCGTTCACACTCGCCCAGGCGGGACTGCTGGATGGCCGCCGGGCGCTGACCCACTGGGCACTGACCGACCTACTGAAGGCCCGACACCCACAGGTGCGGGTCGAGCGGGACGCCCTGTTCGTCGAGGACGGCAATCTGTGGACAGCCGCCGGCACCGCCGCCGGCATCGACCTGTGCCTGCATCTGGTGCGCGCCACGCACGGCGCAGAGGCAGCTGCGACAGTCGCCCGCTCCATGGTCACCGCACCCTTCCGGTCCGGCACCCAGGCCCAATTCATCGAACATCCGACACCGCACGCCGACCGCGCCGCAGACGCACTGGCCGAGGTACGCGCCTTTGCCCTGGCCCATCTCGACGAGCCACTCACGGTGGCCGCGCTTGCCGCCCGCGCCAGGATGTCGCCCCGCTCCTTCGCCCGACACTTCGCGGCAGCCACCGGAACCACCCCGCTGCGCTGGCTTGTCGACCACCGCATCGCAACGGCCCAGAAACTCTTGGAGCGCACCGACCTGCCCATGCCCGAGGTCGCCCGCCGGTCCGGTTTCGGCAGCGAAGTCACCATGCGCCAGCACTTCACATCCCGCCTGGCGACCAGCCCACGCGCCTACCGCACCTCGTTCGCCGAACAACCACCCTCTGCACAGAGGCATTGATTGCGGCCAACCACAACGCTCACCCGGGCCAACTCAAGCGCTTACGGGCCAACCCAAGGACTCAGTCTCACCGGTGATCGCATCCCTACTTCGGAGTAACCGATTCGCGCTGTTCGATTTTAGTTCGATATCATGGAGGGAGAAGTTCCAGCCATATCGGCCGAAAAACTTCACTCTCGGGAGGTGGGCATGCGCAGCGGCTGTCACCTCCACGTGGCGAGCGGCTACTCGGCCCGCTACGGCGCCTCTCAACCCCGCGACCTGGTGGGTCGGGCCGCGGAGCGTGGGATCGGGACGCTCGCGCTGACCGACCGGAACACGTGACGGGCGCGGTGCGCTTCGCGAAGGCGGCCAGCGCCGCCGGGATCCGACCCGTCTTCGGCGTCGACGTCGCCGTCGCCCCCACCCCGCCCCGCACCGGCTCCACAGGGAGGTCCCGTACACCGGTGCGCGGTGGCGCGCACGTGGTGGAGCCGCCGCTGCGGGTCACGCTGCTCGCGCGGAGCGCAGCGGGGTGGGCGCGGCTGTGCCGTCTGGTGTGGGACTGTAAAACGTTCGGCTCTGGCCCGTAGTCGGTGGTGACGCCGAGTAGCCATCCGCGATCATGATCTTGTGATGGATATCAACTCCCTTATCGAAAGGGTGTTTTCCGGGCTGTCGGCGCTGGTCGTCGAGGACGTGACGGACGATGGTGACAAGGTGGTGGTCACGGCCCGCACGCGGGATGTGGCGGTGTGGTGTCCGGTATGCCGAACGCCAGCGGCGAGGGTGCACGGGTACCACCGCCGGACGGTGCGGGACGTGCCGGTCGACGGCCGCCCGGTCGTCGTCCACCTGCGCGTACGAAGGCTGGCCTGTCCGGTTCTGGGCTGCTCCCGCCAGACCTTCCGTGAACAGATTCCCGGACTGCTGAAGCGTCATCAGCGCCGCACTGTGCGTCTCGCCGGGCAGATATCGCAGGTGGCGCGGGAGCTATGCGGGCGGGCGGCCGCACGCCTGGCCGCTCTGCTGGCCGTGCCCGCCTCCCGCAGCACCGCACTGCGCCATCTGCGGCGCCTGCCGCTGCCCAAGCAGGCCATCCCGCGGGTGATCGGCGTGGACGATTTCGCCCTGCGCCGCCGCCACCGCTACGCCACGATCATCACGAATGCCGAGACCGGCCGACGCATCGCGGTCCTGCCCGACCGCGAGAGGGCCACCCTGGAGTCCTGGCTGCGCGAACATCCCGGCATCGAGGTCGTGTGCCGGGACGGCTCGGCCACCCACGCCGAGGCCGTCCGCCGCGCCCTGCCCGACGCGGTGCAGGTCAGCGACAGATGGCACCTCTGGCGCAATCTCTGCGACAAAGCCCAGCTCGAGGTCCGCGCGCACGCCGGCTGCTGGGCCACCGTCAACCCGCCCCGCCCCGGCGGAGTACGCGAGCAGACCACCCGCGAACGCTGGAACAAGATCCACGATCTCCTCCGCCAAGGTGTCGGCCTGCTCGACTGCTCTCGCCGCCTGGGCCTGGCCCTGAATACCGTCAAACGCTATGCCCGCATGCCCGAACCCCAGGCCCTGCACCTCACCCCTGCCTACCGGCCCACCCTCATCGACCCCTACCGCGAGCACCTGCGCCAGCGCCGTGCCGAAGAACCAGCCGTCCCGGTCACCCACCTCCTCGAGGAGATCCGGGAGCTGGGCTACACCGGCAGCGCAAACCTCCTGGTCCGCTACCTCAACCAGGGCCGCGCCGAAAACGACCGCCCCGTCACCACGGTGCGTCACGCCGGCCGCCTCCTGCTCACCGACCCCGAGAATCTACGCCCGAAGGAAACGGCCCTCCTGGAGAAAATCGCCGCAGCCTGCCCGGAGATGACCGCACTCGCCGATCTCATACGCGACTTCGCCGCCCTGCTGAAACCAGCCGAGGGGAACGACACGAAACTCACCGAGTGGATCACAGCCGCCCGCGCCGTCGCCTTGCCCCACCTGCGCAGTCTCACCAACGGGTTCGAAATCGACCGGCCCGTCGTGAACGCCGGCCTCACCTTGCCCTACCACAACGGCCGCACCGAAGGCGTCAACACCCGCACCAAGAGAATCATGAGACAGATGCACGGACGCGCCGGATTCGACCTCCTCCGCCACCGCATCCTCCTGCCCTGAAGGACACCCGGCGTCACCACCGACTACGGGCCAGAGCCGCTCGTGACAGACCCACGCTGGGGTGCCGCCGGACGTCAACAAGGATCTGATGGACCACCGTCTCATCACCACCGCCCAGGGCTACTACCGCATCGGCGCGGAACGGCCGCGAGGCCGTCGACCGGGTCACAGCCCTCCAGTTCGACCGGCACGGCAACCATGTCTGGCGCGCGGCGCAAAGCCTGCTGGACTCCGGGCATGTCCGCCGCGCGATCGGGGAGGTCGCCACCCCGTACGGGGTCTGCCGCGAACCGTCCAACGTCGCCGCCGGCGGCCACGCCTGCCCGCTGCGGTTCCGCTGCCTGGGCTGCGAGCACTTCTCCACCGACGTCTCCTACCTCCCCGAACCGAAAGCCCACCTCTCCGACCTGCTGCGCAGCCGGGAACGGCTGATGTCCGCGTTCGAGGCCGACGAGTGGGCCCGCACGCAGGCCATGCCCTCGGCGGAGGAAATCAGCCGGGTCCGCCGGCTGATCAACCGAGTCAGCTCCGATCTCGACCAGCTGACCGCCGAGGACCGCGCGCAGGTCGAGCAGGCCGTCGCTCTCGTGCGCCGCTCCCGCACCGTCCACCTCGGCATGCCACGCGTGGGCCAGCCCCTGCCCGACGTCCGACCCCCAAGGAACCTGCAGCCGTGACCACCGCCATGAACGACGGCCGCCAGGCCGACACCGAACGCCGCCGCACCCGGGTGCAGGCTGCCATCACTGCCGCCCGGCACGAGGGGACACCGCTGACGGCATCGGCTATCGCCCGGGCTGCCCGTGTCGACCGGACCTTCCTATACCGCCACCGTGACCTTCTGGATGCCCTCCACTCCGCCGCCCGCCAACCCACCGCACGGGCCGGGAACGGGCCCGCAATCACCCGAGCCTCGCTTCAAGCCGACCTGGCCAACGCGGCCGCCGCAGTGCCCGCCTGGCGGCCCGCGTCCAGCAGTTCGAAGAACGCCTGTCGAAGGCGCTCGGCGAAGAGGTCTGGCGGACCTCGGGACTCGGGGGACCGGCCGACACCGCCGCGCTCACCAGGCGCGTTACCGAACTCGAACAAGGAAGCGTGGAACTGAAGCGCGCCTTGGACGAAAGGCAAGCCGAACTCGACGCGGCCCCAGCCGCCAACCGGGACCTGACCCAGCACTCAATCAACGCGTCTGAAAGGCACGGCAAGTCGCCCCGCCCGGCTATGTCGGCCCTGTTCTCTTATAGCCACGGCCAGGTGGTGTAGCGCTGAGCAACTGCCATGGCCCTCGCTTCCCCGCTCCGGCTGTCTCGTTGGGGCTGCACGAGTGACGGCGAGGGGCGATGCAGCAGGACTGGGGGCCGGAAGACCTGATCGCGGTCTGGACGCTGATCGAAGACGACATGAAGAAGGCGCGGAACAAGTCCGTGGCGACCCGACCCGATTGGGCGTTCGTGGGCTCGTTGTTCAGTCGGGTGTCTCGGCCGAGTCGGCCGGCTCGGCGTCGTTGGCCGGTGCGGACCGCTCGATGTCGTCATTGGTCGCGGCCCAGCTGGAACTGGCTGGGGCCGTCGGGGAGCGGGAAGGTTTCGAAGGGCAGGTCGAGGTCGCCAACGACCGGATGGTGGAGGAGCTTCACGCCGGTGGTGTGCATCCGGACGTTGTGGGCGGCCCAGCGGCGACGGAATTCCTCGCTGCGGGTGGACAGCTCCCCGATTACTGAGGTTTTCAGGGTGGGGTCGGTGGTGCGAGGGTCAGGTTGGTGGCGGTGAGGCAGCCGTCGATCAGGTGGGGTTTGAGTTGGATTCTGCGTAACTCGCGGCGGAGTTTGCGGTCGAGGTCGTCGGGTGTGCCGAAGGCGGTGTTGGCCATCGCTCTGCGCACGAGGGACCAGACGGCCTCGACGGGGTTGAGGTCTGGTGCATACGGCGGCAGCCGGACGGTTGTGAGCCAGTCGTGCTCGGCCTCATACCGCTTCAGCCCGGCGGCCAGATGGGTGTTGAGATTGTCCCAGACCACCACGATGGGTCCGCCGAGCTGGATATGGGCCCTCACCAGCAGGTCGCGATAGTCCTGCCACGAGAAGCTTTTGCGGGCACCCTTGAGCAGGAGATGGTTGCGGGGGCGGTGGATGAGACGGCTCTTCTCACCGGGTTTGTAGCAGCACAGGGCCGCGACCGAGGTCCGCCGGCGGGAGCGGCCGCAGACGCGGATGACGGGGGTGTGTCCGCGCCGGCCCCAGGTGCGGGCGCGGGGCGGCGTCATGGAGAATCCGGCCTCGTCCTCGAAGACGATCCAGCCCCCACACGCCGCCGCGAGGCTTTTACCTGGGGCCACACCTCCTTCTTCCACAGCTCCACCGCGTGCTCGTCCCGCTCGAGTGCTCTGCGGGCAGGTGCCTGCCAGGACCAGCCGTGCCGTTTCAGCAGCCGCCATACCGTCGCCACCGAAACTCTCGACGTCGGCCCGGCTGCCCGGGCCGACCCGGTGCAGAGACGAGTCCTCAGCCCGAGTAGTAGCCACGCTGCTCCTTGGTGCCGCCGAAAAGAAGAACGCTCGGAAATCGGGTACGTCGTGCCGTGGAAGACGTAGCTCCGCCGGCCGCGCAGGCGGGCCGCGGCGGATATAGTGGGGTACCAGTTTGTTACTCAGGCACAGAGGGCCCTTCACCATGGGATGCCGTTGGTTAATTCGGGCCCGGTTGTTTCGCCCCGTCGGATCTATCCGGCGGGGCGAAGTGCTGCGAAGTGGCTGGTGCGGGTGCGGGTGCGGGTGCGGGCCCGGGGTGTTTCTGTGAGGTGGGCGTCGATGCGGGCGAGGTTGATGGCCGCGCCGGTGAGCTGGTGCTGGAGGCTGGTCTTGGCCAGGCCCTGGTAGCGGGATCTGCGCAGGCCGCAGCGCCCAACGCCTTGGGAGATGGTGCCCTCGACGCCGGCTCGGATCTTGTAGCGGTCCTTCCAGGCGTCGGTCTGCTGTTCACGACGGGCGGTCTGGACGGCTTCGTGTTCGGCGCGGCGCCGCAGGGTGATCTCGCGGCGTTCGGCCTTCGGTGAGCTGACGCAGTCGCGCAGGCTGGGGCAGGTGCGGCAGTCGGCGGGGTTGAAGCGGACCCGGATCACCGGCAGGCCCTGCTGCGAATGCCGGTGGTGCCACTGGGTGCTGGCGACGCCGTTCGGGCAGGTCACCCTCTCGCGTTCCCAGTCGATGGTGAACGCGTCCTGCGCGAAGCCGCCGCCGGCCTGGGCGGTGGTGTCGGCCGCCATCGGCCCTGCCAGGTCGACGCCGTGCTCGGTGCGGGCGATCACGACCTGGGCGGCGGTGGGATATCCGGCATCGACCCAATGCTCGCCGGGCAGGCAGTCCCGTGCGGCCAGGCCGTTGTGGATCGTCTCGCTCATCACACTGTCGGGGACGGTGGCGACGGTGGTGACCACGTTCGTGAGCAGGTTCGGGGCATCCGCCTCGCCGCACGTCTCGGTGAGGTGGACTTTGTATCCGTCCCACATCGTGTCGCGCTTCACGCTGCCGCGAGCCTCGATGTCATAGGGAGTGACCAGGCGCGTCGCGCCCGGCGGCCGGTCTTTTGGGTCCCGTCGCACCACCTCGCCCCCGGCCAGCTGGAAGTGCTGCACCCAGACCTGCCTCAGGATCTCCACCTCTTCCAGCTCGCGCAGTCCCAGGGGCGCGTCCGGCGAGGTCACGGCCGCGAGCAGCCGCATCCCGTCCGCCCCGGTCCGCAGGCCGACCTCGTCCCGCTGGGTGCCTGCCTTGGGGAAACGGGAGTCCTCGGCCCGCGTGGCGTAGTGCTTGAACCAGTCCGGGTCGGCGACCTCTCGCAGCCAGTCGGGAGCGGCGAGGGCCACTGCGTTCAGCGCCGAGCGCAGTGTCTCGGCGACCATCTCCAGCCAGTTCAGTGCGCGGGCCGCCGAGAGCACATGCGTGGAATCGGTCCGGGCCTTCCCACCCGCGGCCAGCAGGTTCTTCTCCCGGGCCGCCGCGAGGATGCCGTCCAGCACCTGCCGTCCGGCGTCCGCCCCGGCCAGCCGGTCCCGGAACTCCGAGAGCACCGAGAAATCGAAGCCCGGATCACCGAGTTCCAGCCCGAGCGCGTACTTGAAGTCGATCCTCGCCCGCACCGCCTCCGCGGCCTGCCGGTCGGTGAGCCCTTCCACGAACTGCAACACCAGCACCAACGCGAGCAGGCCCGGTGACCAGGCAGGCTTCCCACGCGCAAGGAAGAGATCCGCGAACTGCTCGTCGGTGAACAGGACACCCAGCTCGTCCCGGATCCGAATCGCCAGGCTCCCCTTACGGAAGGCCGCCCGCGCCACCCTCACCGTCGCCGCCGGAATCTCCCCCGGCTCCTTCGGCTGCATCGACATCGACACCCTCCCCAAACGACAACATCGGCTCCCAAGACCACAACCAGGTCTTGGGAGCCGACGTCACGCACCTGTCTTGTTCGGCTCAAGCGACCTGGAGTTTCGGTCGGCCCGTCACCGCCGGCGGGGCCTGGTGGTAGGCGGGGAGCTTCAGGTTCGGCAGGTCCCCCGCCTGGATGCGGGCGAGAGCGTCGCGGAACGCTGCCTCCATCGCTTCGGGCGTTTCGTACTTCGCCGCGAGGGGGTGCAGACGGTAGGAGTTGCCGTTGCGCTCTTCACTCCGAGGCCTCAGCACGATGTTCAGGTCGCAGAGCGGCGCCATGAGGCCGCTGACAGCCTGGGGCGTGACGCCGTACTCGGCAGCCATGTCCTTCTGCCGTACCGGCAGCGTTCCCCCGAAGCCGCTGCGGGAGACGAGGTACTGGAGGAACTTCACGGCAGATCCAGACAGCGGCAGGGCCCAGATGCGCTCCGCGACGATCGGAGACATGACGTTAGCCATGGGACAGCCTTCCTCGTGAGCGGTCGCCCGTGGACGGGCCTGGCAGCTCTATCACCCGGTACGTCTCCTTCCACCAAAGCTGTCCTCTGATCCGAAGTCGAGGTCCAGCTCCTCCTGATGGGCGCCTTCAGGTCCCACTGCGTACGGGAACGCGCCGGGATCGTGCTCGTGCCTCTCGGCAATCTCCGCGAGGACTTCGCGCTGGGGGGTGCTGTTGCCTTGGAACCACAGGCGAACGTTGATCTGGATCCGGCCGTTGCCAGCCTTCTCCACCCAGTTGCAGCCGCTCAGGGCCTGGACTGCACGGTTAACCGTCGAACGCGTGATCATCTTGCCGCCCTTTTGTGCGGCAACCTTGTTGAGCCCGTCCGTGATCCCTTGCTGGGTGTACTGGGCGATGCCCGTGCCGGGCACCTGCCCCCCGGCCACGAAGAGGAAGACGCACAGCTGCGACTTCGTGATGCTGTTCGCGACGGCCAGCTGGGCGAGGAACTGTGTGAACCAGTTGCTCGCCAGGCTGTAGCCGGCGCCGCCAGCCATGTCGTGCACGGACTTGGGGTCCGCAGCGTACTCGAAGTGGACGCCCTTGAGGCGACGGCGGCCGGTGGGGTCGGCGGGCCCGGGCGATCTTCTCGCCCAGCTGCTGGCCGAGGACGGCCAGGATGTCTCCGTACTCGGCTTCGACCACCGCCCGCGAGAAGTCCAGAGCACCAGCTCCGCGGAGCCGGGCCAGGAGGGTTTGACCATCTCGGCGGCGGCGAGGTCGTCGAAGGCCTGTCGTTGGGCGGCGTCATTGGTGTCGATTCCGCCATCGACCCAGACGCGGAGGAGGGCCTCGGCCTCGGCGGGTTGGATGGGGCCGCGGATGTCGGGGCGGGGGTTCTTCCGTCCGGTGAGGGCGTCAACTTGGTGCGGGGCAGAGACGTCGAGGCGTGGGGTGACGGTGTACGCGTCGGGTGGGACGTGCCGTAGGGCGAGCACGCCGCCGGTGCCGGGGTGCTCGCGGGCGTGGTCGAGCGCGGAGCCGACCCGGTGGCTGGTCCAGGACAGGGCGAGCGCGGTGACGACGGTGAGGGCGTCGTGGTCGGCGCCGGCCGGGCGGCGGTCAACGACCTGGCGATGACGGGGGCCTCAAATGGGGTTTCCATTTCCAGGGCGCGGTGAGGAAGCGGGTCTCTTCGGCGGCATGCGGGGCCGAAGCCGATAGGCCCGTGGGAGAGGTGGATGGACAGGGCGGCCGCGGCGGCGGTCTGCGCACGACATCACAAGAACAGGGCCGCCTCTCGGCCCAGCGGGAGGAGTGTCAGAGCCATCGGCGACACGCAGGCCATCACCGCCTGGTGTTTCGCCACCCTGCACACCAACGACACGTCACAGACGATGGACCGCATCGTCGATGCGTTCCCCGCGAAGCAACAGCCTCAGATACGAACGCAGTTGGCGCACACCCTGGTCGGCATCCTCAACCAGACGCTCATCCCCAGGATCGGCGGGGGCCGGGCGCCCGCCTTCGAGGTGCTGGTGGGCACGTCGGCGGTCCGCAACCTGATCCGCGAGGGCAAGACCCGCCAGATCCGCAACATGATCGCGACCGGCCACCGCGACGGCATGCAGACCCTCGAAACCAGCATCAACGCCCTCGTCAAGGCAGGCACCGTCACCTACGAGCAGGCCGTACGGTGCACGGCCTACCCGGAGGACATCCACCGGCCCCACGCCCCGGCCGGCCGCACCTGACCGTCCATAGTTTCATGGCCCCGTTCCGGAGAGGTTGCGGGGCAGGAGTTTGATCTGCCCCGGAGGACAGCCCAACGAACGCCCGCCGGGCGTCAGGAGGCCCTGGCCCGCTGCGTGACGATGATGCAAGCGAGCACGACGACTGCGGTCAGCGGGGCGGCCCGGCTGAGCTCCTCGCCGAGCAGCAGCACGGCCCAGACGAGTGTCAGCAGGGGCTGGGCGAGCTGGAGTTGACTGGCGCGGGGCACACCGATGCGGCCCATGCCCTGGTACCAGAGGACGAACGCCCCGAACTGCGAGACTGCGGCGATGTACGCCATCCCGAGCACGGCTTTCGCCGTGAGGTGGACGGGCTCCTGGGGCACCGCCCACACCGAGACGGCGAGGTTGACGGGAGCGGCGAGCACGACGCCCCATGCGATGACCTGCCAGCCCGGCATGTGCGCGGCCAGCCGTCCGCCCTGGGCGTAGCCGGCCGCGCAGACGAGGAGAGCCCCGAACAGGTAGAGGTCCCCGACCGTGGGCTGCCCGTGGTTCTGGGCCAGGGTGAAGGCGATGACGGCCAGCGCGCCGGTGCCGGCAGCGGCCCAGAACACCTTCGAGGGGCTGCGCCGGGTCAGGAGGGCGGAGATCGTCGCCGTGGCCATCGGCAGTACCCCGATGACGACCGCCGAGTGCGCGGTGGACGAGGTCTGCAGGGCGAGGGTGGTGAGCAGCGGGAACCCGATGCCGCACCCGAGGGCGACCACCGCGAGCGCGACCCGATCGGAGCGGGCCGGCAGGGAGGCCCTCGTCCACAGCAGTGCCACCAGGGCCATGGCGGCGGCTATGACTCCGCGTATTCCGGCAGCGCTCCAGGGGCCGAACCCGTCGAGGGCCCAGACGGTTCCCGGGAAGCTCAGGGAGAAGGCGGCGACACCAAGGGCTGCGAGGAGCGTTCCGTTGGTCCGGGGTAGGACTTGGTACCGCGTGATCACGCCGCCATCCGCTTTCATGATCCACCGTCACAGTTCAAAATTTCGATCAACACTCCGGAAAATGACGCGAGTTGTCGTGATTCGGGAGACAGGCCATTTGCATCCGGCTGTGGCGGGGCGTCGGCGTCGGGCAGACGGCCGACGCCCCGACCGCCGTGCATCAGCTCGCCGCGAGCTCCACGAGGCGCTCGATCAGGTCCGGGTAGGTCCACCCGGCGCCTGCCGCCGCCAAGGGCAGCAGACTCGTCTCCGTCAGACCCGGAAGCGCGTTGACCTCCAGGCACATCGGTTCGCCCGAGGCGTCGCAGCGGAAGTCGGTGCGCGAGTAGGTGCCGCTCCCGAAGCCCAGCGCCTCGTGCGCCTGCAGCGCCAGCTCCTGCAATCGGGACGCGGAGTCGGCCGGAACCCGCGCCGGACACACCTCGCTCACGCCCTCGGGCTGGTACTTGGCCGTGTAGTCGAACAGCGGTGTGGTCAGCTCGATCTCGACCACCGGGAGCACCCGGCCACCCACCACGGCGACGGTGAACTCCCGCCCCGGCAGGAACGGCTCCACCAGGAGCTCGACCCCGTCCGATCCCGCCTCGGCGGCCATGCGGGCCAGCTGGGCCGGGGAGTCGACCCGGGTCACCGACACGCTTGACCCGTCCGCCACCGGCTTCGTCACCACCGGTCCCGCGGCCACCAGCCGCTGCACCTCTTCCGGGACCTCGCCGGCGCCCGGCCGCCACAGGGCCCGCTCGACGACCGGCAGACCCGCAGCGCCCAGCGCCGCCTGCGCCCGGTCCTTGTACCAGGCCGCCGCGCAGGCTGAGCTGCCCGCGCCGGTGAAGCGGACGCCCGCCGCCCCCAGGAGGTCCTGCACCGTCCCGTCTTCACCCCAGCCGCCGTGCAGCGCGAGGAACGCCAGGTCCGCCCCCTGCAGCAACTCCAGGACCGGGCCGGCGGTCAGAGCGGCGCGCATGCGCTCGCGCAACCGCTGCCGGCCCGCCGCGGAGGGCGGCTCCTTGCCCACCTCGAACCGGTCCACCGCGTCGCCGCCCCGTAGCGGTCCCGCCAGGACCGGTACCTCGGCGGCGGGGTCCACCAGGACCACCTCGTGTCCGCGCTCCAGCAGGGCCCGGGCGACCGAACCCCCCGAAGCCAACGACACGTCCCTCTCTGCACTCTCTCCACCACACAAGATCACAATTCGCATGGACAAAGTGTTCTGCACTCCTCTCGCTTCCCTCAGGCGCCCTCGACCGTCACCGGCCGCGTGCGAACGTCTGCGTCCCGTCCTGGCCGACGGCGGTGCCGGCCCGCCGCCGTTACCCCGTCGCGTTGCCGCAGGCCGAGGTCACTGGTGGTATCCGTCCAGGAAGTGGCCGATGCGGCTGATCGCGTCTTCCAGGACATCGGCATGGGGGAGCGTGAGGATGCGGAAGTGGTCAGTTCGGCCCAGGTTGAATCCACTGCCCTGCACGACTTGGATCTTCTCCTGGAGCAGCAGATCGAGTACGAACTTCTCGTCATCGTGAATCTTGTACACCTTGGGATCGAGACGCGGGAAGGCATAGAGCGCCCCCTGTGGCTTGACGCAGGAGACACCGGGAATCTCATTGAGTTTTTCCCATGCACGATTGCGTTGTTCGTGGAGGCGACCGCCGGGCAGAACGAGATCCTGGATGCTCTGACGCCCTCCGAGTGAGGCTTGAATGGCGTGCTGGCCCGGCACGTTGGGGCACAGCCGCATCGAGGCAAGGGTGAAGAGACCCTCAAGGTAGCCCTTTGCATGCTCCCGGGGGCCGGAGACCACGAGCCAGCCGGAGCGGAAGCCGGCGACTCGGTACGACTTGGACAGACCGCTGAATGTCAGACATACGACGTCCGGCGCAAGCGTCGCCGCACTCGTGTGTTCCAGATCGTCATAGAGGATCTTGTCGTAGATCTCGTCGACGAACACCATCAGGTGGTGTCGGCGGGCAAGTTCGAGGATTCCTTCAAGAATGCTCGGTGGATAGACCGCGCCGGTGGGATTGTTCGGATTGATGATCACCAGCGCCTTCGTGTGGCCCGTGATCTTCGATGCCATGTCGGACAGGTCCGGGAGCCAGTCGGAAGACTCATCGCAGACGTAGTGAACGGGATTGCCGCCGGCGAGCGTGGTGACCGCCGTCCACAACGGGAAGTCGGGGGCCGGAATGAGTACCTCGTCACCATCGTCCAGGAGAGCCTGGACCGCCATCGACACCAGCTCGGAGACACCGTTGCCGAGGAAGATGTCATCCACGTCGACGTCCAGAAAGCCTCGCTGCTCATAGTGCTGCGCAACCGCGCGGCGGGCCGAGAGGATGCCCCGCGAATCGCTGTATCCATGGGCGAGCGGCAGCATCCGGATGACGTCCCGAACGACTTCTTCGGGGGCCTCGAAGCCAAACAGTGCAGGGTTGCCCGTGTTCAGTCGGAGCACCCTGTGACCGGCCTCCTCCAACGCGTTGGCCCGCTCCACCACCGGGCCTCGGATTTCGTACAAGACATCATTAAGTTTGTTCGACTGGCGAAAGTCCATGCGATTCTCCTCTATGTCGCCGCCGCGACGGGTTCAACTGGAGCGGAGGTGCGGATTCTTTGGAAGATACAACGACCAACGCTTCCGCCCGCCGGCCTGCTACTTCGCCCATCGCGTGCCGACCGCCTTCAGCGACACGACACCAGGAACATCGTCGCCCCGTCCCCACGGCCCCTCCCCCGCCACCGGCGCCGACTGAAACAGCCACCGCGCGTCCCCCGGTCCGCTTCGGCGGCAGCATTCCACCGGCGATCACCCGCCTTTCAGAGGTCGCCCTGAACCGTCGCCCACTCCGACAGCACCTCACGGTCGATCTTGCTGTTGTGCCGCCTGTCGGACGGCAGCAGACCCGGGTAGAAGAGCAGCTTGGGCACCGGTAGGGATACGCGCTCGGCCACCGCGTCGACGTCTGCCTGCGTCACGTGGCCCAGGGAGGATTCCGGGAGGACCAGAAGCAGTCGCGGAGCTTCCGGAGCCGCGATCACCGCGCATGAGTACGCGCCGAGGTGATGGTTGTAGACCTGCTCCTGCTGGTCGGGGTACACCCGCCCGACGGCGGTGTCGACGACGTGCTTCTTGCGGCACAGGAACCAGACCATGGAGTCTTCGTCCACGAAGCCCACGTCGCCCATGCGGTGCCAGAGCGAGCCATCGTCCCTGTGGCGCAGCTTCGCGTAGTCGGTGAGTTCGGGCCGCCGGAAGTACTCGGTGGTCACCCGGGGCCCGCTGACAACCAACTCCCCTATCTGGCCCGGCTGGAGGAAGTCCGCGTCCGTGATGTGGCGCAGCTCGGAGGCGCCGGAGTCGATGACCTCGACGCGCGTGCCGACCGCGCGGCCGAGCGGTACTCCTCGGCCCTGTTTGGTGCCCCGTTCGGTCAGGTCGGCCAATGTGGCGGCATCGATCAGAGTGATGGGCATGAGGGCCTCGGTGCTCGCGTAGGGCACGTAGAGACGTGCCTCCGGCATCACCTTTGCCAGGTTCGCCAGCATCTCCTGGTTCACCGCCGCGCCCGCTGTGGCCGCGACCTTTACCGGGGGCGCGGCGATGTCACCAGCGTCGCAGCGCTCGGCGAGCCGCTGCCAGAAGACCGGGGAGGCGAAGACGTAGTCGCAGCCGTGTGCCGTCATCTGCAGGATGGCGTCGGTCATGGACAGCAGGGCCGGCTGGGTTTCCTGCAGGGCGGGAATGACGGCCAGGCGCCCCATGGCGATGGCCTTGATCCCCAGGTGGGAGAAGAATGCGAACTCGGATCGCACACCGAACTTCGCATAGGAATCACGCTGTATGCGGAGGTACGAAGCGAGCTGGGAGCAGGTCCAGGGGACACCCTTGGGCAACCCTGTGGTCCCGCTCGTGTAGAGGAGGAGAACAGTGTCATCGGGGTGTGCGTCTTCCGGGCTCACCGTTTCGCCGGCGACCGGGACGGTGTACCGCACGTCGAACTTCTCCGACGGGTACGTCTCGTGACCGGGGACGGGAGCAGCGCTCACCCACAGCGCGGGTTCCAGCTCCTCCACGCACTGCGCCAGTACCTCTTTGCTCGTGCCGGCATCGACGAAGGCGGGCACCGCACCGACGATGAAGCACCCGTAGATGATGTGCGCGAACACCTCGCCCGCTGGCATCGTGACAGCAACCCGGTCCCCCCGAGCGACACCCAGCTGGTGCAGCCTGTACGCGACTCGCTTCGAGTCGTCCCAGAACTGCCGGGCCGAAACGGTCCTGCCGGTGGCGCAGTCCGTGAGAACTCCAGGATCCTCAGGATTCTGGCAACGGTCGACTAGCCCCTGCACCAACGGATTGAGCATGTTCCCCCCAGTGTTTCGCACGTCAAAACCCAAACGCGCACGCGGCGGTGCACGCTGGACGGGATCCAGCAAATTCTTGATGGCTTCTGCCCGGCCACGCGTCGGCGATGGCGGTTGCAGATGAGGGCATGCACGGCGGAACGGCTGGTTCCAATTTTTGGGGCACCAGTCCGGGAAACCCAGGAATCTCGGGGGAAGTGGTGTGTCCGCCGATTCCCTGCACTTGCCACCCTTGTTGCCATGACGGGTGATCAACGTTCAAAACGCTAACACGACGGCCTGTCGCATACGAGGTTGCGACATCGACTACGCGTCGATCAAATTCGAGACCTTCCGGTAGCCAACCCGGAGCACCGCAGGGCAGATCCCCATTGCGCCTTGCTTCCGTAGGCCATTTCCGATAGCGACCTTCGACACAACGGGCACTATTTCGGGTCGCACTTTCATGCCATCGGATCACCGGCACTATGACTCACGAAGCTTCAATCCAAAGGCTTGAGCTTGGCCCAGCCTTCCATTTAATGGATCCTTGATGAAGCTAGACGATCGTCAGGCCGCGGAAGGTTCAGGGATCATGGCTGAAACTCATCCTTGGATTGCCGCGAGTCCAGGTATCGAGACGCTTCGACCCTGCTTGACAGGCCTGAACGTCATTGGCATAGTCCTCGAATTGTGAATGGCTGCCCACAGGTCAGCCGTTGGGCGCGCATTTGAGTGGCAGATCTGCCATGCGGCCGCATAAAAATGGATTTGACACTGCAACTGACCGTGTCATTTACTCATTTCGGTCCTCCTGGCAGCCGCGAGAGGCCCTTCTACTCATCCTGCCGATCCTTCCCGTACACCTCCGAGAGCTACGGCTTCGTCGCGAGCGCACGGTTTCGACGGCATGGCTTCCCTCCACATGAGGGCCTTTTCGCGCCATTTTTGGCACGATGTGGCTCCGCGGCCTTCCCACGTGATTCGAATCCGCTCCCGGGCTTCGCGCAGCATTCGCCTCATCCGGCACGCCGCAGCTTCCCGCCCGAGGAGCTCAGTTCTTCGTAGTTCTTCGCACCAAGACAGTGCGGATGCCCGCGCACAGGGCGTGGGAATCTCCGCGATGGAAGGGATACGGTGTTGAACAGACTGAACGCGGCCACCCGATTAGTCCCTCAGGGCCATGTTCTCGAGCATGCGAAGGAGTGGCATCAAGCCGCCTTCGAAGATGTGAGGAAACACCTCACGGACGCCGACTTCCCGTGCGTTTTCTCAAGGAACGCCTTTCGGAAGGAGCTCCTGAGGTTCATCTTCGTGGAAAACGCGGAGGAGGACGGTCTCCTGCACCTCGGGGAGGGCCTCAAGGAGTACGTCGAGTTGTCCCGGGGATGGGACGGCGCACTGGACACGGCCTATCCGCTCCTCGTGGTCTTCTCGCCGACCGCTGTGGGAGAGGACTCCGTCGAGGCCTACCAGTCCTTCGGCTGGCAGGTGCTCCAGGGCCTGCACGAGATCGACCCGGAGCCGTGGCCGCAAGACGTGGGTACGGATCCCGAATCCGAGTCCTGGTCCATGTGTTTCAACGGCATGCCGCTGTTCGTCAACATGAGCAGCCCCGCACACGAAGTGCGCAGGAGCCGGAACCTCGGGCGGCACTTCGTGCTCGTGGTCAACCCGCGCGAACGATTCGACGTGTTCGCCGGCGACACGCCCAGCGGCCGCAAGGTGCGGTCCAACATCCGCAGCCGGATCGCTCGCTACGACGGGACCCCGCACGCCTCGCAGCTCGGATCGTACGGCGCGGGCGCACTCGAATGGTCCCAGTACGGCCTGGTGGAAGAGAACGTGGCGAGGACCGACCGGTGTCCCTTCGTCACCCGCAACGAGAGTGGGGATTCCTACCGATGATTGACTTGATCGTCTCCCAGGGACGAGTGGCCGACAGGGCGGCCTGGATGATCGAGGGCGCGGCGCGCACCGCGCGGGCGCTGGAAGAGCGCTACGGGCTCAAGGGCCGGTATGTCGGCAAGCCCTCTCCCCCCGCAGACGACGACTGGAGCGTCAGCCTTCCCGAGGCGCGGGAGACCCTGACCGGGCTGGCCGAGGCGGTCACCGAGAGCCTGCGGGGCGGCAATCTCACGGTGCTGGTGTCCAACACCTGCTCGGCGAGCCTTGCCACGCTGCCCCTGGTCGCCCGGCAGCACCCCGACGCCGTGGTGCTGTACATCGACGGGCACGGCGACTTCAACACCCCGGCTACCACCGACAGCGGGTATCTCGGCGGTATGGTCCTGTCCGCCGCGTGCGGACTCTGGGAGAGCGGGCACGGCGCCGGACTCCGGCCGGAGCAGGCCGTCCTCGTGGGCTCGCGCGACATTGACCAGGCCGAGCGCGACCTCATCCGGACGGCGGGCGTCCGTGTCATCCCTCCCAAGGAGGCAACGGCCCAGGCGATCCTGGCCGCGGTGGGGGACGCCCCCGTCTGGATCCACATCGACTGGGACGTCCTCGAACCCGGATCCGTGCCCGCCGACTACACCGTCCCGGGCGGGATGCTGCCGACGCAGATCCGGGCGATCTTCGAGGCGATCCCGCCGGCCCGGCTCCTCGGTGTCGAACTCGCTGAGTTCAACGCCCCCCGGGACCCCGAGGACAGGGAGAGGGCTGTGTCCATCATTCTGGACATGGTCGCCCCGGCGTTCGAGGGCGCCCGGGACCACCGGTCACTGGAACGGGCGTGAGGACCTCCACGGCCGGTGCTCCGGCCACGCTGCCCTTCACCAAGATGCACGGCGCCGGGAACGACTTCGTCGTACTAGACCTGCGCGAGGCCCCGGACCCCACGCCCGAGCTGTGCCGCGCCCTCGCCGACCGGCACACGGGTGTCGGCTGCGACATGATCCTCGGCATCAAGGAACCGCGCAGTCAGCGGGCCGTGGTGTCCTTCGACATCTGGACTGCCGACGGCTCTCCCTCCCGGCAGTGCGGCAACGGCGCCCGGTGCGTCGCGGCCTGGGCCGTTCGGGCCGGCCTGACCCCGGGGTACCGGTTCGACCTGGACAGTCCGAGCGGCCCGCTTCCGGTGGAGGTGCTGGACCCGCGGTCGTTCAGCATCGCTCTGGCGGTACCGGACTTCGCGCCCAACAGCCTTCCCCTCACCGGTTTCGACGGAAAGAGCGAGCTGTACGAGGCCGACGTGGAGGGTGAGGGCCGGGTACGGTTCGCGGCCGTCTCGATGGGAAACCCGCACGCGGTCATCGAGGTCGACGACGTGTCCACCGCCCCGGTGGGCCGGTTGGGCCGGGCCGTACAGGACTCGCCCTTCCTTCCCTCCACCGTCAACGTGGGTTTCGCCGAGGTGGTCTCGCGCGAGCGGGTGCGCCTGCGGGTCCACGAGTTCGGCGCCGGCGAGACCCTGGCGTGCGGGAGCGGGGCGTGCGCCGCGGCCGCGGTCCTCATGCGCCAGGGACGCGTCGACCGCAGCGTCCGCGTGGAACTGCCCGGCGGCGAGATCCGCATCGACTGGCCGGACCCCGAGGCGCGGATCCTCATGACCGGTCCTGCCGCATTCGTCTACGAAGGAGAGTTTCCCCATGCCCCTGTACGACAGCATTCTTGACACGGTCGGCCGCACACCGATCGTCAGACTGCACCGGCTGGCGCCCGCGCACACAACCGTGTACGTGAAGGTGGAGTCCTTCAACCCGGGGGGCTCCGTCAAGGACCGTCTGGCGCTCTCGGTGATCCTCGACGCCGAGGCGAAGGGCCTGCTGAAGCCGGGTGACACCATCGCGGAATGCACCTCCGGCAACGTCGGCATCGCGTTGGCCATGGTGGCCGCGGCCCGCGGGTACCAATTCGTGGCGGTGATGGGCGACACCTACTCGGTCGAACGGCGCAAGCTCATCCGCGCCTACGGCGGCAAGGTCATCCTCTTCCCCGGTTCCGAGGGGAGCGCGGGCGGGAACCGGATCGCGGACGAACTGGCTGCCAAGCACGGATGGTTCCGGGCCAACCAGTTCGAGAATCCGGCGAACCCCGCCTACCACCGGGAGACGACGGCAGCGGAGATCCTCGGTGACTTCGCCGGAAAGCGCCTGGACTACTTCGTCACCGGGTTCGGTACGAGCGGCACCTTGACCGGCGTCGGCCAGATGCTGAAGCTCGCACGCCCGGGTGTGCGGGTCGTCGCGCTCGAACCGGAGAACGCAGCCGTGCTGTCCGGCCAGGAGTGGGGCACCCACCAGATCCAGGGCCTGGCCCCCAACTTCGTACCGGGGGTGCTGGATCAGAGCGTCATCGACGATCTGGTCACCGTCGACGAGGTACTGGCCCGCGACACGGCGCGCCGCCTGGCGGCGGAGGAAGGGATCTTCGCGGGTATCTCCGCCGGCGCCACCCTTGCGACGGCGCTGAGGGTCGCCGAGGACGCCCCCGACGGGTCGGTGCTGCTCGCCATGCTGCCCGACACGGGTGAGCGGTACCTCTCGACCTTCCTGTTCGACGGCATGAGTGAGGGCTCGGACGACGAGTGGCTGGCGTCACTGGACGCCGGCCGCGCCATACCCAGCAGCTGAAATGAGATCAGGCGTATGAGGGAATTCATCCCCCCGGCCGCCCGTTTCGTGGAACTCCCCGCTTCCTTCACGATGAAGAGGGGCGGGGCTCTGCACGGCGCACGCACGGCCTATGAGACCTTCGGCCGGTTGAACGCGGAACGCGACAACGCCGTCCTCGTCCTCACCGGCCTCTCCCCCGACGCGCACGCGGCGTCCCACGCCGAGGACCCCTCGGCCGGCTGGTGGGAGGCCATGCTGGGCCCGGGGAAGCCCATCGACACGGACCTCTGGCACGTGATCTGCGTCAACTCCCTCGGCAGCTGCAAGGGTTCCACCGGACCAGCCTCGATCAACCCGGCCACCGGCGAGCCGTACCGCCTCGACTTCCCCGAGCTCTCGATCGAGGACGTCGCCGACGCGGCGGCCCTCACCGTGCGGGCGCTCGGCATCGACCGCCTGGCCTGCGTGATCGGCACCTCCATGGGCGGGATGAGCGCGCTGGCCCTGCTGGCGCGCCACCCCGAGCTGACCAGCAGCCACGTCAGCCTCTCCGGGGCGGTGCACTCGCTGCCCTTCTCCATCGCGGTCCGCTCCCTGCAGCGCGAGGCGATCCGCTCCGATCCGCAGTGGAACCAGGGGCGTTACACGGACGACCGTTATCCCCGCAGAGGCATGATGACGGCGCGCAAACTGGGCATGATGACCTACCGGTCCGCCGAGGAGTGGGACAGCCGGTTCGGCCGGGCCCGGCTGGCCCAGGTGCCTCGTTCGGACGGTGAACCGTTCGGGCTGGAATTCGAGGTGGAAGGCTACCTGGATTTCCACGCCCACCGATTCATCCGGCGTTTCGACCCCAACAGCTACCTTTACCTGAGCCATTCCATGGATCAGTTCGACCTCGGCGAGTCCTGCGGCACCACTGCCGGCGCGGCGCTCTCGCAACTGGGCGTCGAACGGGCCCTGGTGATGGGTGCACGGACCGACATCCTGTTCCCGGTCCAACAGCAGGCCGAGATCGCCGAGGGGCTCAGCTCCGGTGGTGCCGACGTCGAGTTCGTGCCAGTGGAGTCCCCGGCCGGACACGACGCCTTCCTTGTCGATGTGGACCGCTTCGGGTCTCCCGTCGCGAAGTTCCTGGCAAGCCTGTCCTGAGAACTCCTCGGAGCTCCCACGCGCTCCCGCGTCCCCGCGCCGCCCCCACCTTCAGGTGGCGCCCTTCCCCTCACCCTTTCGTCGAGATGGAGAGTTCCTCTTGCCCAGGCAGTCCCCCCGAGTAGCTCTGGTCACCGGTGCCAACCGCGGCATTGGCCTTGAGATCGCACGTCAGCTCGCCGGCAGGGGCCTGCGCGTGCTACTCAGCGGCCGCGACCTCAAGGCGGTCACCGAGGCCGCGACGGCCCTGCGGAACACCGGTCTCGACGTCGACCCGCTGGAGCTCGACACCACGCGGACGGACAGCGTCCACGCCGCGGTGAAGACCGTCGACGAAGTCCACGGGCGCCTCGACGTCTTGGTGAACAACGCGGGGATCCGCATCGAGGAGTACGGCCGCAACCCGTCGGAGCAGCCGCTCCACCAGTGGCGCGAGACGTTCGAGACCAACCTGTTCGGCGTCGTGGAAGTGACCAACGCCTTCCTGCCGTTGATCCGGAGGTCCGCGGCGGGACGCATCGTCAACGTGTCCAGCCTGCTCGCTTCCCTGAGCACGCACAGCGACCCGGACTCCTACGTCTACAGCCCCATGTTCAAATCACTGCCGGCGTACAGCGCCTCCAAGACCGCCCTCAACGCGTGGACCGTGCACCTGGCGTACGAGCTGCGCGACACCCCCGTCAAGGTGAACGCCGTTCATCCGGGATACACCAAGACGGACATGAACGAGGGCGCGGGGGACCTGGAGGTTGCCGAGGGCGCCGCGACGAGCATCGCCATGGCCCTGATCGGAGACGACGGCCCGACGGGCAGCTACGTGCACATGGGCAAGGTCCTCCCCTGGTGACGGGCCCCCGTGCCGTGCATCCCCCGGCAACGCGCCTCCACCCCTGAGGCCCGCCCTGCCGCCACCATCATTGCCGTCGAGTATTGGAGCATCCTGATGAGCATCCTCGCCCTGGTCACCGACGCCGTCAGCCTTCCCATCGACTACGACATGCCACCGCTGCTGGAGGCGTGCGAGACCGTCGGCCTCGACGTCGAAGTGTGCTCTTGGGAGGACCCGACCGTCGACTGGTCCCGGTTCCAGGCCGTTGTGTTCCGCTCCCCCTGGACCTGGGCCGAACGGCTGCCGGAGTTCCTCGCCGCTTGCGAGCGCATCGCCGCCGTGACGCGTCTCGTCACCCCGATGCCGCTGGTGCGGTGGGCCCTGGACAAGCGCTACCTGGCGGACCTCGCGGCGGCCGGTGTGCCCGTCATCCCGACCACGATCGTGGAGCCCGGTGCGGACCCGCTGGCGGCGGTGCGGAGCTTCCTGGAGGAGCACCCGCAGGCCGCCGCCTTCGTGGTGAAGCCGACCGACGGCTGCTACTCGAAGAACGTCCGCCGCTACGCCCGGCCAGTGGCGGACGAGGCTCCCGCGCACGTCGCCCGCCTGCTCGCCGGCGGCAGCCACGTCATCCTGCAGCCCTACGTGGAGTCCGTCGACCGGCACGGTGAGACCGACCTGACCTTCTTCGACGGCGAGTACAGCCACGCCATACACAAAGGCGCGATGCTCATGCCCGACGGGACGGTGCACGTGCCGACTCTCGACTTCCGCACGGCGCGCGTCGCGGACCAGGACGAGCGGGCCGTCGCCTCGGCAGCGCTCGCCGCCGCGCAGGCGAGCCTCGGGCTGGAGCAGCCCCTGGTCTGCGGCCGGGTGGACCTGGTCCGCGGGGCGGACGGTACCCCGATGGTGCTGGAGATGGAGCTCTGCGAACCGTCACTGAACCTGCCCTTCGGCGAGGACAGCGCACTGCGGTTCGCGCAGGCCCTGGCCGAGCGGCTGAAGTCCTGCCCTTGATCTCGTAGGCAGCAGGCCCTTCTTGAAGTGGTCCGCCGGCAGCGCGTACCGGCCGGCGCCCCGAGGCACCGGCCGGTACGCGGGCATCAGGCGGCGCGGCCGACCGCCCCATCGGAGCGGTCGATGCTGATCGTGTCGGCGCCCCAGCGCACCGACCGCAGGCAGGTCAGCCCTTCGCCCGCGAGGTACGGGGCCAGGCGCTGGATCCGGGCCCGCAGCGCGGGCAGGCTCATGGGACTGGCGGGAGTCCCCAGGAGGCGCCGGATGTCGTGGCAGCACACCGGTCCGCGCAAGGAGCACAGCACCTCCAGCAGGAGGGCCTGGGTCCGGAAGGACGGAGCGACGGCCGGTCCTGCGCCGGCCGCGGCGGGCCGCCTGGAGCGCCGCAGCCAGCGCAGCTCGGCACCAAGACGTGCGGCGAGCACGCCGGGGGACTCGCCCCGGTCGAGGACGTTGAAGGCTCACGTGTCGAACAGCGCACGCACCGGCACCCCGTCCCGCCGGGTCGACACGACCACGGGATTCAGCAGACTTAACGACCTGACATGCCCGGCTAGTTCATCTGCCGGGCAAGCAACCCCGCTATCCAGCGGTATCATTGCACCGCGCAGGACACCCAGGGCTCCCGTGGCGGCCTGCCCCCAGCTCCGGAAGGCGATCGGTACGGCACTTTTCCGCCGGAGGCGGTCCTGCCAGTCCGGATCCTCGTCGAGCTGAACCACGACCACCGGCCGGATTTCGTTGCAGACTTCCTTGAGCTTGCTCGACTGTCGAAACTCCATGCTATTTGCCCCCCTGTTGTTGCTGTGACGGATCAACTCTCGCGTGTATGTGGATTGCTGGAAGATGCGACAGAACCGAACGCAAGCGCACACCGAAATTGGCCGCCAGCTCGAGCTGGCGGCCAATCATGAACGGCCGGCGCTACGTCACGTACCGTCGAAGTGACCGGGCGCACGATGCCGGGGTGCGTCCCGGAATGCATGGGGCGAGGTCTGGCGACCGGTCACGGCGCCTGCGTCAGCCGTGGTTCGATCTCCTGGGCCGCCTCGTGACCGTAGACCCGGCTGATCCGGGCCAGCAGGTCAGCGGCGAGCAGCTTGTACTCCTGGGTGCCCACCGACTCCAGCACCACCGTGGCCAGGGCGCAGCCGAGCTGGGCCGCCCGCTCGTACGACAGCTCCCATGAGAGACCAGCGAGGAATCCGGCGCGGAAGGCGTCGCCGGCACCCGTCGGGTCGACGACGTCGTCCGTCGGCACCGCGGGGATGTCCAGTTGCGGCCCCTCGGCGGTCGTCATCGAGACGCCGTCGGCGCCACGCGTGGTGATCCAGGTGCCGACGCGCACCAAGACGTCATCCTCGGTCCAGGCGGTGCGTTCGCGGAGGAGTGCGCTCTCGTACTCGTTGGTGAAGAGCAGGTGGGCCCCGTCCACCAGGGACCGGGTCTGCTCGCTGTCCAGCCGGGCCAGTTGCTGGGAGGGATCGGCGGCCACCAGTTTGCCGAGAGCGTGGGCAGTGGCAGTGTGCCGCAGCATCGCGGCGGGGTCGTCGGCGCCGACGATGACGAGATCGAAGCCGTCCACGCGGTGGTGGGCTTCGGCGAGGTCGATCCGGTGGGCCTCGGCCATGGCGCCCGCATAGAGGGTGGCTATCTGGTTCTGGTCGACGTCCGTGGTGCACACGAAGCGCGCCGTGTGCAGCGTCTCGCTGACCTGGACAGAGGCCGTGTCCACGCCCGCCTCGCGCAGCAGGCTGCCGTACTCGGAGAAGTCGACACCCGCGGCGCCCACGAGTACGGGCCGCACTCCCAACCGGCCGAGGCCGAAGGAGATGTTCGCGCCCACCTCCGCGCCGCACCTCCAGCTTGTCGGCGAGGAAGGACAGGGACATGTGTTCGACCATCTCGGTGATCAGCTGATCGGCGAAGCGGCCGGGGAAGACCATGAGATGGTCGGTCGCGATGGAGCCGGACACGGCGATGCGCACGACGCTTTCCTCTCACTCGGGGGACGGGAACGGGACGGGCTGGCGGGTCAGCTTCGGTTCGCGGCCGTACCCAGGGCGTCGACGCGGTCGGTGCGTTCCCAGGTGAAGTCCGGCAGCTCGCGGCCGAAGTGGCCGTAGGCGGCGGTCTGGGCGTAGATAGGGCGCAGCAGGTCGAGGTCGCGGATGATCGCGGCCGGGCGCAGGTCGAAGACCTGGCCGATGGCGTTCTCGATCTTCTCGACGTCGACCTTGTGCGTGCCGAAGGTCTCCACGAACAGACCGACGGGCTCGGCCTTGCCGATCGCGTACGCGACCTGGACCTCGCAGCGCGAGGCCAGACCGGCGGCGACGACGTTCTTGGCGACCCAGCGCATGGCGTACGCGGCGGAGCGGTCGACCTTGGACGGGTCCTTGCCCGAGAAGGCGCCGCCACCGTGACGGGCCATGCCGCCGTAGGTGTCGATGATGATCTTGCGGCCGGTCAGGCCCGCGTCGCCCATCGGGCCGCCGATCTCGAAGCGGCCGGTCGGGTTCACCAGCAGGCGGTAGCCCTCGGTGTCGAGCTTGATGCCGTCCAAGACGAGCTGATTCAGGACGTGCTCGACGACGAACTCGCGGATGTCCGGAGCGAGCAGCGAGTCCAGGTCGATGTCCGCGGCGTGCTGCGAGGACACGACGACCGTGTCGAGGCGCACGGCCTCGTCACCGTCGTACTCGATGGTGACCTGGGTCTTGCCGTCGGGACGCAGGTACGGGATGGTCCCGTTCTTGCGGACCTCGGACAGCCGCTTCGAGAGGCGGTGCGCGATGTGGATCGGGAGCGGCATCAGCTCCGGAGTCTCGTCGCAGGCGTACCCGAACATTAGGCCCTGGTCGCCGGCACCCTGCTTGTCGAGCTCGTCGCCTTCCTCGCCCTCGGCGGTACCCTCGACCCGCTTCTCATACGCGGTGTCGACACCCTGCGCGATGTCCGGGGACTGCGCGCCGATGGACACCGACACGCCGCAGGAGGCGCCGTCGAAGCCCTTCCTGGAGGAGTCGTAACCGATCTCCAGGATCTTGTCGCGGACGAGCTGCGCGATCGGCGCGTACGCCTTCGTCGTCACCTCTCCCGCGATGTGCACGAGACCGGTGGTGATGAGGGTCTCCACGGCGACACGCGAGGTCGGGTCCTCGGTCAGGAGCGCGTCGAGAATGGTGTCGCTGATCTGGTCAGCGATCTTGTCGGGGTGACCCTCGGTCACAGACTCCGAGGTGAACAGGCGGCGGGACATGGAACTCCAAACGTCAGTGGAAGGCAGTGCCGGGGCGGTGGCTGCAGGGGGACGGCCCTGAGCCGGATCGATCGGCCGCACATGCCGTCAGCGGTCAACGTGTTCCGCGCGCGGAGGCTTGGCACGCGCGGCGCCGAAGACGAAGAGCAGCACGATCAAGGAGACACCCGCCGCCCAGACCGATATCTGTTCGCCCAGCAGGACGGCGGCCCAGATCAGAGTGAGCAGTGGCTGCAGCAGCTGCACTTGGCTGACGCGCGCCACGCCTCCCCTCGCCAGCCCGGTGTTCCAGGGGATGAAGGCGAGGAAGGAGCTGACGAGGGCGACGTAGAGGAATCCGGCCACTCCCGAGACCGCGATGCTGCCGTACTGCTGGTGTGTGACAAGGGAGGTGACTATGCAGGCGGTCAGGGCTATGGGCATGCCGAAGACGATGCCCCAGGAAATGGACCGAATCGCCCCGTGCTCACGTGTCAGAGCAGCCCCCTCGGCATATCCGAGGCTCCCCGTGATGACGGCCAGCAGCGTGAACATGTCCCCCGGGGCGGGTAGCTGCAGGCCGTTCCTCGCGACACTGAAGGTCATCACCGCGAGCGCACCGCCCACTGCGCAGGCCCAGAAGGCACGGCTGGGCCGCTCACCGCCTCGGAAGGAAGCCACGACCGCTGTGGCAAGCGGCATCAGGCCCAGGATCACGGCTGCGTTGGCCGATGAGCCGTACACGAGGGCAAACGCGGTGAAGAGGGGGAAGCCCACGACGTTCCCGAACACCAGAACGGCGATCTTCTTCAGTGCACTCGCGGGTGGCTTGGCCCCTCCGGCGAGGAGAAGGAAGCCGGCTGCCAGCGGAAACGCGAGTACCGTGCGCCCCGCTGCCACCAGAACGGGATGGAACTCGTGAACAGCATATTTCGTCGCCGGGAGCGTGAAGCTGAAGCACAATACCCCCAACGCACCGAGCCAGATACCGACGACCTGAATTCTGTCCAACCGCAGTGACGCCGTCGAAACCGCTGGTCCCACCATGCCGCCTTCGTTCTCGCTGATTAATCCGGGTCGGGGCGCACACCGATCTCGCCGTGCGCCCCGACCCGAACCTCCTGTTACGCAGAGGTGCGCTGGTACAGCTTCCCTTCGCTCCAGACCCGGTCCACTCCGCCCCACTCGATGACGGAGGCGACATCGGGGAAGAAGCCGCTGCCGTTGTAGTTGGCACTCGTGTTGCACAGCACCGGCACGCCACTCAGCCGGTAGTAGGCGCGCAGCACTTCCTCGAGCACCGGGTCGTCTTCCGTGCTGACGGTCTGCAGCCGAGCTGTGCCATCCAGGTGGGTGATGGCGGGCACGCGGTCCAGCCACTCGGGCCGTACACGGTGTTCGAACAGCATGTGGGGGTCCGGCGTGCCCGGCTCGAAGACCTCGGGAGCAGCATCCAGCAGGCACAGCGGTGCGACCGGCCGGTAGTGCTCGCGGCCCTTGATCTTGTTGAGGGCCTCCTTCATCTTCGGGCTGACCGGGGCACCGATGATGCTCCGACCACCCAGGGCGCGCGGTCCGAGCTCGGCACGGCCGTTGAGCATGACCAACGGTTCGTCGGTCTCGTGGAGGACTGCGGCAAGTTGGGCCGGCGTGCAGTCCTCGGCAGTCCAGCCGGTCGGCACGGACTCGGTGGGGCGCAGCTGCGGACCGCTACGGACGTGCCATTCCAGCGGGACGAGACCCTGCTCTTCGACGAGGCGGGCGGCTGCGGTGCCGAGCGCCGCGCCCGAGTCGTTGGGGAAGGGCGGGACCCAGACGTCTGCGAACAGGGCGTCAGAGCGCAGCGCGCTGTTCCACTTGATGTTGAGGCCGCAGCCTCCCGAGAACGTCAGGTTCCACGGACCGGCGCCCTTCCATGCCCGGATCTTCTCGTTGAGCTTCTCGATGAGGAGCTCTTGCAGGAAGATGTGGACGGATGCCAGTACGTCCTCGTCGCTGACGCCGTACTGCGCCACTCCACGGGACACGGACTCGTAGAACGGGTGCAGGTACTTCACCGACCGCTCGAACTGCGTGCCCCATCCGCCGATCTTCGACCGGAACTCCCGGGCGGTGGCACCGGATCCGGCGAAGTGGTTCTCGAACTCCTGACGCAGGACGGCCTTGACCTCTGCCCGGGACGTGCCGAGGGCAATGTAGGCCATCAGCTTTCCGGCCACCGAGAGGTCGTCGGCGGTCTCGGAGTGTGCGGTGCGCTTCCAGGGACCGAAGTGATGCCCGGCGGTGGCATAGGCGTGGCCGATCAGCGGGAACACGGGGCCGCCGTTCTCCACCACGTTGTTGGCAGGGTCGACGTAGTACAGGCGGGGGAACATTCCCCCGTCCCACACGAGCGCCATCGACGGCTCGCCGCGGCTCGCGAACGGGCTGGTGCAGTAGGCGCTGACGAGGTGGCTCGACACGTGGAAGAAGCTGCTGAACGGGCGGTCACGTCCGTCCAGGGAGAACTTCCCCGTGTGGGCCGGCCGCAGGACGTTCGCCGTGCCGCCCTCGTGGTAGGGCGCAAGCAGGATCTCGGTGGCGAGGCCTTGGTCGGCGACCTCCACCCGGCCGTTGATCTGCCCGTCCCATCCGTCGATGACGAACTCGTCGACGTCGCTGAGCTTGTAGCCGAAGTCGCTGAGGATCTGCGGCACGACCTGCAGGTCGCTGACGGAGCTGTATCGCGGGTTGTTGTCGATCTTCTCGATCTCGACGCTGAACAACAGTTTTCTGTCGTCAAGCAGGGCGACGGAACCGTCGTGAGTCAGCTTGAGTCCACAGATCAACATCTGAAATCTCTCCAGTATCTCTCTTGCAAAAGGTCAGGTGTAAAAGGTCAGGCAAGGATGCGGGGAACTCGCGGAGTCAATCCGGTCAGGAGTTCGTTGGCAATCGATCCTGCGCTTGTAGCAATTTCTTCAACCGACAGATCGTCGCCCCAGAGGACGACTCGGTCACCTATTCGGGCACCAGGGCACGCCCGGAGATCGACCATGAACATGTCCATGCACACTCGGCCGACGATCGGGACGTACGTATCGCCCACCAGGACGGGGGTGCCCGCAGGCGTGTGCCGGGGGTAGCCGTCTCCGTAGCCGGCTGCCACGACGCCCACCGGCATGTCCTCCGGGCACTCCCACATGCCGCCGTAGCCGACGAGATCACCCCGGCTGCAGGCGCGGACGCTGATGAGAGCAGTCTCCAGGGTCATCGCGGCACGGAGACCGAGTTCCGCCGCCGTGTGCCCCACGAGAGGGGACGCCCCGTACAAGGCGATACCGCACCGGACCCATTCGTCAGGCAGCGTTGGTGCGGTGAAGATGCCGCCGGAGTTGGAGAGGGAGAGCTCCGCTCCGGCGACGGCCAGGTCGGTGAACTCCTTGTACTGCCACTGAGTCCGCGGGGCGTCGGGCTCGTCAGCCGATGACAGGTGGCTCACGATGCCACGCAGCGTGATGTGCGGCATTGAAACTTTGATCTCTTCGACGATGTCAGGAATTTCGGAGCCTCGGAAACCGAGCCGGTTCATTCCCGTGTCGACCTTCAGCCAGATGGTCAGCTCTGACCCGTAGGCGGCGAGCTGTTCGAGCTGCGCCAGGCAATGCACGACCGGCCATAACGAAAACCGTTCGACCAGCGGCAATTCATCGGCCTCGAAGAACCCTTCGAGGAGGAGAATCGGCTTGTGCTCTTCAACTGCGCGGAGCTCAAGTGCTTCTTCGATGGAGGAGACTGCAAACGCATCCGCCTCCCGGGCAGCCCGCGCCACGTTCCGCAAGCCGTGCCCGTAGCCGTCAGCCTTCAGAACTGCCACGATCTTGCGACCAGGCTGGAGCTTCCGCATCACGTCAAGGTTGTGTGAAATAGCAGAGGTGCGCACGATCGCCTTCAACGGTCGAGACATCCTTCACCCTCACTTTCTATGGCCAGTGCGAGGTAAAGGCGTGCCTGTCACCGAGGATCCGACGAGGCCTGCACGGAGGGGGCGAACCTCTGCATCACGTTGGGGAACGGCTTTCGAGCCGTGAAGACCTGGTAGTGGTCACGGAGAGTGTTGCCTTCGAGAGGCATGACCTCCATGAATCCCGCGCGATCGAGGGCCTGCCTCAGCCGCGTTTCGTCGAATACATGGGAGTGGCGGGTGAACTCGAAAACCTCGTCGTCGATCTCCATGCGAACCTCCCAACGACGCAGGCCGGCGTCCGCGAGGAGGGTAATGGTCTCGGATACGGAGACGTTCCTTCCGCGCACCTCGCACGGGGTGTGGTAAATGCGGCCATCGGGGCGCGACTGATCACTCTGGGCGGGGATGTCGACGTACAGGAATCCGCCCGGCTTCAAAGCTCCGTACATGCTCTTCAAGTGTCCGACGATGGAGGCTGCGTCCGCGACCGGATTGTCGTCGTCCCAGACATTGGCGTACACCAGGGAATTTCCCCGGCAGATCAGGAGATCGAACACGTCAGGGAAGGTGCCGGCGAGATCTGCCCAATCCAAGTGGATCGGCTTCGTGTCAAGGCCAAGATTGGCCGCATTGACCTCGAACCGCTCCAGCATCGCGGCGCTTCCGTCCGCGCATATGATGCTGTGGCCGTCACGGATCAGGTCAAGCGTGATGAAACCTGTACCCACCGAACAGTCCATCACGGACTTGTCGGGGAAATTCGAGAGGAGCTCTTCGAGATGTTCGGTCACCTGCTTCCTGTCCGAGCATGCCTCAAGGTAGAACTCCATCAGTTCTGCGAATTCCATCTCAGCCCTCACAAGTTTCCCTGGACCGTCGCCCAGTTCGACAGCTCTTCACGATCGATCTTGCTGTTGTGGCGCCTGTCGGACGGCAACGAGCCGGGGTAGAAGACAAGCTTGGGAACCGGCAGAGAGAATTGCTCGGCCACCGCGGTGACGGCTTCCTGAGACACGCACCCCCAGGAGGACTCGGGGAGGACCAGAAGCACCCGCGCACCTCCCGGAGCCGCGATCACGGCACTCGAATACACGCCCAGGTGATGGTTGTAGACCTGTTCCTGCTGGTCGGGGTACACCCGCCCGAAGGCCGTGTCGACGACGTGCTTCTTGCGGCACAGGAACCAGACCATGGAGTGCTCGTCCACATAGCCCACGTCGCCCATGCGGTGCCAGAGGGAGTCATCGCCCTTGTGCCGCAGCTTCGCGTAGTCGGTGAGTTCGGGGCGCCGGAAGTACTCGGTGGTGACTCGCGGCCCGCTGACGATCAACTCGCCGATCTGGCCAGCGGCAAGGAAGTCCGCGTCGGTGAGGTCGCGCAGATCGGTGGCCTCGGAGGCGATGACTTCGACCCGGGTGTCGACGGCGCGGCCGAGCGGCACGCCACGGCCTTGCTTCGTGCCGCGCTCCGTGAATTCCGCGAGAGTCTCGGAATCGATCAGGGTGACGGGCATGAGTGCCTCGGTGCTCGCGTAAGGCACGTAGAGGCGTGCCTCCGGCATCACCTGCGCAAGGTGGGCCAGCATCTCCTGGTTGACGGCGGCTCCCGCCGTAGCACCGACCTTGACCGGGGGCGCCTCGACGCCCTTGTCAGCGCAGTGCTCGGTGAGCCGCTGCCAGAAGATCGGCGAGGCGAAGACGTAGTCACAGCCGTACGTCGCCATCTGCTGTACGGCATCGGCGATCGAGAGCAGGGCGGGCTGAGTCTCCTGCAAGGCAGGAATCACTGCCCGGCGACCCATGGCGATCGCCTTGATCCCCAGATGGGAAAAGAATGCGAACTCGGATTGGACACCGAACTTCGCGTAAGAGTCCCGCTGGACGCGCAGGTACGAGCTCAGCTGGGAGCCGGTCCAGGGAACGCCCTTGGGCAGTCCCGTGTTCCCGCTCGTATAGAGCAGAAGAACCGCGTCATCCGGGTGCACTTCTGCCGGGATCACTGATTCGTCGGCGGTAGGAGTGCTGTAGCGTACGTCGAACTGATCCGACAGGTATGTCTCGTGGCCAGGCACAGGAGCGGTACTGACCCACAGCGCCGGGCTCAACTCGTCAACACACTTGGCGAGTACCTCTTTGCTCGTGCCGGCATCGACGAAGGCAGGGACTGCTCCGATGATGAAGCATGCGTAGATGACGTGCGCGAATACCTCGCCCGCTGGCATGGTGACTGCCACTCGGTCTCCCCGAGTGATCCCCAGCTGGTGCAGTCTGTAGGCAACTCGCTGAGAGTCACTCCAGAACTGTTGGGCAGTCACGGTCCTACCGGTAGCACAGTCCGTGAGGACTGCGGAGTCTTCGGGGTTCTGACATCGGTCGACGAGACCTTGAACCAACGGGCTTAACATGATTCCCCCTAAATGTCTTCTCGCGTCACATGTAAGCGCGCATGCAAAAGCGCACGCTAAACGGAATCCTGAGAAATTGTTCTGCACAACCGCGCTTCGGCAGCGGAAAACGCAGATAAAGGCTCGCATGGCGGAACGGCTGGTTCCAATTTTTGGGGCACCAGTCCGGGAAACCCAGGAATCTCAGGGGAGTGGTGTCCCCGCATCCCGTACTTGCCGCGCGCTGTCACATGACGAGTGATCAACAAGGAAAAGGCTAGCACAGCAGTTCGTGGAACTCGGCGAGCAAATTCCACCCTTTGGGGCCAATATTCTAGGCCTCCTCGCCTATCCGGTTTGTAAAATGCGGATCTGAGGGGGAGTCGCCCACGGGATCGCAGGCAGCAGGTTCCATTTCCCTTGGATCCACACGGTTGGACGGGACCCCCGGTGCTCATGCCATCGATTCCTTGGTCTCTTTTGCGTCAACCCAACGATACGAAGGGATGCATCGAGATTTGCCAACCGTTCTACGGAATGACGCAGGAGTGGTGCGGCGTCAAGTTGTGGCCGGATCGGCAGTTCTGGCTGATATCCACCGCAACTCTCTCGACAGCGCGCGCCCGGCGGCATGGGATACATGTCCAGGTTATGCAGAATTGAGCGGTGAAGTGAGGAGGAAATCGTTCGGCCTTGAAGAGGCGGGAGTATCGCCCGTCAGCATCGAGACGACTACATCAAGCCATCTCGATGGCTGTACATCCAATATGTCCGAATTGGATACTCTATTGGCAATTTTTCACCCATTGGTCTGGGCCGAAATGGGCGGTAGCCAGGCCGGCGACGAAGTCGTGGGTCTGCGTTGGCGCGGCCCGAGGACCTCCTGGACGAACGGCAGGCAGTCGGCGAGGTGCAGGCCCCACACGGGGCTGGTCACCGGGAGGACCAGGGAGCCGCGAGCTTCGTGGGAGACCTGGCCCGACAGCGGGTTCAGGACCATTCCGGCGTTCCTGACCGGACCGCCGGCGCCAGTCTCACGCAGGCGTGCTGCCGGGCGGAACGGGGTCGAAGTCGTGGACGCACTCGACCAGATGGGTCGAGTGCCCCCGGGTCGCACGCACCGGGGGCACCTTTACGCTGTGCCGCTACGGCGCAGCCACCGGCATGACGTAGCCGAGCATGCCTTCCTTCACATACTGACTTCGGCTCTTCAGGGTGAAGTTGGTATGTCGAAGGTGAGGCCGGTGCCGGCTATGAAGCCGTCGAGGGTGTGGGGCCGGTACTGGAGTCGTTTGAGCCTGTTGCGGACGAGTACTTCGAGGCGGTCGAGGGCCATGACGGCGAGGTTTGCGAGGCTGCGTTTGACGTGGGCCCATACCCATTCGACGGGGTTCAGGTCGGGTGCGTAGGCGGGCAGGAGGAACACTGTCAGCCAATCGCGCTCGGCCACGAGTTCCCGCATCCTGCGGGAGACGTGGGTGTTGAGGCGGTCCCAGACCAGCACGATCGGCGCTCTGACCAGGTGATGGGCACCGTCGAGGAGCGCGATGAAGTCCCGCTCGCCCATGCTGCGGCGTGTGCCTTTGCCCGCGGTGTGGGTCCGAAGTCGGTGGCACAGCCGGGTCCTCGAGCCCGGCCGCATCGCGATCAGCCCGGCCACCGACAGCCGTCCCGAGCGCCGGCCGCTGATGGTGACGACCGGAGTCACTCCGCGCCTGCCCCAGGTCCGTCCCCGGGGCGGCCTGCGGGTGAACCCGGCTTCGTCCTCGAAGCAGACGTAGCCCCCACAGGCCGCCCTCGCCCTTTTGCCTCCGCCCAGGTCGCC
>NZ_JBHXQN010000057.1:0-39181 GCF_042717785.1 Streptomyces sp. NPDC058619
GGGTTGTTTTTTTTTTAAACCACACCCAACCAAAAACACCGCATCAAACGGCCGGCCGGGGTGCGGGGGGGGCGGGGGGGGCCCCGCGGGCCCCCGCCCCTGCACCGTCGTACCCGGGCGGGGTAGCTCAGCGGCCCGGGATCCTAGCTCAGCGGCCCGGGCCGCGGCCGCCGAGTCGCGCCAGGGTCGCGTCCAGCAGCAGCACGACCGAGGTGTCGGCCACCGCCGCCACCTCCGCGTACGGGAACCAGCGCAGGTCCACCGACTCCTCGCTGATCTCCGCCACCGCGCCGGCCGGGGCCAGCGCCGCGTACTGCACGTCCAGGTGCCAGTGGCACGGGGCCGGGATCGGGTGCCGGTCCAGGCGCACCGGCCCGCCGGGCAGCAGCGTCAGCCCGGAGGCGATGCCGGACTCCTCCACGGCCTCGCGCAGCGCCGCGTCCGCCAGGGCGGCGTCACCGGGCTCGCAGTGTCCGCCCATCTGCAGCCACATGCCCAGCTTCCTGTGCAGGGTCAGCAGAACGCGTCCGCGCTCCGGGTCGACCACCAGCGCGCTGCCCGTGAGATGGCCGGCCGTGCAGGGCTTGTAGACCCCGTCCGGGTGGGCGGCCAGGTGCTCCAGGTACACATCGCGCAGCTCGGGCTGGTCCTCGTACCGCTTCAGGACGAGGACCGCGTCGTCGTGCAGGCTCACTTCTTCTCTTCGCCCCCGGTCTCGTCCCCGGGCCCGTCGGCGCCGTCGGACGGGCCCGCCGGACCGGCGTCACCGCTGCCGCGCTTCTCGGCCGCCTCGCCGAGCATCTTGTCGATCTCGGAGAAGTCCAGCTGCTCGCGGTGCACGAAGCCGTCCGGGTCGTCCAGGTCGGAGGCGGTCGGCAGCATGTCGGGGTGCTCCCACAGGCCATCCCGGCCGTCCACACCCCGCGCGTCGGTCAGCGAGGCCCACAGCCGCGAGGCGTCGCGCAGCCGGCGCGGGCGCAGCTCCAGACCGATCAGCGTCGCGAACGTCTGCTCCGCGGGACCGCCCGAGGCGCGCCGCCGGCGCATGGTCTCGCGCATGGCGTCGGCCGAGGCCAGACGGGGCTTGGCGGCCTCGTGGACCACCGCGTCGACCCAGCCTTCGACCAGCGCCAGCGCCGTCTCCAGGCGGGCCAGCGAGGCCTTCTGCTCGGGCGTGTCCTGGGGCTGGAACATGCCGCCCTGGAGCGCTTCCTGCAGCTGCTCCGGGTTCGACGGGTCGAGCTGGCCGACCACCTCCTCCAGCTTCGAGGTGTCGACCTTGATGCCGCGGGCGTAGGCCTCGACGGCGCCGAAGAGGTGCGAGCGCAGCCACGGCACGTGGGCGAAGAGCCGGGCGTGGGCCGCCTCGCGCATCGCCAGGTACAGCCGCACCTCGTCCGAGGCGACACCCAGGTCCTTGCCGAAGCCCTCGATGTTCAGCGGCAGCAGCGCGACCCGGCCGGCCGGGCCCAGGGGCAGCCCGATGTCCGTGGAGCCGACGACCTCGCCCGCGAGCGTGCCCACGGCCTGCCCGATCTGCTGGCCGAACATCGCCCCGCCCATGGAGCGCATCATGCCGAGCAGCGGGCCCGCCATGGCCTGCATCTCCTCGGGCAGAACGCCGCCCATGGCCGCGCCGACGCGCTCGGCGACCGGGTCGACGAGCTCCTTCCACACCGGGAGGGTCGCCTCGACCCACTCGGCGCGGCTCCAGGCCACGGCGGTGTTCGCCCCCGAGGGGAGCGAGGTCACGCCGTCCAGCCACAGGTCCGCCAGGCGCAGGGCCTCCTCGACCGCCGACTTCTCGGCGAGGCCGACGCTGGCGTCCTTCACCCCGTCCGCCGTGCCCTGGGCCACGGTCTGGCGGGCGATGTCCTTGGCCATGTCCCAGTTCACGGGACCGCCCTCGTAGCTCAGCATCTGGCCGAGCTGCTGGAAGGCCGCACCCAGGTCGTTCGGGTCCATCGAGCCGAACATGGCGGCGAACGGGTTGTCCGCCCCGCCCGGGCCGCCCACGCCGCCCGGCAGGCCCATGCCGGGGAACCCGAACGGATTCGGCGGGCCGCCCTGGCCGCCCTGATTGCCCTTCTTGTTGCCCTCGTCGCCGTCTTCCGGCTCCTCCGGCGGAAGGCCGAATCCGAATGGGGTGTCGCTCACGGGTTTCCTCGGCTCGTAGGGCCGCCGGCGGGAGCCGACGGGCAATGGTCCGACAACACCACCCAGCGTAGACACCCCACCCGCTTACGGGCTCGGTGCTCCGCCGGCTCCTGGGCTGCGGCAGGATGGACGTCACCTGGTGGGTACGCGTCACGGTGCGTCCCCACTGAAGACAACCGCTGGAGACGCCCGGTGAGTTCCCCAGATCCACAGGTTCGCGCGACCGACGACGCCGAAATCCGCCCTGAGCCCGGCGACAGCGCCCACGGCGTTCGCCGACCGCGAAACCCAGCGGCGCGGGGCCCCGTGATCGCCGTCACCGGCGCCGCGTCGGGTGTCGGCGCGGCCCTGGTGACCCGGCTGGCCGCCTCCGAGGAGGTCAAGCAGGTCGTCGCGATCGACGAACGGCGCGGGGACTGCGCGGACGCGCAGTGGCACGTGCTGGACGTGCGCGACCCCGCGATCGCCGAAAAACTCCGCGGCGCGGACGTCGTGGTCCACCTCGCACTGGACCTCGACCTGGAATCCGACCCGGCGGCCCGCACCGCGTACAACGTGCGCGGCACCCAGACCGTGCTGACGGCCGCCGCGGCGGCCGGCGTGCACCGGGTGGTGCTCTGCACCTCCGCCATGGTCTACGGGGCCCTGCCGGACAACGACATCCCGCTCTCGGAGGACTCCGAGCTGCGGGCCACCGCCGAGGCCACCGGCGTGGGCGACCTGCTGGAGATCGAGCGGCTCGGCCGCCGGGCGCCCCGCGCGCACCCCGGCCTGAACGTCACCGTGGTCCGCCCGGCGGTCCTGGTCGGCGGTACGGACACCGCGCTGACCCGGTACTTCGAGTCCCCGCGCCTGCTCGTGGTGGCCGGCTCCCGCCCCACCTGGCAGTTCTGCCACGTGGAGGACCTGGTCAGCGCGCTGGAGTACGCCGCCCTGGAGAAGGTCGAGGGCGAGCTCGCGGTGGGCTGCGAGGGCTGGCTGGAGCAGGAGGAGGTGGAGGAGCTCAGCGGCATCCGCCGCATGGAACTCCCCTCGGCGGTCGCGCTGGGCGCGGCGGCCCGGCTGCACCGGATCGGCCTGACGCCGTCCCCGGCGGGCGACCTGGCGTACACCATGCACCCGTGGGTGGTCAGCGTCAGCGGGCTGCACGCGGCCGGCTGGCGGCCGCGCTGGACCAACGAGGAGGTGCTCGCCGAACTCCTCCAGGAGGTCGCGGGGCGGCACACCGTCGCCGGCCGCCGCCTGGGCCGCAAGGACGCGGCCACGGCGGCCGGAGCGGCCGGCGCCACCGTGGCCCTGCTGGGCGCCGCGGCGGCGGTCCGCCGCGCCCGCAAGCGCCGCGGCATCTGACGCCCCGCCCGGATCCGGCGTCCCCGTGTCCGTCCCCCGGCCGGGGGACGGACACGGCCGCCACCAGCGGTTTCCTGTAGGAGGCTCCCAACGCGGGAGCCGGGCCCCGGGCGAATCGGCTATTCCGCCGCGTCGGCACCTAGGGCACGATGGACGGCATGGCACCGCACTTCGACCACCCCGGCGAGCAGGCCGCTCCGGACCCGATCCGCCTGCTCGGGATCCGTGAGACCCCGCTTTCGATCGACGAGGTATTCCAGGCCGTCGGCGACGACGCCACGGGCGGTACGGCGCTCTTCGTCGGCACGGTGCGCAACCACGACAGCGGGGCGGACGTCGACTCGCTCGGCTACTCCTGCCACCCGACCGCCGAGGCCGAGATGCGCCGTGTGGCCGAGCGCGTCGTGGCCAAGTACCCGGTCCGCGCCCTGGCCGCCGTGCACCGCGTCGGCGACCTCGCCGTCGGCGACCTGGCGGTCGTCGTCGCCGTGTCCTGCCCGCACCGGGGCGAGGCCTTCGAGGCCTGCCGGATGCTGATCGACGACCTCAAGCACGAGGTGCCGATCTGGAAGCACCAGACCTTCGCGGACGGCACGGAGGAGTGGGTCGGCGCCTGCTGAGACGGGGCCGCGCCGGCCCGGCGGGCGTCCGCCCCGCGCGGGCCGGGCCCCGGGTGGGGGACCGCCCCCGGCAGGGGGTAACGTCGCACCCGTTCGGCCGCGCAACACGCCCTCGATTTGCGTAACCCCTTTCCGGGCACGAGCGTTGAAGCCACCAACGACACGCATCACCGGGGTAGGAGGCACGCCCATGGCGTCACTGGCGTGGTTGCTGATTCCGCTGTTCGCCGCGATCGGAGCGGCGATATGGGGCAGCTGGGCGGCACGTGACCGTACCCAAGGCGACATATCGGAACTGGCCGGCTACGCCCGGTTCCGCGAGGCCATGGGCAGGACCGACTACCCGGGCACCACCGATCCCGCGGGCAGGGCCGAAGAGGCCGGCGCGGCCGATCGGGCGAAGGTGAAGGCGGAGGCGCACTCCGGTTCAGACGCCGTATGACGCGTCCCGTGAGAAAGCCCTGAGACCTCCCCGCCGGGACCCCGTACGGCCCGGCCCCACGGGCCGCCCCACAGGCCCGTCCCGTACTGTCGGATCCATGCCACGCCGCACCGCGACGATGCTCGCCTCCACCCTCGCGCTGTTCGCGCTGCTCTGCGCAGGCGTCTTCATCAAGGTCCCGTACTCGGAGATGAGCCCGGGGCCGACGGTGAACACACTGGGGGACTCGCACGGCGAGCCCGTGCTCAACATCTCGGGGCGCAAGACGTACCCGACCAGCGGTCACCTCAACATGACGACGGTCCGCGTCACGAGCGCGGACTTCGACATGAACCTGCTGGAAGCGGTGTACGGCTGGCTGGCCGACGACAACATCGTCGTGCCGCACGAGAACCTCTACCCCGACGGCAAGACGAACGAGCAGTCCACCCAGGAGAACGCCGAGGAGTTCACGCAGTCGCAGCAGAGCGCCAAGGTCGCCGCCCTCAAGCAGCTCGGCATCCCGGTCACCGCACGGGTGATCATTTCCTCGGTCGTCAAGGACAGCCCCTCCGAGGGCCGGCTGCACGCCGGCGACGTGGTCAAGGCCGTAGACGGCACCCCCGTCACGGCCCCCGGGGACGTGGCCAAGCTCGTCACGCAGCACAAACCCGGAGAGCCCGTCGAGTTCACCCTCGTGCCCGCCGCCGAGGCGGCCGGGGCGGCGAAGGCGAACCGCGAGCCCACCGGCTCCACCAAGGTCACCGTCACCGCGGGCAAGGCCGAGGACGACGGCCACGCGATCGTGGGCATCCGGGCCGGCACCGACCACGCGCTGCCGTTCACCATCGACATCAAGCTCGCCGATGTCGGCGGTCCGAGCGCCGGCCTGATGTTCGCCCTCGGCATCGTCGACAAGCTGACGCCCGAGAACCTGACCGGCGGGAAGTTCATCGCCGGCACCGGCACCATCGACGACGCGGGCAAGGTCGGCCCGATCGGTGGCATCCAGATGAAGACCATCGGCGCCCGCCAGGCCGGAGCCCGGTTCTTCCTGACGCCCGCCGAGAACTGCGCCGCCGCGGCCCGCGACGTGCCCGACGGCCTGACGCTGGTGAAGGTCTCCACCATCGGCGACGCCACAGCCGCCCTGGAGAAGATCGGCAAGGGGGACACGGCCGGGCTCACGCGCTGCGACGCCACGCCCTGAC
This sequence comes from Streptomyces sp. NPDC058619, assembly GCF_042717785.1. NCBI lineage: Bacteria > Bacillati > Actinomycetota > Actinomycetes > Kitasatosporales > Streptomycetaceae > Streptomyces > Streptomyces sp. NPDC058619. The sequence continues at coordinate 5,760 of NZ_JBHXQN010000057.1, forward strand.
CGGTCCCCCCCCGCCCGGCTCCGCTACGAGAAGGTCGCCGCCAGCGCCTCGGCCAGCCCGGGCACCAGGCCCCCGCCGGTGAGCACCTCGGTCGAGGAGTCCTTCTCCCGCAGCCGTACGGCCGACTCGCGCGAGCCGTCGCGCAGCACGGCCACCGTGAGGCGCACCTCCTGGCGCTCCGGGTGGCCGGCGACCCAGCGGGACAACTGCTTGTCGCTCAGCCCCTCCGGTACGGAGGCCTCCGCCGACGGCGGCAGCATCAGCCGCTCCACCGTCAGGGCGCAGCCGACGACCGCGTCCGGCCACGCGATGGTGCCGAGGAACTTGTCGAGCGGGGTCCCGGCCGGGACCTCGTCCTGCTCGATCGGGGTGAGGGAGGACTTGCCGGCGTCGTCCTGGTCGAGACCGAGCTGGCCCGCCAGGCGCGGCTCCTGCTTCTTGAGCCGGGCGGTGTCGACGAGAGCGAACAGCCGGGCGGGCCTGTCCCAGCCGAGTCCGGCCGCGTACTCGTCGATCTCGAGACAGGCACGGGTCAGCGGACTGGCCGCCATGGGAGTGCCGGGGGAAGGAGAAAGGTTGGACATGGGCAACATCCTGCCTCCTTTCCACCGGATACCGGGAACTGACTAAAGCCTCAGTAAGTTCAATGAGTGGGCTCTACGATCGGGGGCCCGTTCCTTACCAGACAGCGACTTTCGAGGTGCGCACCTTGGCTTTCCAGATGCCGGACCGCGGCGGAGGCCCTTCGGGGCCACGGATGAGAGTCGGCCGCCCGTCCCGGCGCGCCCGCACTCTCCTCATGACCCTGGGCGTACTGGCCGTCCTTGCCATGCTCTTCATCATGTTCGCGGGCTTTTGGACGGACTGGCTCTGGTTCCGCTCCGTGAAGTACTCCAGCGTCTTCACCACCACCCTGTGGACCAAGATCGGGCTCTTCGCCGTCTTCGGTCTGCTGATGTCGGGCGCCGTGGGATTCAACATCTGGCTGGCCCACCGGCTGCGGCCGCCGCTCAGCGCGATGTCGATGGAACAGCAGAGCCTCGACCGCTACCGGATGAGCATCGCCCCGTTCAAGAAGTGGCTGCTGCTGGGCATCGCGGTGCTCGTCGGCCTGATCGCGGGAGCGTCGGCGGCCGGCCAGTGGAAGACCTGGCTGATGTACGTGAACGGGGTGGCCTTCGGACAGAAGGACCCCCAGTTCAACCTGGACGTGTCGTTCTACACCTTCGACCTGCCCTGGTACCGCTTCATGCTCGGCTTCGGCTTCGCCGCGGTCGTGCTCTCGGTGATCGCCGCGGCCGTCGTGCACTACCTGTACGGCGGACTGCGCGTGACCAGCCCGGGCGCCCGGGCCACCGCCGCGGCGACCGGCCACCTGTCGGTGCTGCTCGGCCTGTTCGTGACGCTCAAGGCGGTCGCGTACTGGCTCGACCGGTACGGCCTCGCGGTGAAGTCGAGCGACTTCAAGGCGGCGGACAACTGGACCGGCCTGCGGTACGTCGACGCCAACGCCTACCTGCCGGCCAAGACGATCCTCGTCGCCATCGCCGCGATCTGCGCCGTGCTGTTCTTCGCGACGCTGTGGCGCCGCACCTGGCAGCTGCCGGTGATCGGCTTCGGCCTGATGGTGCTCTCGGCGATCCTGATCGGCGGGCTGTACCCGGCGATCGTGCAAAAGTTCCAGGTCCAGCCGAACGAGCAGGCCAAGGAATCCCCGTACGTCCAGAAGAACATCAAGGCCACGCGTGACGCCTACGGCGTCGCCGACTCCGAGGTGAAGGACTACCCCGGCGTCCCGGCCGCGGGGACCGACAAGGCCAAGCTGCGCCAGGCGGCCGACACGACCGCCAGCGTGCGCCTGCTCGACCCGAACATCGTCTCGCCGGCGTTCCAGCAGCTCCAGCAGGTCAAGGGCTACTACGCCTTCCCGTCCACGCTCGCCGTGGACCGGTACAGCGGCCAGGACACGGTGATCGGCCTGCGCGAGCTGAACATCGGCGGCATCCCCAAGAACAACTGGATCAACGACCACTTCAAGTACACGCACGGCTACGGCGTGGTCGCGGCCAAGGGCACCACCGTCGGTGACCAGGGCGCCCCGGACTTCACCCAGTCCGACCTGCCCTCCAAGGGCATGTTCGGCACGGACTTCGAGCAGCGCATCTACTACGGCGAGCAGACGAAGCAGTACTCGATCGTCGGCGGACCGCAGAAGGAGCTCGACTACTCGGACGACCAGGGCGAGAAGGAGACCAGCTACACGGGCAAATCCGGCGTCAGCCTGGAGAACCCGATCAACCGGGCGGCCTACGCGCTCACCCTCAGCGAACCGCAGATCCTCTACTCCGGGGCCATCGGCGACGGTTCGCGCATCCTGTACAACCGCACGCCCAAGGAGCGCGTCGAGGCCGTCGCCCCGTGGCTGACCATCGACGGCGCCCCGTACCCGGCGGTCGTCGACGGCAAGGTCAAGTGGATCGTCGACGCGTACACGACGACCAACGGCTACCCCTACGCCTCGCGCACCACCCTGGGCCAGAGCACCGCGGACTCGCTCACCAACAGCCAGCGTGCGGTGGTGGCCCAGGAGAACCAGGTCAACTACATCCGGAACTCGGTGAAGGCCACCGTCGACGCGTACGACGGCACGGTCGACCTGTACCAGTGGGACACCGAGGACCCGGTCCTGAAGACCTGGATGAAGGCGTTCCCGGGCACGGTGAAGCCCAAGAGCGACATCTCCAAGCCGCTCATGGACCACATGCGCTACCCGCAGGACCTCTTCAAGGTCCAGCGCGAGCTGCTGACCCGCTACCACGTCACCGACCCGCAGACCTTCCTCAGCGGCAGTGAGGCCTGGGCCGTCCCCGACGACCCGACCACCAAGGCCGGCACGGCGGTCCCGCCGTACTACCTGTCGATGAAGATGCCGGGCCAGACGGAGAAGGACCAGGTCTTCTCGCTCACGACGACGTTCACGCCGAACGAGCGGGACAACCTGAGCGCCTTCATGGCGGTCAACGCCGATCCGGGCACCCCGGACTACGGCAAGATCAGCCTGCTGAAGCTGCCGACCAGCAAGCCGGTCGACGGCCCCAAGCAGGTCCAGAGCAAGTTCCAGTCCGAACCGAAGATCGCCGAGTCCATCCGCCTCCTGCGGGGTGGCGACTCCGAGGTCGAGTACGGAAACCTGCTCACGGTCCCGCTCGACGGCGGCATGCTCTACGTCGAGCCGGTCTACGTGCGCAGCTCCGGGCTGAAGTACCCGCTGCTGCGCAAGGTGCTCGTGACCTACGGCGGCCAGACGGCCTTCGAGGACACGCTGGAGAAGGCGCTGAACGTGGTCTTCGGGGCCGAGGCCCCGACCCTTCCGGTCCCGCCGGACCAGCCCCCGGGCGAGGGCACCGTGACGCCGCCCGTCGTCCAGGACCCGACGGTCAAGGCGGCCCTCGGCGACGCGCAGAAGGCCATCGAGGACGCGGAGAAGGCCAGGCAGGCCGGCGACTGGACCGCCTTCGGCAAGGCGCAGGAGGACATCAAGGCGGCGCTGAAGCGGGCGATCGACGCCGAGGCGAAGCTGACGGCGCCCCAGCCGAGCGGTTAGCCCGTACGGTCCGGCCGCGCGGCCAGCCCGCGCGACCGGACCGTCGGTACGGGACCGTCCTGCGTCCGTGGTACTGTTTGTCTACCGACGCGGGGTGGAGCAGCTCGGTAGCTCGCTGGGCTCATAACCCAGAGGTCGCAGGTTCAAATCCTGTCCCCGCTACTGAAAACGAAGGCCCGGATCCATGGGATCCGGGCCTTCGTCGCGTCCGGGCCCGCCTGTGGTCCGGACGGGGTCCGATCGTGGTCCGTGGGGGCGGTCCGGTCGGACACGCGGGTCGCTGAGACGGGTGAGTTGGGGGTGGAGCGTGTTTGACTTAGCTATCTGTGGGCAAGTCGACAAAACGCTGTAGTGACCTCACTGGCTGCGACATACCAGGTGTACGCGGGTAGCAGGTGATGCGACGATGGGATTTATGGGGGACAGGTCAACTCTGCTGGAGACAGGGCGGTTTGTGAGGGCGGAGGCCGAGCCGGATACGGGAGCCGGCGAGAGGGTTCCCGCTGTCAACGCGCAGACCGTACTGACCGATGCGGATTTCGCGGAGGACATGTTCGCCGAGACCGACGCGGCGAGCGACGCCGAGCTCGAAGCCCGGCACCGGGTGGCCGCCGACAAGGGCGACCCCGGGGCCATGAGCGTGCTCGGCGCCCTCCTGCTGCGCCGCGGAGACCTGGACGGGGCCGAGCCGTACCTGCGCGGGGCGACCGGTGAGGGCGACCGCGCCGCCGCGAACAACCTCGGCGTGCTGCTGCACCAGCGGGGCTACCCGGACGAGGCCGCCGGCTGGTGGCGGGTCGCCGCCGTGGCCGGATCCGCTCCCGCCGCGCACGCCCTGGGCCGCCACTTCCGCGAGCGCGGGGACGAGCCCGCCGCCGAGTACTGGCTGCGCCAGGCGGCGGAATCCGGCCACGCCCTGGGGGCGTACGGGCTGGCGGACCTGCTGGAGCACCGCGGGGACAAGGGCGTGGAGCGCTGGTTCCGGGCCGCCGCGGAGCAGGGGCACCGCGAGGCCGCGTACCGGCTGGCGCGCCACCTGCGCAAGGGCGACCCGGCCGAGGCCGAGCAGTGGTACCGCCAGGCCGCCGCGCGGGGGCACCGCCGGGCCGCGCTCCACCTGGGCGCCCTGCTGGAGGCGCGCGGCGAGCTCAAGGAGGCCGGCCGCTGGTACCTCACCTCCGCCAAGCAGGGGGAGGCGCGGGCCGCGTGCGCCCTCGGCTTCCTGCTGCGCGACGCCGGGGACGAGGAGAGCGCGGCCGCCTGGTGGAACCGGGCCGCGCGGGACGGCGACGGCAACGCCGCCAACGCGCTGGGCGCGCTGCACGCCGCGCGCGGGGAGACCCAGACCGCAGAGCGCTGGTACCGGTCCGCGATGGACGCGGGCGACCAGAACGGGGCGTACAACCTTGCTTTGCTGTGCGTCGCACAGGAGCGGACCGCGCAGGCCGAGCAGTGGTACCGGCGGGCCGCGTACGCGGGGCACCGCGAGGCGGCCAACGCGCTGGCCATCCTGCTGCTGCAGGGCGGGGACGCGGAGGGCGCCGAACCGTGGTTCTCCAAGGCCGCCGAGGCGGGCAGCGTCGACGCCGCGTTCAACCTCGGCATCCTGTTCGCCAGCCGGGACGAGGACCGTACGGCCCTGAAGTGGTACGAGCGGGCCGCTTCGGCGGGGCACACCGACGCGGCGCTCCAGGTCGGGATCGCGCTGGTCCGCGACGGCGAAGAGCGGGCCGCCGAGCGGCACCTGCGGTGCGCGGCGGGCGGCGGGAGCGCGGAGGCGGCCTTCCGGCTGGCCTCGCTGCTGGAGTCGCTGGCCCCGCCGCCGGAGCCGCTTGCGCTGGGCGAGTCGGCGGGCGGCGCCGAGCGGACCGAGAGCGAGGAGTGGTACGAGCGGGCGGCCGAGCTGGGGCACCGCCGGGCGCAGGTGCGGGTCGGCATGCTGGCCGCCGCCCGCGGTGACCTGGCGGTCGCCGCGCGGTGGTACCGGGAGGCGGCCGAGGCCGGCTCCCGCAACGGGGCGTTCAACCTCGGGCTGCTGCTGGCCCGCGAGGGCAGCGAGCCCGAAGCGGCGCTGTGGTGGACCCGCGCGGCGGTCGCAGGGCACGGCCGCGCCGCGCTGCGGCTGGGTCTGCTGGCGGCCCGGCACGGTGACCTCGCGGAGGGCCAGAAGTGGTGCGTACGCGCCATGGAGCTGGGCCCGGCCGAGGTCTCGGAGCGGGCGGCCCGCCTGCGGGAGGCGCTAGCCGAGGAGCTGTCGGCCTGAGCCGCCGCCGGTTCGGCCGGCCGACGCCCGGCGCGCGGCGGCTGGCCGGGACCGGCCGTTAACCGATTTGCATCTGCCGTCCGCGTCCCCGTAGAGTCAGGTTTACCGACGCGGGGTGGAGCAGCTCGGTAGCTCGCTGGGCTCATAACCCAGAGGTCGCAGGTTCAAATCCTGTCCCCGCTACTGAAGGCCCGAGGCCCGGATCCCATGGATCCGGGCCTCGAGTCTTTTTCCGGGCGCGTGCGCCCGCCGCAGTGTCGCGCGCGCTCGCCGGAACCGGGGGCGACCTGACGGAGAAGGGGCCCGGAGCGTGCGGACGCCAGCGTCCGTGCGCTCCGGGCCCCTTCTCCGTCAGTCTTGTTCTCCGTCAGTCGTGCGTTCAGGCGCCCGCGCAGTTCGGGCAGACCCCGCGGTACGTCACCTCGACCGCCGAGACCGTGAAGCCGAAGCGCTCCGTGTCCGGCAGGTCGGCCAGCGGGTCGCCCGCCGGGTGGACGTCGCGGATCGCTCCGCAGCGGGCGCACACCAGGTGCTGGTGCGGCCGGTGGGCGTTCGGGTCGTACCGCTTGGCGCGGCGGTCCGTGGAGACCTCCAGGACCTCGCCGAGGGTGACGAGCTCGCCCAGGGTGTTGTAGACGGTCGCCCGGGAGATCTCGGGCAGTTTGGCCACGGCGCGCGCGTGCACCTCGTCGGCCGTCAGGTGAACGTGGTCACCGTCGAGCACCTCGGCCACGACGCGCCGCTGGGCCGTCATGCGCCAGCCGCGTCCGCGAAGTCGTTCCAGCAGGTCACTCATGAGCGCCAGCCTAACAGCGGGGGGAACTCGGTGTAACTCCCGAACTCATATGAATTTGGATGCTTACTTGACTTAGACAATGTCCATTGTAGGATCAGGTACGGCTCAGGCTGAGGGCCGAGGACAGGACATGCAGGAATGACGCAGGAGGCGCACGTGACGCAGGGACCGCTCACCACGGAGGCCGGGGCTCCGGTCGCCGACAACCAGAACAGCGAGACCGCCGGCGTCGGCGGCCCCGTCCTGGTCCAGGACCAGCTCCTGCTGGAGAAGCTCGCGCACTTCAACCGCGAGCGCATCCCGGAGCGCGTGGTCCACGCCCGCGGCGCCGGCGCGTACGGCACCTTCACGCTGACCCGCGACGTCTCGCAGTGGACCCGGGCGGCGTTCCTGTCCGAGGTCGGCAAGGAGACCGAGACCTTCCTGCGCTTCTCCACGGTCGCCGGCAACCTCGGCTCCGCCGACGCGGTGCGCGACCCCCGCGGCTGGGCGCTGAAGTTCTACACCGAAGAGGGCAACTACGACCTCGTCGGCAACAACACCCCGGTGTTCTTCATCAAGGACGCCATCAAGTTCCCCGACTTCATCCACACCCAGAAGCGCGACCCGTACACGGGTTCGCAGGAGGCGGACAACGTCTGGGACTTCTGGGGTCTGTCGCCCGAGTCGACCCACCAGGTGACCTGGCTGTTCGGCGACCGCGGCATCCCGGCGTCCTACCGCCACATGAACGGCTTCGGCTCGCACACGTTCCAGTGGAACAACGAGGCGGGCGAGGTCTTCTGGGTCAAGTACCACTTCAAGACCGACCAGGGCATCAAGAACCTCACCCAGGCCGAGGCCAATCTCCTCGCCGGCGAGGACCCCGACTCGCACCAGCGCGACCTGCGCGAGGCCATCGAGCGCGGCGACTTCCCGTCCTGGACCGTGCAGGTCCAGGTCATGCCGGCCGCCGAGGCCGCCGGGTACCGCTTCAACCCGTTCGACCTCACCAAGGTGTGGCCGCACGCGGACTACCCGCCGATCGAGATCGGCAAGCTGGCGCTCAACCGCAACCCGGAGAACGTCTTCGCCGAGGTCGAGCAGTCGATCTTCTCCCCGGCGCACTTCGTCCCCGGCATCGGCCCGTCCCCGGACAAGATGCTCCAGGGCCGCCTCTTCGGCTACGGCGACGCCCACCGCTACCGCGTCGGCATCAACGCCGACCACCTGCCGGTGAACCGCCCGCACGCCACCGAGGCACGGACGAACTCCCGCGACGGCCACCTGTACGACGGCCGCCACAAGGGCGCCAAGAACTACGAGCCCAACAGCTTCGGCGGCCCGCACCAGACGGACCGCCCGCTGTGGCAGCCCGTCCCGCTGACCGGCGGCACCGGCAACCACGCCGCACCGGTCCACCGCGAGGACAACGACTTCGTCCAGGCGGGCAACCTGTACCGCCTGTACTCGGAGGACGAGAAGTCCCGTCTGGTGGAGAACCTGGCCGGCTTCATCGCCAAGGTCTCCCGCGACGACATCGTCGAGCGGGCGGTCAGCAACTTCCGCCAGGCGGACGGCGACTTCGGCAAGCGGCTGGACGTCGCGGTCCAGGCCCTCCGCGGCTAGAACCCCGCCGCTGGTCGAACACAGGAGGGCCGGATCCCCGACGGGGACCCGGCCCTCCTGCCGTTCAGCCCGCCAGTTCGGCCGTGCGGCGCCGGCTCGGCACCCAGCAGCGGATCACGTCGCGCACGGAGACGATGCCCACCGGGCCGCCGTCCTCCAGCACGATGAGGTGCCGGAAGCCCCCGTTCGCCATGGCCTCGGCGGCCTCCTGCACGGTGGCCTCCGGGGTGCAGAACACGACGTTGTTGGTCGTGTGCGCCCCCACGGACTCGTGGTCGGGATCGTGTCCCGCGCCGATGGAGTTGAGGATGTCGCGCTCGGTCAGGATGCCGATCCCGCTGTGCTCGGGGTCGAGGACGACGGCCGCGCCCACGCGCCGCCCGGACATCAGGCAGGCCGCCTGACGGAGGGTGTGCGCGGGTCCGAGGGTGAGGATCACGGAGCTCATTGCGTCGCGGACGAGCATGAAGAGAGCCACCTCCTGGGGTGAGTCCGCCCGCCTGGAAGGGTGCCGATTGAGAAGTCGTTCACAAAGGCACAAGCGGGTGGATCCTTAGATTCCCACGGACACGGAGGGCCAGCAAGAAGGCGCGTAGCGCGCACCGGGCCCGCGGGCCCGCGCCGGAGCGGGGATCAGGCGCGCGGGCGCAGCAGGCCCAGCATCTCCCCGTGGAGCAGTCCGTTCGAGGCGGCGGCGTTCCCGCCGTGCACGCCGTCCTCCCCGTCCAGGCTGGTGAAGCGGCCGCCCGCCTCCTGGACCACGACCGCGATGGCGGCCATGTCCCACAGGTTCAGCTCCGGCTCGGCGCACAAGTCCAGCGAGCCCTCGGCGACCATCATGTACGGCCAGAAGTCGCCGTAGCCGCGGGTGCGCCAGCAGGCCCGGGTCAGGTCCAGGAAGCCGGGGAGCCGGCCCTGCTCCTCCCAGCCGGACAGCGAGGAGTACGCGAACGAGGCGTCGCCCAGCCCGGCCACCTTCGAGACGCCGATCGCCGTCGTCGCGCCGAGCGCGCCGCCCGCGAACGCGCCGCCGCCCTGCGCCGCCCACCAGCGGCGGCCCAGCGCCGGCGCGGACACCACGCCGACCACCGGGCGGAAGACGCCGTCGGCGCCCTCGGCCATGAGGGAGATCAGGGTGGCCCACACGGGGACCCCGCGCACGTAGTTCTTCGTCCCGTCGATCGGGTCCACGACCCAGCGGCGCGGGCCGGTGCCCTCCAGGCCGTACTCCTCGCCCAGGATCGCGTCGTCGGGGCGGGCGGCGGCGATCCCGGCCCGGATGATCTCCTCGGCGGCTTTGTCCGCCTCGCTCACCGGGGTCATGTCCGGCTTCGTCTCGACCACCAGGTCGAGGGCACGGAAACGCTCCATCGTGGCGGCGTCCGCCGCGTCGGCGAGGTCGAGGGCAAGGCGCAGGTCATCGTCATACTCGGACATGGCCGAACAGTATCGCGGCCGCCTCCGCGCCCGGGACGCGCCCTTGACAGGATCTGTCGCCCCGTCAACTCTGGCGGAGGGGGTCCGGCGGGAAAGCCCGTCGGGACGCCCGGAGGGGGAGGCGATCCATGCCGGCAGCCCGGGAGTCCTTACTGGACGCGGCGGGAGCGGCGCTCTCGGCCCGCCCCTGGCCCGCCGTCCGGATGGTCGAGGTGGCAGCGGCCGCCGGAGTGTCCCGCCAGACCCTCTACAACGAGTTCGGCGGCAAGGCCGGGCTGGGCCGCGCCCTGGTCCGGCGGGAGGCCGAACGGTACCTCGACGGGGTGGACCGGGCCCTGGCGGCGCCGGCCGCGGACGCCGAACGGCTCGCCGCCGTCGCAGCGTGGACCGTACGGGCGGCGCGCACCCGTCCCCTCGTACGGGCCCTGCTCACCGGGGCCTGGGACCCGGAGCTGCCCGCGGCCGGGCGGGCGCCGGGGCCGGGCGAGCTGGCCCGCGCCGTGCGCGACCGGGCCGCCGGAGCGCTGGCCCCGCGGGAGGACGCCCGGCGGTGCGAGCTCGTCGTACGGCTCGCCCTCTCCTACGTGGTCGCCCCCGGGGAGGAACCGGACGCGCGGGAGATGCTGGGGCTGCTCAGTGAGCCGACCCGGACAGCTGGAGTCCGATGACGCCCAGGATGACCAGCGAGATCGAGACGAGCTTGAGGGTGGAGACCAGGTCGCCGAGGAAGACCATGCCGTAGATCGCCGTCCCGGCCGCCCCGATGCCCGTCCACACCGCGTACGCCGGGCCCACGTCCAGCTTCTTGAGCGCCAGGGTCAGCAGGCCGAAGCTGCCGAGCGCGAAGCACGCGAAGGCGATGGTCGGCCAGAGCCGGGTGAACCCGTGGGACAGCTTGAGGCAGACCGCGAAACCGGTCTCCAGGATTCCCGCGACCACGACCAGCAGCCACGCCATGTCGAATGCCTCCCGGCCTCACGTGGCGCGGCCGGGGCCGGAATCCGGGCCCGAACCTGCGCGCCACTCGGTGCGAGTATGCATTTACCAGGCGCGGCCGTCCGCAAACCCCGCCGGGCGGGGCGGGGCGGGCCCCGGAGCGGGCCGGGGGGCCAGCCGGTCAGTCGCCGTCGCGGCGTTCGCGGGTCTCCAGCAGCCGCCGCAGCGAGTACAGCCGGGCCTGGTCCGCGTGGCCGTCCTCCACCCACTTGTCGAGCGCGCAGTCCGGCTCGTCGTGGCTGCAGGCGCGCGGGCACCCCTCCGTACCGGGCACCAGGTCGGGGAAGGCGAGGATGACCCGGGACGGGTCCACGTGGTGCAGGCCGAAGGAGCGTACGCCCGGGGTGTCGATGACCCAGCCGTCGCCCGAGGGCAGCGGCAGGGCGAGCGCCGAGGTGGTGGTGTGCCGGCCGCGGCCGGTGACCGCGTTGACGTGCCCGGTGGCGCGCTGGCGGCCCTCGGTGACCAGCGAGTTCACCAGGGTGGTCTTGCCGACGCCGGAGTGCCCGACGAAGGCGGTGATCCGGCCGTTGAGGCGCTCGCGCACCCGCTCGGCGGCGTCGCCCGTCGCCAGCTCCTCGCGGTTGGTGACGACGTAGTTCAGGCCGAAGGTCGAGTAGATCTCCAGGATCTTGTCGGCGGACGTCAGGTCGGACTTCGTGAGCACCAGCAGGGGCTCCAGTCCGGCGTCGTACGCCGCCACCAGGCAGCGGTCGATCATGCGCGGACGCGGCTCCGGATCGGCCAGGGCGGTGACGATCGCGAGCTGGTCGGCGTTGGCGACGACCACCCGCTCGTACGGGTCGTCGTCGTCCGCGGTGCGCCGCAGGACGGACTTGCGCTCCTCGATCCGCACGATCCGGGCGAGGGTGTCCTTCTTGCCGGTCAGGTCACCGACGATCCAGACCCGGTCGCCGACCACCGCCGCCTTGCGGCCCAGCTCGCGGGCCTTCATCGCGTGCACGGTGCGGTCCTCGACCAGGCAGGTCAGCCTGCCCCGGTCGACGGTGAGGACGAAGCCCTCGGAGGCGTCCTCGTGCTTGGGCCGGATCGTGGTCCGGGGCCGGTTGCCCTTGCGGTTGGGGCGGGACCGGATGTCGTCCTCGTCGGTGTTCTTGCCGTACCTGCGCATGACGGGCCCTACGCTCCCGCACCCGCTCCGGCCCGGGAGGGGCCGCCGGAGGACGTCCCGGAGCCACCCGCACCCGTACGGGCACCCGGGGCGCCGGAGGCCGCGGGAGCGCCGGAGGTCCCGGCGAGCATGTCCGCCCACATCGCCGGGAAGTCCGGCAGGGTCTTCGCGGTCGTCGCCACGTTCTCGATGAGCACGCCGTCCACCGCCAGGCCGATCACCGCGCCCGCGGTGGCCATCCGGTGGTCGTCGTACGTGTGGAAGGTGCCGCCGCGCAGCGGGCGCGGCCGGATGTGCAGCCCGTCCGCGGTCTCGGTGACGTCGCCGCCGAGCGCGTTGATCTCCTTGGTCAGCGCGGCCAGCCGGTCGGTCTCGTGCAGCCGCAGGTGCTGGACCCCGCGCAGGACGGACTCCGAGTCGGCCAGGGCCGCCACCGCGGCGATGCCCGGGGTGAGCTCGCCGACCTCGCCGAGGTCCACGTCGATGCCGTGGATCTTGCCGGTGCCCGAGAAGACCAGGCCGTCGTCGGTCAGCTCGCAGGAGCCGCCCATCTCCGTGAAGATCCGGCGCAGCGCGTCACCGGGCTGCGTGGTGCGGCGCGGCCAGTCCGGGATGGTGACCGTGCCGCCGGTGATCAGGGCGGCCGCCATGAAGGGCTGGGCGTTGGAGAGGTCCGGTTCCACGACCATGTCGCGGCCCAGCAGGGCGCCGGGGGAGACCCGCCACACGTTCTTCTCGCCGCCGGCTTCGGGGGTGTCGACCTGGGCGCCCGCCGCGCGCAGCATCTCCACGGTCATCCGGATGTGCGGCATGGACGGCAGGTTGGTGCCCACGTGCCGTACCTCGACGCCCTGGTTGAAGCGCGGGGCGGAGAGCAGCAGCGCGGAGACGAACTGGGAGGAGTTGGTCGCGTCGATCTCGACGACCCCGCCCTCCAGCGCCCCGCCGCCCTGGACGGTCAGCGGCAGCGCGCCCCGGCCGTCGTCGTCGACGCGGGCGCCGAGCGTGCGCAGCGCGGTGATGACCTGGCCCAGCGGACGCTCGTAGGAGCGGGGGTCGCCGTCGAAGCGGATGTCGCCCGCGGCGAGGGTGGCGACGGGCGGCAGGAAGCGCATGACCGTGCCCGCGTTGCCGACGTCGACCGTGGCCGGGCCGTGCAGCGCCGCCGGGATGACCCGCCAGGCCTCGCCGCCGGCACCGTCGCCGGCGGAGCTGGAGGAGACGGTCTCCTCGATGCCCACGCCCATCGCGCGCAGCGCGTCGGCCATCAGCTGGGAGTCGCGCGAGCGCAGCGGACGGCGCACCCAGCCGGGCTCGGCGGCGAGGGAGGCCAGGACCAGGGCCCGGTTGGTGACCGATTTGGACCCGGGCACCGTGACGGTGGCGTTTACGGCCGCTTCGGCGAGCGGAGCGGGCCAGAGGGCGGGGAGCGCGGGGGAATCGGTCATGGCCCCCACTTTAGTGGCTCCGCCCGCTGCCGGATCTTGATCGCGACGCAGTCTCAGAGGCCGAGCAGCCAGCGGCCGCCGCCGACGAGGGAGCAGAGCGCGACGACGTGGAAGAGGACCAGCCACACCACCGGGTGGACGTGCGTGAGCCGCCCCAGCTGGTCGGCGTCGGAATCGGGTGCGCCACCGCCCCGGCGCTTGGCCTGGAGCTCGAAGACCGGCCGCACCCCGCCGAGCAGCAGGAACCACACCACCGCGTACGCGAAGACGGCCTGGACCTCGGCGGGTGCCAGCCAGGACACCAGCAGGAAGGTTCCGCCGGTCAGGATCACCGTCAGGGCCCCGTACGCGTTGCGGATCATCACCAGCATCACCACCAGCAGGGCGGTCGCCGCCCACAGCAGCAGCGTGATCCGGTGCGCGGACAGCAGCGCGGCCCCGCCGAGCCCGAGCAGCGAGGGGGCGGTGTACCCGGCGGCCGCCGTCAGGACCATGCCGAGGCCCGAGGGCTTGCCCCGGCTGACCGTGACACCGCTGGTGTCGGAGTGCAGGCGTATCCCGTCCAGGCGCCGCCCGGTGAGCAGCGCCAGCAGGCCGTGCCCGCCCTCGTGCGCGATGGTGACCGCGTTGCGCGAGAGGCGCCACAGCGGGCGCGGCCCCACGGCGGCCAGCGCCGCCACCCCCGTCACGATCACCAGCCACAGGTCGGGCGCCGTCTGTATCCCCGTGAGCCGGTCCCAGAGGCCGGCCGTAGAGCTGCTGTCCATGAAGTGGCGGACTCCTTGCGGTGGTGGTCGGGTGCCATGGCAGTGTGGCAGCCATGTGCGGACGGTATGCAGCGAGTCGTAGCCCCGAGGACCTCGTGGAGGCCTTCGGCGTCGAGACGTGGGAGCCGGAGGAGTCCCTGGAGCCCGACTGGAACGTGGCGCCGACCAAGGAGGTCCTCGTCGTCCTCGACCGTCCCGTGAGGGACGCTCCGGATCCGCGCCCGGTTCGCCAGCTCCGCGTCCTGAAGTGGGGGCTGGTGCCGTCCTGGGCCAAGAACCCCGACGGCGCCGCCCGGATGATCAACGCCAGGTCCGAGACCCTGCACGAGAAGCCGTCCTTCCGGCGGCCGTTCGCACAGCGCCGCTGCATCGTCCCCGCCGACGGCTACTACGAGTGGGTCACCGCCCACGACGAGCGGCAGCTGGAGGTCGAGGGCAAGAAGAAGCGGGCGCGCAAGCAGCCGTACTTCGTGCTGCCCGCCGACGGCTCGGTCTTCGCCATGGCCGGCCTGTACGAGTTCTGGCGCGACGCGACCCTGCCCGCCGACCACCCCCGGGCCTGGTGGGCGACCTGCTCGGTGATCACCGCCGAGGCCGAGACCGGCCCGCTGGGCGTGGCCCCCGCCGAGGGACCCGCCTCGCTCGCCGACATCCACCCCCGGATGCCGCTCATGCTGACCCCCGACCGGTGGGACGCCTGGCTGGACCCGGCCAGGACCGACCCGGACGGGCTGCGGGAGCTGCTGGCTCCGCCGCCGGGCGGGCTGATGCGGGCCTACCCCGTCTCCACCGCCGTGAGCAACGTCCGCAACAACGGCCCCGAACTGCTGGACGAGCTGGCCGCGCCGGAGGAGGCGACGCTCTTCTGACCGGCGCCGACCCGGCATGATCGGCGCATGACCCCGCGTACCGAAAGCGTCGACACCCCGCCGGGCGAGGCCCGCGTCACCTGGCACCCCGCCGCCTGCGCCCGCCTCGTGCTCGCCGTGGGCCACGGCGCCGGCGGCGGAATCGAGGCCCGCGACCTCCAGGCGCTGGCCGCCGCCCTGCCCGCGCGCGGGATCACGGTGGCCCTGGTCGAACAGCCCTGGCGGGTCGCCGGGAAGAAGGTGGCCGCCGCGCCCAAGGTGCTGGACGAGGGCTGGCGCGGGCTCTGGCCGTTGCTCGCACGCCCCGGCCTGCCCGTGGTCGCGGGCGGCCGCAGCGCCGGGGCCCGCGTGGCCTGCCGGACCGCCGCCGGCCTCGGCGCCGCCGGGGTGCTGGCGCTGGCGTTCCCGCTGCACCCGCCGGGCCGCCCCGAGAAGTCCCGCGCCGACGAGTTGCTCGGCGCCGGCCGGCCCGCCCTCGTGGTCCAGGGCGGCCGGGACGCCTTCGGACGCCCCGGGGAGTTCCCGGCGCCGGGGGCGCAGGACCCGTACGAGCTCGTCGAGGTGCCCGACGGCGACCACGGCTTCGCGGTGCCGAAGCGGGCGCAGACCACCCAGCAGCAGGCCCTCGACGTGATCACCGACGCGGTGGGCGGATGGCTGGAGCGGCTCGCCCCCTGACCGCGACCTGACACATTCGCGCGGCGGATCGCCGCGGCGGCGCGCCGCCCCGCCGCCCGGCGGCACGACGGGGTGCGAAACCCGCCGCCCGCCGGGGAATGCGCCGTACGGCCCTTCTGTTGTCCCGGATGTCGGTACGCACGGCAATTCGTCGGAGGAGAGGAAGCGCATGACCCAGGCCATCAGCCAGAACCGCAGGCAGGCCGCTGACCTGGACTGGACGGTACTGCCCGGGCCCAAGCGCAGCTCGCTCCGAGCGGCGGAGGGCCGGGAGGGTCGACTATTCTCCGATTCGAGCGGAACCGCTTTCGGAGCCGCCACGCTGTCGGAGGAGGTGGGTCCTGTCGCTGGGACCGACGAAGGCCACGCGGAGGAGACGACCCCGGAGCGCAACGCGCGCTTCGAGAGGGACGCCCTCGGCTACCTCGACCAGATGTACTCGGCCGCGCTGCGCATGACGCGCAACCCGGCCGACGCCGAGGACCTGGTCCAGGAGACGTACGCGAAGGCGTACGCGTCGTTCCACCAGTTCCGGGAGGGCACCAACCTGAAGGCGTGGCTCTACCGGATCCTGACCAACACGTTCATCAACTCCTACCGCAAGAAGCAGCGCGAGCCCCAGCGCAGCGCCGCGGAGGAGATCGAGGACTGGCAGCTGGCGCGCGCCGAGTCGCACATGTCGACCGGACTGCGCTCCGCCGAGTCGCAGGCGCTCGACCACCTGCCCGATTCGGATGTGAAGGAAGCACTCCAGGCCATTCCGGAGGAGTTCCGCATCGCGGTCTATCTCGCCGACGTAGAGGGCTTTGCGTACAAGGAGATCGCGGACATCATGGGTACACCCATCGGTACGGTCATGTCGCGACTGCACCGTGGCCGCCGTCAACTCCGCGGAATGCTGGAGGACTACGCCCGTGAGCGCGGGCTGGTACCCGCCGGCGGGGGAGAGTCGAACGACAGGAAAGGCTCGGGCTCATGAGTTGCGGAGAGCCGCACGAGACGGAGTGCGCTGAGGTCCTGGACCACCTGTACGAGTTCCTCGACCACGAGATGCCCGACAGTGACTGCACGAAGTTCGAGACCCACTTCGGCGAGTGCAACCCCTGCCTGGAGAAGTACGGCCTGGAGCAGGCCGTCAAGAAGCTGGTCAAGCGCTGCTGCGGGTCCGACGACGTGCCGAGCGACCTGCGCTCGAAGGTCATGGGCCGGATCGAGCTGATCCGGTCGGGCCAGGCGGTGCCGGACCACGACGTCACCGCAGACAACCCGGCCAGCGGCTGACCCGGTCGGTCCCGGGCGCTCGGCCCCGTTTCAACCACCGCCCCCGGAAGGGAACTTCGTTCACCCGAAGGTGCTAATCCGGGGGCGTCCGCTTGGCGCAATGCGGAAATGAGACCCACCGGCATCGGGGCCCCACTTATTCTCCCCCTTCGGTACTGGTTTGATTCGGTACCCGGCTCGGACGCCACACGGGAGGAGAGCGCCATGCGGGCACTTCCGCCGGCGGCGCGCGGATACATCCTCTGCGGCGTCCTCGCGGCGCTCGCCTGCGTCACCCCCGCATTCACCGGTGCCGGTACCCCGTGGGCGGCGGTGGTCCTGCTGTCGGTGCTCTACCTCGGCTGCGAACTCGTCAAGTTCTGCCCGCTGCTGGGCGCCCGGGTCCCCGAGGGCATCGGCTCCTTCTTCCCCGTCCTGCTCGCCGCCGTTTTCCTGCTGCCGCCCGCGGCCGCCGCGCTCGTCGCCCTGCCCGGCGGGCTCGCCGGGACCGTGGCCGAGCCGCCCGTCCGGGTGCGCCGGGTCTGGCACTGCGCGCAGCAGGCGATGGCGGCCTGGGCCGCCGGGCAGGCGTTCGGGCTGCTGGGCGGCCCGGCCGCGCTCGGCTCGCGGGGCGGGCCGGCGGGGTCCGCCGTGTCCTTTGGGTCCGCCGTCTCCTCCGGGGCTTCCGGAGCGGGCGTGTGGCTCGCGGACTTCCCGTACGTCCTGGTCCCCGCGGCGGCCGCCGCCGTCGTCTTCTGCCTCGTGCTCACCGTCCTCGACGGCGGCGTCCTGGTCACCGCCGAGCGCCGGCCCGCCGCCACGGTCTGGCGCGGGCCGCTGACCCGGTCCCTCCCCCCGCACTGCGTGCACGGCCTGGCCGGGCTGATGATGGCCGTCCTGTGGCGCAGCCCCTACGGGCTGACGGCCGCGCTCCTGGTCCTGCTGCCGATGTACATCTCCTGCTGGGTCTTCGCCCAGTACCACCGCGAGCACGCCGCCCACCGGGCCACCATCCGCGCCCTCGTCCAGGCCGTCGACATCAAGGACCGCTACACGCGCGGCCACAGCGAGCGGGTCGGCCAGGCCTCCGCGATGATCGCGCGCGAGCTGGGGATGGCCGAGGACCGCCTCGAAGTCGTCCGCATCGCCGGGATCCTGCACGACGTCGGCAAGCTCGGCGTCCCCACCCGGCTGCTGCGCAAGGACGGGCCGCTCACCCCCGAGGAGCGCCGGATCATCGAACTGCACCCCGAGTACGGGCACGAGATGGTGCGCGGCATCGGCTTCCTGGGCGAGGCGCGGTCCGCGATCCTGCACCACCACGAGCGGATCGACGGCTCCGGCTACCCGTACGGGCTGACCGGTGACCAGATCCCGGTACTGGCCCGGGTCGTGGCGGTGGCCGACGCCTTCGACGCGATGACCTCCAGCCGTTCCTACAGCCGGGCCCGCCCGGTACCGGCCGCCCTGACCGAACTGGAGCGTTGCGCGGGGGCGCAGTTCGACCCGGTCATGGTGCTGGCCCTGGCCGGGGCCATCGGACGGCACGGCTGGCATCCCGTGGTCACCTCCGACGAGGACCTCCAGGTGATCGCCGCCGCCCCGGGGCCGGGCAGCGGCGCTCCGGGCGGAGTCCCCGCCGCCGCCGGGCCGGGGCTCTCGGGGCTCCCGGCGCAGGGCCGGGACGCCGCTCCGGGCCGGCCGGGCGACGGGGGGCGGGCCGCGTTCCAGGGCGCGGGCCGGCCGGCCGCGGGCCCTGCGGCGCCGCACGGCGGCTCCGGAGCAGGAACCTTCCGGCCGCCCGACGAGCGGCGCGGTCCGGGAGCGGGAGCGTGAAGGGGACCGCCGCCCGGAGCGCCGGACGGGGTTCCGGGCGGGGTGGCGCGCGGCGGGTCCGGACCGGCGGTGCGTCGCGCGTCCGGGACGGCGCCGCGTCGTGCCTGCGCGGGGCTGCCGCGTGGAGCGTCCGCGGGGCCGCCGCGCTGGTCACCGTCGCGGCCCTCGGCCACACCCTGTGGACCGGGGTCCTGGAGCCGGGCGCGGCCCTGGCCTTCGGCACCCTGGTCGCGGTCGGCGAGCTCGCCCGCCGCGACCGCCGCACCGACGGCCGCCCCGAGTGGACCGGGTCCGCCGCGGCCGAGGACCGCCGGCCCGCGCCGCTCGGCTCCGCCGGGGCCCTCGCGTACGCCCTGCTCGGCCAGAACGCCGGGCAGCCCTCCCACCACGGGGTCCTCCAGACCGTCGCGGTCGTGGTCGCCGCCGCCCTCGTCGGAGTGGTTCCGCACATCGCCCGGGGCAGCGGCCCCGCTCTCGACCACGTCGCCCGGCGAGTGCTGACCGTCGCGTTCGCCGCCGCCTGTTTCCAGCCGCTCTACAACTCCGGCCGGCTGGAGCAGTGGCTCGGGCAGAGTCCGTACCTGGTCCTCTTCCTCCTCTTCCTGCTCTTCCTCACCGCCCTGTGCGACGCCGTGCTCGCCGCGGCCCTGGCCGGGGCCCGGACCGGATGGCCGTACGGGCCGCTGCTGCGCGACGAGCTGCGCGCCCAGCTGGGCATCGGCTCGGCGATCTGCGCCACCGGGGTCGTGATGGCCCTGGGCGTGGCCGTCGCCGGGCTGTGGGCCCTGCCCGTCTTCAGCGTGCCCCTGCTGCTGACCCAGATGTCCTTCCACCGGATCGCCGCCATCCGCACCACCTACCGGCAGACCATCACCTCCCTGGCCCGGGCCACCGAGATCGCCGGATACACCCGGCCGGGCCACTCCCGCCGGGTCGCCGCCCTGAGCTGCGCCGTGGGCCGGGAGCTCGGCCTGTCGGAGCGGGAGCTCACGGTGCTGGAGTACGCCGCGCTGATGCACGACATCGGCCAGCTGTCCCTGGTCGACCCGGTCCCGGAGGGGGCGACCGCCGAGCTGCCCCCCGCCGAGGCCCGCCGTATCGCCGGGCTGGGCGGGGAGGTGGCCCGCCAGACCGGGGTGCCGGCCGAGGTCGCGGTGGTCGTGGAGCTGCAGGCCGACCCGTACCGGGAGCAGCCCGTGGCCGCCCGGATCGTGCGCGCGGTGAACGCGTACGACGACCTGGTCGCGGGCAGTCGTCACCCGGGCGGCTCACTGGCCGCCCTGGAGCAGCTGCGGCTGGGCACCGGGCGGGACTACGCGCCGGAGGTCGTGGAGTCCCTGGCGAGGGTTCTGGCCAGGGAGGGGCGTGACAGAGTTGTTCCCGTCCCGCCTGGGTAACCCATGGGTAATGAGCGGCCGTCCGAGCGGGCATGGTTGGATGCCAGTAAGAGTGACCGTGACAGTGTCCGCAAGGCTGCACCGTTGGACCGGCAGGCGGGAATCGTGAGGATCTTCGGGAAGGTACGGCATCGGCCCTCCGCCTCGTGGCGGCAGGCCACCGACCGCGCGTTCACGCTGATCGGAGACGGTCGGTACGAGGACGCGGGAGCGCTGCTGACCAGAGCGGCGGACCTGGAACCGTGGCTGTCCGAGTCCTGGTTCAATCTGGCCCTGCTGCACAAGTTCCGCCACGACTGGGAGCAGGCGCGGGCCGCAGGGCTGCGCGCCGTGGCCCTGCTGGACCGGGAGGCCGGCGCCCCGGACTGGTGGAACGTCGGGATCGCGGCCACCGCGCTGCAGGACTGGCCGCTGGCCCGCAGGGCCTGGCAGGCGTACGGGCTGAAGGTGCCCGGCGACTCCCACGGCTCGGGAGCGGGCGGGAAGTCCGGGGGCGAGCCGGTCGGCATGGAGCTGGGCAGCGCCGCCGTGCGGCTGTCGCCCGAGGGCGAGGCCGAGGTGGTCTGGGGCCGCCGGCTGGACCCGGCCCGGCTGGAGGTCCTGTCGATCCCGCTGCCGTCGTCCGGGCGGCGCTGGGGCGAGGTCGTGCTCCACGACGGGGTGCCGCACGGGGAGCGGGTGACCGCGGCCGGTCCCTCGTACCCGGTCTTCGACGAGATCGAGCTGTGGGCGCCGTCGCCGGTGCCGACCTGGGTGGTGTTGCTGGAGGCGGCGACCGAGTCCGACCGCGACGCGCTGGAGCAGCTGGCCTCGGACGCGGGCTTCGCCGCCGAGGACTGGTCCTCGTCGGTGCGGCTGCTGTGCCGCACCTGCTCGGAGAGCGAGATGCCGAGCGACGAGGGCGACGGGGAGCACCTGGACCCGCACGACCACAGCGAGCCGGGGCACCCCGGGCCGCTGGGGCACCGTACGGCCGGTTCCGGTTCGCTGTGGGTGCCGGAGCGGGAGTGCGGGATCGCGGCGCCGGCCGGGCTGGTGCGCGGGCTGCTCGACGGCTGGGTCGCCGACAGTCCGGACAGCCGCGAGTGGCGGGATCTCGAAGAAGTCTGCTGAGCCGGGGCCGTAGGCTGTACGGGCACATCGGTGGCCATTGGCGACCACCGGTGCCAGGACTTACGGAAGGCGTACGGCGGACATGGCGCAGCAGGAGAACGAGGTCGTCGAGAACCTGAACGACGGGTACGTCGTGGACACCGAGGGCTGTGCGGAGCGCGAGCTCGCCCACCGCGAGCGTGGCACCGCCCGTCCGATCACGGTGGTCGGCAACCCGGTCCTGCACCGGGAGTGCAAGGACGTCACCGAGTTCGGCGACGAGCTGGCGCAGCTGATCGACGACATGTTCGCCAGCCAGAAGGCCGCCGAGGGCGTGGGCCTGGCCGCGAACCAGATCGGCGTGGACGCGAAGGTCTTCGTCTACGACTGCCCGGACGACGACGGCAACCGGCACACCGGTGTCGTGGTCAACCCCAAGCTCGTCGAGCTGCCGGCGGGTGCGCGCGTGCTGGACGACTCCAACGAGGGCTGCCTGTCGGTCCCGACGGCGTACGCCTCGCTGGCCCGCCCGGACTACGCCGAGGTCACCGGCCAGGACGCCGAGGGCAACCCGATCAAGGTGCGCGGCACCGGCTACTTCGCGCGCTGCCTGCAGCACGAGACCGACCACCTGTACGGCTACCTGTACATCGACCGGCTCTCCAAGCGCGACCGCAAGGACGCCCTGCGGCAGATGGAAGAGGGCACCCCGCGCTACGAGACCGTCCCGAACGCGTAGCCGGGACGGCGCCGGCCACCGCGCACGTCGACAGGGCCCCGCTCCGGAAGAGGAGCGGGGCCCTGTCGTGTGCGGCGTGTGCGGCGCGTGCGGCGTGTGCGCCGACGAGACGGCCGGGGAGGCGGGTTACTTCCGTGCCGAGCCCCAGCCGCTGTCGGCGGGAGCCGAACCCCAGCCGCTGTCCGCGGGCTTCGACCCCCAGCCGCTGTCGGCGGGCGCGGCGCCCCAGCCGCTGTCCGCGGACGCGGTGGCGGCCGCACCACCGAGGAGCAGCGCGGCGAACGCGGCGGCGGTGAGAATGCGAGCGGTACGGGACGTACGGGACATGCAGGCCCCCTGGGCTTGGTGAGAGGTGCGGGGCCCGGGCGCTGTGCGGGCGGTCGGGCCGGGCATGCTCACCGTACGTCATCGAACGGCTACGCATGGGGCCGGTTCGGGTCAAGTGTGCCCACGGTTTCGGCCAGTCGCATATCGGTCACGCGACCGGGTCCCGGGGGTGCGCGCGCCCGGTCAGGCCACCGCCCGGGGCCCCCGGAAGGTCCGGCGGAAGGAGTTCGGGGTCGTGCCCAGGGCACGCAGGAAGTGGTGGCGCAGCGAGGCCGCGTTGCCGAAGCCGCAGCGCCCGGCGATCGCGTCGACCGTCTCGTCGGTGGACTCCAGCAGCTCCTGCGCGAGCAGCACCCGCTGGCGCAGCACCCACTGGTACGGAGTGCTGCCGGTCTCCTGCAGGAAGCGGCGGGCGAAGGTGCGCGGCGACAGGTGGGCGCGCTCCGCGAGCTGCTCGACGGTGATCTCGTCCGCCAGGTGGCGCGCCATCCACGCGATCACCTCGCCGACCGTGTCGCAGGAGGTGCGGGGGAGCGGCCGCTGGATGTACTGGGCCTGGCCGCCGTCCCGGTGCGGGGGGACGACCATCCGGCGCGCGATGGTGTTGGCCACCTCGGCGCCCTGCTCCTGCCGTACGACGTGCAGGCACGCGTCGATCCCGGAGGCGGTGCCCGCCGAGGTGATCACCGGGCCCTCGTCCACGTACAGCACGTCGGGGTCGACCCGCGCCCGCGGGAAGCGCCGGGCCAGGGCCGGGGCGTGCAGCCAGTGCGTGGTGCAGCGCCGGTCGTCGAGCAGGCCGGCCGCGCCGAGCGTGAAGGCGCCGCTGCACACGCTCAGCACGCGCGCGCCGCGGTCCACGGCCCGGTGCAGGGCCTCCAGCAGTGGGCGGGGGTAGTCGCGGGTGGGTGCCTCCCGGTCCGCGGGCAGGCAGATCAGGTCCGCCTCCTCCAGCCGGTCGGGCCCGTGGGGGAGGGTGAGGCTGTAGTGGCCGTCGCCGACGGAGAGGGGGTTGTCCTCCATCGCGCAGACTGCGAAATCGTACGTCGGCAGGCCCATCGCACTGCGGTCGATCCCGAAGACCTCGCAGAAGATGCCCATTTCGAAGGGGGCGACCCCGTTGACCACGGCCACGGCCACGTTGTTCAGCATGACTCCAGTGTGGCAGTAATTCGCACTTCCATGACAGTCCTGCCACTGTCCGATGTGCGCCGCACTCGCGAGAGTGGGGTCATGAACACGTTCCTGGACTACCTCACCGTCCTCGCCGTCGCGGCGCTCCTCGTCGCCCCGGCCCTCTACGGAGCCCTCGGCGACCACCGCACCGACCGGCAGCTGCGCACCGCCGCCGGGCAGCGCCGGCAGCGTCCGCGGACCATCCGGGCCGGGCTCGGGCGTACGCGCACGGAGCCCCGTCCGGCGGCGGTGCGCCTGGCCGTACGGCACGCCCCGGGCCGCTGAACCGCACCCGGCGCCGTGCCCGCGGCAGTGCGTCCCCCCACCACGGCAGTGCGTCCCCGCCCCCGGACTTCCCGGGAGCGGGGACGCACTCGTGCCGGCCGGGCCGGCGACGCGGACTAGAAGTCCTCGTCCAGGTCGACCGTGCCCTCGACCGCGACCTGGTAGGCCGACGGGCGGCGCTCGAAGAAGTTCGTCAGCTCCTGCACGCCCTGGAGCTCCATGAAGGAGAACGGGTTCTGCGAGCCGTACACCGGCGGGAAGCCGAGACGGACCAGGCGCTGGTCCGCGACGCACTCCAGGTACTCGCGCATCGACTCGGTGTTCATGCCCGGCAGGCCGTCGCCGCACAGGTCGCGGCCGAACTGGAGCTCCGCCTCGACGGCTTCCCGCAGCATGTCGGTGACCTGCTGCTGAAGAGCGTCGTCGAAGAGCTCCGGCTCCTCCTTGCGGACCGTGTCCACGACCTCGAAGGCGAAGTTCATGTGCATGGTCTCGTCGCGGAAAACCCAGTTCGTGCCGGTGGCCAGGCCGTGCAGCAGGCCGCGCGAGCGGAACCAGTACACGTACGCGAAGGCGCCGTAGAAGAACAGGCCCTCGATGCACGCGGCGAAGCAGATCAGGTTCAGCAGGAAGCGGCGCCGGTCGGCGGCCGTCTCCAGCCGGTCGATCTTCTCGACCGAGTCCATCCACTTGAAGCAGAACTGCGCCTTCTCGCGGATCGAGGGGATCTCCTCGACCGCGTCGAACGCGGCCGCCCGGTCGTCCGGGTTGGGCAGGTAGGTGTCGAGCAGCGTCAGGTAGAACTGGACGTGCACGGCCTCCTCGAACAGCTGGCGCGACAGGTAAAGGCGCGCCTCCGGGGAGTTGATGTGCTTGTACAGCGTCAGCACGAGGTTGTTCGACACGATCGAGTCGCCCGTCGCGAAGAACGCGACCAGCCGGCCGATCATGTGCTGCTCGGAGGGCGTCAGCTTCGCCAGGTCGGCGACGTCCGAGTGGAGGTCGACCTCCTCCACCGTCCACGTGTTCTTGATCGCGTCGCGGTAGCGCTCGTAGAAGTCGGGGTAGCGCATCGGGCGGAGCGTCAGCTCGAAGCCCGGGTCCAGCAGGTTTTTGGTGTTCTCGGAGCTCATCACTGGCAGGCCTCGCAGGACTCGGGGTTCTCAAGGGAGCAGGCCAGCGCGTCGGCGTCGACGGCCTGCGGAAGCGGAGCGGCGGATGCCGGGACGGCGGAACCGGACGCCGCGCGGGCGATCTTCGTCGCCGGGCGCGAGCGCAGGTAGTACGTCGTCTTCAGGCCCTGCTTCCAGGCGTACGCGTACATCGAGCTGAGCTTGCCGATGGTGGGCGTCTCCAGGAACAGGTTCAGCGACTGCGACTGGTCGAGGAACGGGGTCCGGGCCGCCGCCATGTCGATCAGGCCGCGCTGCGGGATCTCCCACGCCGTGCGGTACAGCGCGCGCACCTCGGCCGGGATCCAGCCGAAGCCCTGAACCGAGCCGCTGGCCTCGCGCAGCGCCTCGCGGGTCTGGGCGTCCCACACGCCGAGCCGCTTCAGCTCGGCCACCAGGTACGCGTTGACCTGGAGGAACTCACCGCTCAGCGTCTCGCGCTTGAACAGGTTGGAGACCTGCGGCTCGATGCACTCGTACACGCCCGCGATGGAGGCGATCGTCGCCGTCGGTGCGATCGCCAGGAGCAGCGAGTTGCGCATCCCGGTCTTCGCGATCCGGGCGCGCAGCGCGTTCCAGCGCTCCGGCCAGTTCTGCTCGACCTCGTAGTGGTCGGGGTGCAGCACGCCGCGCGCGGTGCGGGTCTGCTCCCAGGCGGGGAGCGGGCCGTTCTTCTCGGCGAGGTCGCAGGAGGCCTCGTACGCGGCGAGCATGATCCGCTCGGACAGCTTCGTGGACAGTGCCTGCGCCTCGGGGGAGTCGAAGGGCAGCTTCAGCCGGAAGAAGACGTCCTGGAGACCCATGGCGCCCAGACCCACCGGCCGCCAGCGGGCGTTGGAGCGGCCCGCCTGCTCGGTCGGGTAGAAGTTGATGTCCACCACGCGGTCCAGGAAGGTCACCGCGGTACGGACGGTCTCGTCCAGGCGCTCCCAGTCGATCTCGCCGGTCTCCGCCAGGACGAAGGCGCCCAGGTTGACCGAACCGAGGTTGCAAACGGCCGTCTCGCCGTCGTTGGTGACCTCGATGATCTCGGTGCAGAGGTTGGAGGAGTGGACGACCGTGCCCGGCTCGGCGGTCTGGTTCGCCGTGCGGTTGGAGGCGTCCTTGAAGGTCATCCAGCCCTGGCCGGTCTGCGCGAGGGTGCGCATCATCCGGCCGTACAGCTCGCGGGCGGGCATGGTCTTGCGGGCCAGGCCCGCCGCCTCGGCCTTGTGGTACGCGGCGTCGAAGTCGTCGCCCCACAGGTCCACCAGCTCGGGGACCTCGGCCGGGGAGAACAGCGACCAGTCGGCGTCGGCGTTCACGCGGCGCATGAACTCGTCCGGCACCCAGTGGGCGAGGTTCAGGTTGTGCGTACGGCGCTGGTCCTCGCCGGTGTTGTCGCGGAGCTCCAGGAACTCCTCGATGTCCGCGTGCCAGGTCTCCAGGTAGACGGCGGCGGCGCCCTTGCGGCGGCCGCCCTGGTTCACCGCGGCGACGGAGGCGTCGAGGGTCTTCAGGAACGGGACGATGCCGTTGGAATGGCCGTTGGTGCCGCGGATCAGCGAACCGCGGGCGCGGATGCGGGAGTACGACAGGCCGATGCCGCCGGCGTGCTTGGAGAGGCGCGCGACCTGGTGGTAGCGGTCGTAGATCGAGTCGAGCTCGTCCAGCGGGGAGTCCAGCAGGTAGCAGGAGGACATCTGCGGGTGCCGGGTGCCGGAGTTGAAGAGCGTGGGGGAGGACGGCAGGTAGTCGAGGCGGCTCATCAGCCGGTACAGCGAGGCCACTTCCTCGACGGCCTGGACGCCGCCGGTCTCACCGTCAGGTCCGGTCTCGGCCAGACCGCAGGCCACGCGCAGCATGAAGAACTGCGGGGTCTCCACGACCTGGCGGGTGATCGGGTGGCGCAGCAGGTAGCGGCTGTGCAGCGTGCGCAGGCCGAAGAAGCCGAAGCGGTCGTCGGCGCCCTCGGCGAGCGCGTGCTCCACCAGCGCGTCCAGGCGGGCCGCGTGGGCCGCGACGAACGCGGCGGTGCGGTCGGCGATCAGGCCCTCGCGGTGGCCCACGGCGACGGAGGCGGAGAACGAGGTGGCACCCTGGCCGGCGGCCTCCCCGGCCACGGCCAGCGTCAGCAGCCGGGCGGCGAGGCGGGAGTACGCCGGGTCCTCGGAGATGAGCCCCGCGGCGGCCTCGGTGGCCAGCCCGCGCAGCTCGGCCTCGTCGGCGAGGGAGCTGCGGCCGCGCAGCGCGGCGGCGGCAACCCGGCCGGGGTCGGTGTCGGGCAGGTCGGCCGTCAGTTCGGTGAGGGTACGCAGGAGTGCGGCCCCGGGACCTTCGCCAGATCCATGAAGAGCCGTGGACGGAACGGACTCGGCGCGCGGTGCGGAAGGCGCGATGGTCACGGGGGTTGCTCTCCCTCGCTCGGCCCGGTCATCGGCGGGGCGGGGTGCGAGGGGCGCATGCGGGACAGCGCACGGGCCGGCCCGGGCAGGGCAGGCAGCTCGTGCACCGCATGGCGTCCACCGGCCCAACCGCGAGGCCCGGACGTGTCGGCGCCCGGTTCGGTCGAGCCGGGCGCGCTGTCGGCAGGTCCTCGGACTTGCAGGTACACCAATCGGTGCACTTCATACCGTTGCGGGACAGTTCCGGATTCACACCGGATTCCCCTGCGGCGACAGCAGCCCTGAGCATACATGTGGGGGCGCCCCTCTGCGGAAGGCCCCACATGTTGTGTCGGCGTGGCTACAGCTTCAGCCGGTACGTCAGCAGGGTGAGGCCCTCGACCGGCGCCCAGTCCCGCTCCGGAGTGCGTTCGAAACCGAGCCGGGAGTAGATCCGGTGGGCCCCGGCCATGCTCCGCTGGGTGGAGAGGACCATCGCGGAAACCCCCTCGATCGCCCGCGCCCGGTCCAGGCAGGCCCGCACCAGCGCCTCGCCGGCGCCCTGCCCGCGGCCCTCCCGGGCCACGGCGAGCATCCGGAACTCGGCCTCGTCCGGGGCGGCGATGTCGGCGAGCGTGCTCCCGGGCTCGGCGAAGGTCACTCCGCCGAGGATCCGCCCGTCGCGCTCGGCGACGAGCACCTCGGCCAGGGCGGCCCGGCCGGCCACGTCGCGCAGGACGCTCAGGTAGTCGTCGTTCTCGTTCTCGTCCAGATGCCCGTCGGCTAGGTAGGCCTGCGCCGTGATCTCGCCCAGCTCCGCGTATTCGGCGGGCAGCGCCGCCCTGATCACCATGTCCATGCGGTCGAGTGTGCAGGACGGGTACGGGGCGGTGGGGTACCGGGCGGGCGGGGCGGGCAGGGCGGCCCCCGTCGCGGCGCCGGAAGCCGAAGGCCCCGCCGCGGAGAGCGGCGGGGCCTTCGGGGCGGGCGGGGTCAGCAGCAGCGGAAGCCGTCGCGGGGGTCCGCCTCCCGGGCGTCGGTGCGGGCCCGTTCGAAGGCCCGGCGGGTCGGGACCGCGGCGTCCGGGTCGTGGGAGCGGGCGTGCGCGACGTACCGGTCGTACGCGGCCTCGCCGGAGAACTCCCGTACGAAGTACCGGGCCCGGGCCAGCCCCCGGCGCAGCCGCTCCACGCCGCTCAGGCCCGTACCGTCGCGGCCGGGCGCCGCCGGGCTCACGCGACCGGCTCCTTCGCCCGGCCGCCGCTGGGGTCCAGGCCCGCGGCCGCGAGCTCGGCGCGCTCCTCGGCGGTCGGGATCAGCCCGGCCGGGGCGACGATCTTCGACTCGGTCCACGGGACCTCGGAGAGCTTCACGGACGCCGGGTCGGCGATCGCCTTGAAGCAGGTCCGGGCCGCGTCCACCAGCACGATGACGATCAGGAGCGCGAACAGCACGCACAGCACGCCGTCCACCGTGGCGTTGGTGACCACGGTCTCCATCTCGCCCATGGTCTTCGCGGGCGGCAGGACCTTGTCGGCGTCGATGCCGGCCTGGTACTTGTCGCGCTGGGCGAAGAAGCCGACCTTCACGTCCTCCGAGAAGATCTTCTGATAGCTGGCGGTGAGCGTGACGGCCACGTCCCACACCAGCGGCACGCCCGTCACCCAGGCCCACCTGAGCCGCCCGGACTTGACCAGGAGGGTGGTGCAGACGGCCAGGGCGACCGCCGCGAGCAGCTGGTTCGCGATGCCGAACAGCGGGAAGAGCTGGTTGATGCCGCCCAGCGGGTCCTTGACGCCGACCCAGAGGAAGTAGCCCCAGCCGCCGACGACGACGGCGCTCGCGAACCAGACGCCGGGCTTCCAGCTGACGTCCTTGAAGGACTTGTGCACGTTGCCGAGCGTGTCCTGGAGCATGAACCGGCCGACGCGGGTGCCCGCGTCGACGGTCGTCAGGATGAACAGGGCCTCGAACATGATGGCGAAGTGGTACCAGAAGGCCTTCATGCCGGCGCCGCCGATGACGGCCGAGAAGATCTCCGACATCCCGAGTGCGAAGGTCGGCGCTCCACCGGTACGGGAGAGCAGGCTGGTCTCCTCGACGTCCTTCGCGGCCTGCGCGAGGGCTTCCGGGCTGATGGCGAAGCCGAAGTTCGTCACCGCCTGCGAGGCGGTCTCCACGGTGGTGCCGATGACGCCGGGGGGCGAGTTCACGGCGAAGAAGAGGCCGGGCTCGATGATGCAGGCCGCGATCATCGCCATGATGGCGACGAAGGACTCGGTCAGCATTGCGCCGTAGCCGATGACCCGGACCTGGGTCTCCTTCTGGATCATCTTCGGGGTGGTGCCCGAGGCGACCAGCGAGTGGAAACCGGACAGGGCCCCGCACGCGATGGTGATGAAGACGAACGGGAACATCGAGCCGGCGAAGACCGGGCCGTCTCCGCGGGCGGCGAACTCGGTGACCGCGGGCATCTTCAGGGTGGGCATCGCGATGACCACGCCCAGCGCGAGCAGCGCGATCGTGCCGACCTTCATGAAGGTGGAGAGGTAGTCGCGGGGCGCGAGCAGCATCCACACCGGCAGGACCGACGCGACGAAGCCGTACGCGACCATCCAGACGACGAGCGTCTCCTTCTCCAGGGTGAAGGTCCCGGCGAGGGAGGACTCGGCGACCCAGCCGCCCGCGACGATCGCGAGCAGCAGCAGCGCCACCCCTATGACGGAGACCTCGGTGACCCGGCCGGGCCGCAGCACGCGGAGGTAGAAGCCCATGAAGAGGGCGATCGGGATGGTCATGCCGATGGAGAAGACGCCCCACGGCGAGTGGGCGAGGGCGTTGACGATGACCAGCGCCAGCACCGCCAGCAGGATGATCATGATGGCGAACACGGCGACCAGCGCGGCGGCCCCGCCGACGGGGCCGATCTCGTCCCGGGCCATCTGGCCCAGCGAGCGCCCGTCGCGGCGGGTGGAGAAGAAGAGCGTCACCATGTCCTGGACGGCGCCCGCGAAGATGACGCCCGCGACGATCCAGATCGTGCCGGGCAGATAGCCCATCTGGGCGGCGAGCACGGGTCCGACGAGCGGGCCGGCGCCGGCCACGGCGGCGAAGTGGTGGCCGAAGAGCACGCGGCGGTCGGTCGGGTGGAAGTCGACACCGTTGTCAAGGCGTTCGGCGGGGGTGGCCCGGGTCTTGTCCACCTTCAGTACGCGGTGCGCGATGAAGCGCGCGTAGAAGCGGTATCCGATGGCGTACGAGCCCAGCGCGGCGGCGAGGAGCCACGCGGCCGAGATCTCCTCGCCCCGGGAGAGGGCCAGCACTCCCCAGCCGAGGGCACCGACGAGTCCGACGAGCACCCACACCGCGATGGACTTGGGAGAGGGCGAGCCCTGCGTGGTGCCCGGACTCGCCGCGTCCCGTTCTGTTCCCGTTGATTCCGATTTGGGCATGGCCTTCGTCCCCTCGTCGATCATCTGCGTAAGCGGCAGGGAATCTACGGGGGATTGCCCGGTGAAGGTAAGACCCCGTCCGTATATCGGTACGTACGGATGCGTGGCCGGACGGTCGGACCGTCGGAGGGGTGGCCGGCCGGAGTGGCGGTCGGCCGGTCGATGCGGTCGATTGAGGCGGTCGATCGAGGGGGATCGGGCGGCCGGGTGCGCGGGCCGCCCGGCCGTCAGAGCGCCGGCCGCTGGAGGCGGGCCACGAACTTGTAGCGGTCGCCGCGGTAGACCGAGCGCACCCACTCCACCGGTTCGCCGTCCGCGTCCAGCGAGTGCCGGGACAGCATCAGCATCGGCAGCCCGACGTCGGTGCCGAGCAGGCCGGCTTCGCGCGGGGTGGCCAGCGAGGTCTCGATGGTCTCCTCCGCCTCGGCGAGCCGGACGTCGTACACCTCCGCGAGCGCGGTGTAGAGGGAGGTGTACTTGACCAGTGAACGGCGCAGCGCGGGGAAGCGCTTGGCCGAGAGGTGCGTGGTCTCGATGGCCATCGGCTCGCCGCTGGCCAGGCGCAGCCGCTCGATGCGCAGGACCCGTCCACCGGTGGTGATCTTGAGGAGTCCGGCGAGGGTGTCGTCGGCCGTCACGTACCCGATGTCGAGGAGCTGTGAAGTCGGTTCCAGCCCCTGGGCCCGCATGTCCTCGGTGTACGAGGAGAGTTGGAGCGGCTGGGAGACCTTCGGCTTGGCGACGAAGGTGCCCTTGCCCTGGATGCGCTCCAGGCGGCCCTCCACGACGAGCTCCTGCAACGCCTGCCGGACGGTCGTCCGGGAGGTGTCGAATTCGGCCGCGAGCGTGCGCTCCGGCGGTACCGGTGTGCCGGGCGGCAGGGTCTCGGTCATGTCGAGCAAGTGCCGCTTGAGTCGGTAGTACTTGGGTACACGTGCCGTGCGGGTCGCAGCCCCGCCCTCCGGCTCCGTGAGTGCCCCTTCGGTGGCCATCGCCGCCCGCCTTCCCGACTCCAGTTTCGCTGCCGTCACCGGCTCCTCCGATATGTGCGGTCACATCGTGACACGTGTGGGGGGACGGGCCTTCTCTCTGCCCAGGTATCGGTCCGATAACGGACCCGGCACCCGCTCATTAGACCCTTGACACCCCTAAAGGTCTAGGCCAAGCTCCAGCTACTGGTCTAAACCAATATGGATCAGATCCCGGCCCCACGGGAGTACTTGGTACGTCACCGCGGTGGGCGAGGGAAGTTGCAGGCAGCATCCCTGAGGAGGGTGGCGTGAAGCGCAAGCTCATCGCGGCGGTCAGTGTCGCGGGCATGATGGTCGGAGTCGCGGCGTGCGGCAACGGCGGCGACGACAAGGGTAAGACCGACGCGGCCGGCCCCAAGGAGATCACCGTCTGGATGATGGACGGCTCGGCGCCCAAGGCCTGGATCGACGAGGTCAACAAGGAGTTCTCGGCCAAGCACCCCGGTGTCACGGTCAAGGTCGAAGAGCAGAAGTGGACCGGCATCCAGGAGAAGATCACCACCGCTCTCTCCGAGAACAGCCCGCCCGACGTCCTGGAGCTCGGTAACACCCAGACCGCCGGCTACGCGGTCACCGGCGGACTCGCCGACCTGTCCGGCGACAAGGCCAAGCTCGGTGCCGACGCCTGGCAGAAGAGCATGCTCTCCTCGGCCGAGGTCGACGGCAAGCTCTACTCCGCCCCGTGGTACGCCGCCAACCGCGTCGTCATCTACGACAAGAAGGCCTACGCCAAGGCCGGCATCACCCCGCCCACCACCCGTGACGAGTGGGTCGCCGGTCTCGAGAAGCTGAAGGCCTCGGACCCGGCCTCGCAGCCGATCTACCTGCCCGGCCAGAGCTGGTACGTCCTCGCGGGCTTCGTCTGGGACGAGGGCGGCGACCTCGCCGTCAAGGACGGCGACAAGTGGAAGGGTCAGCTGGGCACCCCGCAGGCCGCCTCCGCGATCGAGTTCTACAAGAAGATCCAGGCGTTCTCCACCGCGCCCAAGGACAAGGACGAGGCCAGCCCGCAGCAGTCCACCGACATCGTCCCCAAGGGCGGCGTCGCCTCCTGGATCGGCCTCGGCTGGGAGGCCGGCGGTGCCGAGAAGGCGCTGAAGGACGCGGGCAAGGAAGCCGACTTCGGCTACTTCCCGATCCCGGGCAAGACCGCCGACAAGTCCGGCACCGTCTTCCTCGGCGGCTCGAACCTCGCGGTCGCAGAGCGCTCCAAGAACAAGGAGCTCGCCAAGGAGTGGCTGGCCCTCGCCGCAGGCAAGGACCAGATGACCAAGTACGCCGCCGAGACCAAGGGCGCGCTGCTCCCGAACCAGGCCGGCGCGAACTTCGCCGCCCCGGCGGGCTCCTTCGCCGAGGCCATGGCCAAGGCCGGCACCAACGGCAAGATCACCCCGGTCTCGGCCGGCTGGGCGAACGTCGAGACCGAGCCGAACCCCATCAAGGAGTTCATGACCAAGGTCCTGAAGGGTGAGGACGCCGCCAAGGCGGGCGCGGACGCGGACAAGGAAATCGCGAACCGCATCAACAAGTAGTCCCACCCGGCAGTACCCGCACGACCCAGCAGTGTGAACGCACCGGGGGGTGGGGGGGGGGGGGCGGGCGGCGGGGCCGCCCCCCCCCCCCCCCCGGGGAGCCACTAAGAACAGCGCGAGCACCACCAAAAACCACAGCACACCACCGCGCCGTCGCGCAGC
>NZ_JBHXQN010000058.1:0-14438 GCF_042717785.1 Streptomyces sp. NPDC058619
GGCCAGAACCATCCCGCCACCCCAGTCGGAGGTGACGCGGTCGGTACGACGAGTGATCGCGGTCGACGGCAAGGCAGTACGAGGCTCTCGCGCCAAGACCGCCACGGCGATCCAACTGCTGGCGGCGATGGAGCACCACGGCGTGGTCCTGGCCCAGCGGCAGGTCGCCTCCAAGAGCAACGAGATCCCTTCCTTCCAGCCCCTGCTGGACACCCTGGATCTTCACAACGCCGTGCTGACCACCGAGGCTCTGCACACCCAGCACGGTCACGGCACCTACCTGATCGGCCGCGGCGCCCACTACCTGGCCGTCGCCAAGAAGAACCATCCGGGTCTGTATGCCCAGGTCAAAGGGCTGCCCTGGCGGGACATCCCGCTCGGGCACCGCACCCGCGACCGTGCCCAACACCGCGACGAGGTCCGCCGACTCAAGGTCGCGGCGTTCCGTCACATCGACTACCCCGGCGCCCGCCAGGCAATCCAGGTCGTACGCCGGCGGCGCGAGATGGGCACCGGGAAGCTGACCATCGAGCGCGTCTACCTGATCACCAGCCTGAGCGTCTTCGATGCCACCTACGCCGAACTCGCCACCTGGATCAGGGGCCACTGGGGCATCGAGAACCTCCTGCACCACGTCCGTGACCGCACCTTCCGCGAGGACGACTCCAAGGTCCGCACCGGCACCCTGCCCCGCGCCATGGCCTCCTTGCGCAACCTCGCCATCGGCGTCTTCCGCCAGGACGGCGGGAGCAACATCGCCGCAGCCCTCCGCCACACCGGACGGAACTACAACCGACCCCTACAGGCCCTCGGCCTCACCTGACGAACCCGGACAGATCTCGATCATGCAATGACCCTGGGTGGGGGGCGGTGGTGTCATTTCGAACCAGACGGCTTTTCCCGTTGGGGTGGGGGTGGTGCCCCAGTCGGTGGCGATGGCCGCGATCAGCATGAGGCCGCGGCCGCTCTCGGCGTGGTGTGTGCATTCTTGTGGGGAGGGCGACTCGGGTGCGGTGTCGGTGACTTCGACGCGGAGTCGTGTGCCGGTCCACAGGACGGTGACGGTGGAGGGTCCGGTGGTGTGGCGTACGGCGTTGGTGATGATCTCGCTGCACAGCAGGGCGAGTTCGTCGAGTGTTTCGCCGGTCAGTCGCAGGTTCCATCCGTGGACGACGGCGAGTACGAGCCGGCGGGTTTTCGGTACTGCATGTATGTCCGCGGCTATCGGGAAGCTGCGGGAGTGTGACGGTCTGGTGGGGCACATCGTGATCACCCTTGGGGGAGGGCGGCGGTCTGGCACGTGGGCCGGGGAACGCGGGCGCCCTGGGCAGTGGATCGCGGGGGAGTGGGGGCTTGCCCGGGGGAGTGGGCACAAGGGTCGCTGGTGGTCTGGTGGCCGCCGGTCGGGGTCTGGGTCGGGGGTTGGGGTGTGGGTTTTCAGGGCCTTTGGGTGAGGGTCTTGAGCGCGTTTGCGGCGCCGGGGTTGAGGGGGACGGGGGCAGTGTTGCCGGCTTGGGCGGGGTCGATTTCGGTGGCGGCGGCGTTGACTTTCTCAAGGGCGTTCTTCTTGTCGTAGACGAGGTCGGCGATCTTTCCCGCGAGTCGGGGGTCGAAGCCTTTTTTGACGAGCAGGACGTTGGGTACCACGATCGTGGGCACGTCGGCGGGCTGGTGGTATACGGCCGCGGGGATGGTCCCCTTCTGGTAGACGCCGCCGTGGGTGTTGCTCAGCGCCGGGAGTTGCGCGGTGACGTCGAGGAAGCGGACTTTGTCCTTGAGGCTGGTGACGAGGTCGGTGACGCCGCTGGTGGGCAGGCCGCCGGACCAGATGAGCGCGTCGATCGTGTTGTCCTTCATGGCGTCCACCGATTCGGGCAGGGCCAGTCGTTGCGCCGAGACGTCCTTGACGGGGTCCAGGCCGGCGGCGCTCAGCAGCCGTCTGGCGATGACCTCGGTGCCGGAGTTGGGTGCCCCGGTGGAGATTCGTTTGCCTCTCATGTCGCGGAGGGAGGTGATCCCGGAGTCGGCTCGGACCAGGATCTGGGTGTAGTTGGGGTACAGGCGGGTGAGGGCTTCGATGGATTGTGGTTTGTCGAAGCTTCCCTTGCCTTCGACGGCGTCTTGCGCGGTGTCGAGCAGGGAGAAGGCGATGTCATAGCTTCCGGCCTGGAGGCCTTGGATGTTCTGCACGGACGCGCCGGTGGTGGCGGCGGTGGCTCGGTAGCCGTCGAGGTTGTCGGAGATCAGTTCGGCGAGTCCGCCGCCGATCTGGTAGTAGACGCCGGTGGTGGGGCCGGTGGCGATGGTGAGCCGCCCTCCCTTTCCACTGTTCGCGGCCCCCTTTTCGTCCTGTTTGCCTCCCGCGCATGCGGTCGCGGCGAGCGCGAGCGCGAAGGCCAGGGCGGGGACGGCCAGGCGTGTGGTTCGCGTGGGGTGCTTCATGAGGGGAGGTGTCCTTCCGTGACGGCTTCGGCTTGAAGGCCGGGACCTGTGGGATCTGTGGTGCGGGGTGTGGCGGAGCGCTGCCCGCGGCGTACCAGGCGGATACCTACGGCGAGGGCCAGGGCGATGAGGCCGGTGGTGATCGCGGCGGGTTCGAGGTAGAGCAGGCACAGGGCGGCGATGACGCACAGCCCACGCTCCACGGGGCCTGCCGGGCCGAGCAGGCGGCCTCCGGTGGCGGCGGCGAGCGCGGCGACGGCGAGGGCGGAGACTGTAGTCGTCCACAGGACGCCTGTCAGGCTTCCGGTGCCCAGGAGTCGGGAGCCGTTGTCGGTGAGGACGAACGCGAACGGTACGAGGAACGCGGGAAGCGAGTATTTCCAGGTCGCCACCATGGTGCGCATAGGGTTGCCGCCGGTGATGGCGGCCGCGGCGGCCGCGGCAAGCGCCGTGGGCGGGCTGACTTCGGACAGTACGGCGTAGTAGAAGATGAACATGTACGCCTCGGGCATGCTCACGCCCAAGGTGAGCAGTGCGGGAGCGATGATGACCGCGGAGATGATGAACGAGGCGGTGACCGGGACCGCGAGCCCGAGGACCGACACGGCGAGGGCCGCGAAGATGACCGTCACGACCAGTTCCACCGTCGGGTTGTCACCGAACATGCCGGCGGCGTTGACGATGACGGAGGCCAGGTTCAGGCCGAGGCCGGTCTGGGTGACGACGGCGACGATGATGCCGGCGGCGGCGCAGGTGGCGACCACCGGGAGTACGGACCTGCTGCCCTCGGCGAGCGCCGCGTACAGCCGACGCGGGGTCATCCGGTGTCGGGCGTCGAGGAAGGACAGCAGGAACTGCAGGGCGGTGGCGTAGACCACGGCCCGGAAGGGGGGCAGTCCCATCGCCATGAAACCGATGATCATGAAGAGGGACAGGAAGTGGTAGCCGAACCGTCCCAGCAGACTCCACGCCGAGACGGCTTCGTCGTCGATCACGGGCCGCGCCTGGTGTTTGCGGGCGTCGATCTCCACGGCCAGAAGGATGCCCAGGTAGTACAGCAGCGTGGGCACCAGCGCGTACAGCAGGACGGTGAGGTAGCTGGTCTTGAGGTACTCGGCGATGACGAACGCCGCGGCTCCCAGGGTGGGCGGGGAGAGGATCGCGCCGATGCCCGCGGCGGCCAGAACTCCGCCGCCCGCCTCCTTGCTGTAGCCGGCCCTACGCAACATGGGCCAGGCGACCGATCCCAGGCTGACGGCGGTGGCGGTACCGGAACCCGAGACGGTGCCGAGGAGGAAACCGGCCGCCGTCACGGTGCGTCCGGGGGCGCTGCGGGAGCCGCGGAACGCCGCGAACGACAGGTCGATGAAGAACTTCCCCGCCCCTGACATGTCCAGCACGGCGCCGAAGATGGTGAACAGCACGATGTAGGTGGCGGCCACATTCAGCGGTACGCCGTAGACCCCGTCGGTGCTCATGAAGAAGTGGGCGGAGATCGCGGCGACGTCGAAGCCGCCGTGCGCCAGCGACCACTGGTACGGGAGCAGCCCGCCGTAGTACGCGTACAGCAGGAACCCCGTACAGAAGGCGGGGAGCACCCAGCCGGTGGTACGCCGGCACGCCTCCAGCACAAGAAGGATCATGGCGATGCCCATGGCCACGTCGAGCGAGGTGGGCAGCTGACGCCGCTCGATGAAGGCGTCGAACTCCAGCAGCGGGTAGAGGCACACCGCGAGGGCGCAGCCGGCCAGCATCCAGTCGGACAGGCCCGGGTCGTCACGCCATGCCGTTCTCACCGCCCCCGCCGAGGCACCCGCCGTTGCGCCCCGGCGCCACGGCAGCGCCAAAGCCGGCACCCGCACCGTTCCACGGTGGGTCAAGAAGATCAGTGGCAGCGTCGCGGCGAGGAAGAGCGTCAGGTAGTACTGGCCGCCCTTGGCGACGGGGAAGAAGATCGCGTACAGCACGAAGACCGACAGCACGGCACACACCGCGGACACGGCCCCTGACACCGCGGGGGAAAGCTTGCGGGCGGGCCGCTCCTGGTCGAACTCGGCCACCAGGTCCTCGACTGTCCGCTGTCCCGGTCCAGACGGCGCTTGCACCATGCCCATGATGGCCTCCTCGGACTGAACGCTGCGATACCTCAGACCGTGGCAGCCGTGACCGGAAGGCGACAGAGAACGCCGGCCCTCTTAACGTAGGTTTAGGATTCAGTGACCTGGATCACTCCTACGCTGGTATCAAAGGCCGTGCCCTGCCCCGCACCGCACACGTTCCCCCGGGCGCAGGACCAGCCGGGAAAGCACCGGGAGGACGCGTTGCGCATACTCGTCGTCGAAGACGACAACCGAGTCGCCGAAGCCCTCGCCGGCGCCCTGCGCCGCAACGGCTACGACGTCCAGCGCGCCGCCAACGCCGCCCAGGCCCTCTCCGCACCCCCCGTCGACCTCGTCCTGCTCGACCTCGGCCTGCCGGACCGAGACGGCATCGAGGTCTGCCGGGAACTACGCGCCCGCGGGGGCGTCCCCGTCATCGCCGTCACCGCCCGGGGAAGCGAACCCGACCGCGTCCGCGGACTACGCAGCGGCGCCGACGACTACGTGGTGAAACCCTTCGGCACCGCCGAACTCCTCGCCCGCATCGAAGCCGTCCTACGCCGCAGCATGAACCACCTACCGCCCCAAGAACCCCCCCTCACCCTCCACGGCGGCCTCGCCATCGACCTCGCACAACGCACGGTCACCCTCCACGGACAGCCCGTACCCCTGACCCGCAAGGAATACGACATCCTGGCCGTCCTGGTCCGCGCCGGCGGCGCCGCCGTATCCCGCGACCGGATCCTCGTGGAGGTGTGGCAGACCGCCTACGACGGAATGTCACGCACCCTCGACGTCCACGTGGCCACCCTGCGCGGCAAACTCGGACCCACCGGAGCCCTCGTGCGCACCGTCCGCGGCTTCGGCTACCGCCTCACCACCGACCCCGCCGCCCCGCCCCCCACCCTGCCGCCCGCGGCAGCAGGCTGCTGAGCCCCATGCACCGCCGGCTCCTCGTCATCGTCTGCGCCCTCGTCGCCGGCCTCATCGTCGCCCTCAGCGTGCCCCTCGTACGAGCCACCGCCGACCGCACCATCCAAACCTCCTTCACCGGACGCGTCCAGGACAGCACCTGGTTCGCCGACCTGGCCGCCAACGCCCTGGAAACAGGACGAACAGCCCGCCTCCAAGCCGCCGCCGCCCGCTACACCGGCCTGTACGACTCCCAAGTCGCCATCGTCGACGCCGACCGCAAGACAGCCGTCGTCGCCCCCCACCCCATCGACCTCGAAGAACCCGCCGTACGCTCCGCGCTCCTCCAAGCCCTCGCCGACCGGCCCCCCGAACGGCCCAGCGTCGTATGGCCATGGGACGACCGCCCCTTCATCCACGCCGACGCCATCAAACGAGACGGCCACATCCTCGGCGCCGTCCTGATCGTCTCCCCCACCGACCAGGCCCGCTCCGAAGTCGCCGACCACCTCACCCTCGTCATACTCGGCAGCCTCACCGCGCTCGCCATCGTCCTCATCGCCGTCGCCACCCCAGTCGTGCGCTGGGTACTGCGCCCCGTCCACGAACTTGACCGCGCAACCCACGAAGTCGCCTTGGGGCGGCTGAAGACCCACGTCTCGGACCGGGCCGGCGCCCCAGAACTTCGCCGCCTCGCCAACAGCTTCAACGCCATGGCCGACAGCATGCACGCCTCCCAGGAACAGCAGCGCGCCTTCGTCGCACAAGCCTCCCACCAGCTACGCAACCCACTCACCGCGCTACGCCTGAGAGTGGAGAACCTGGAAGACTTCGTGAACGACCCCCAGGGCCTGCACGAACTCCACAGCGCGGTAGAAGAGGCCGACCGGTTCGGCCAGATGCTCGACGGACTGCTGCGCATGGCCAGAGCGGAGGCATCCGAAGCGGAACGGACACCCGTCGACGTATCAGCCGTGGTCGCCCACCGTGCCGACGCCTGGCGGGCCGCCTTCGACGCCGAAGACGTCCCCCTCACCACACGTATCCCCGCAGGCATCAGCGCACTGTCCCTGCCCGAATGCCTCGACCAGACCCTGGACACGCTCCTCGACAACGCGCTCAAGTTCGGCAACGGCTCACCCGTTGACATCTGCGTGACATACGCCCCACACGCCTCCAGCCACGACACCGCCAGCCCGCCCCACGGGCGGACAGCGGACAACGGACACGGCACCGTGGAGGTGACCGTCCAGGACCAGGGCTCCGGACTGACGACGGAGGAACTCGCGCAGGCGGGCAGCAGATTCTGGCGCAGCACACGTCACCAGAACGTCCCCGGCACCGGCCTCGGACTCGCCCTCACCCGGATACTCGTGGAAGCCGGAGGCGGCGAACTCCACCTGGCAGCGGCACAACCCCACGGACTCACCGCGACCGTACGACTACCCGCCGCAACCCGGCCACCCGCCCCTCAGCCGCCCGCAGCCACCCCCTGACCCAGTCCTCAGGGATGCGCCTCCCGATACCAGCGGGCAGCACCCGGATGCAGCTCCAACGGATCAGTGGCGATCGCCGACCGCCGGTCCAGCCGCCGAGCCTCCGGATGCGCCCGAATCAGCTGCGCCTGTCCGTCGAACAGCAACCGCGTCAGCCAGTACGCCTTAGACTCCGCCATGTCACGCCGAACCACCAGGAAATTCGGCACACTCACCGTCGTCACCGCGCTCTGCGCACCATAGACCACAGCAGGCACCGTGGTCTCGGTATACAGCTCGCCATAGGCCCGCGTCAGCTCCCCGACCACGTCACCAAGGTCCACCAGCCGGATCTCCGTACCGCGGCGCAGCTCGGTGATCGCCCCCGTCGGCAGACCACCACTCCAGAAGAACGCATCGATCCGCCCGGCCGCGAGAGCGGCCGCGGACTCACGCACATTCAGCCGCAACGACGTCACATCCGTCGCCGGCGAAAGCCCCGCGACCTTCAGAATGCGTTCAGCGATCAGCGCCGTACCCGAACCGTCGGAACCCACGGACACCCGCAGCCCCCGCAGCGCCTTCGCACTGCGCACCGGGCTGTCCGCACGGACCACCAGCTGCACATAGTTGTCATACAACGCGGCGAGCGCCACCACCGGCAGACGCCGAGAGAAGGGCGGCCGCCCGGCGACAGCGTCAGCGGCGGCATCGGCGAGAGCGAAACCCGCCTGCGCCTGACCGGCCTCCACCTTGCGCAGATTCTCGACACTCCCGCCGGTGTGCACAACCCGCGCCGACGCGTCAGGCAACCGACGCCCGATGACACCGGCATAGCCCGCACCGTACTCCGCATACACGCCGCCCGGATTACCGGTGGCCACGGCAATCTGGCCGGACGGACGATCCGGCACATCACCGTCCGAGCACGCGATGGGCAGCGCCAAGACGAGCGCGGCCACGAGTAGACGCGCCACCCGCATGGGACCACCTCCCTCGACAGCGCACCGCCCGGTCCGGGCCTTCGGCATCGACGCGTGTCGCAAATCAGGATATCTCCGACGCAGAGGGCGACAGCTTCCTGCCCTCCGAAGGAGGGCCGCCACCTTCCCATGGCAGCGCACGCCCCAAACGGGTTCCGGCACACTTCCGGCTGCCGTTGGCAGACGGTTTTACAGCCTGCCCAGCGGGCCTCACCCTTGCCGGGCCCGTCGAGAGGCATGCCCCCATGCCGACACACTGCAAGGCGGCGCACTCGCTCGCAAGAAGCCTGCAGGTGCCCGACCGCCAGCCGGACCGCGGCGTCCGCTCCAGCACGGCGCGACGCCGTCCCCACCCGGCTGCTCCTCAGCCTCGGCGCGGTGCGGGAAACTCAGGCGCGAGACCGGCGACACCCAGCCTCAGCTTCCGCGCCACCGCCTACACCCGCACGGGGCGAGCAGCGAGCCCGCACGCCGCCGACGTACGGGCAACCGACAGCCTCGTCCAAGACCACAATGCTCCGGCTCTGAGCGCGCTGGTCGAACGTCCGACGCCCAACGCAGCAGCGTGAGGCCAGCGGTGACGGGGTGTGGGACCCTTCCCGCTCGAATGATCCGCCGGGCAAGGGAACGCTCCCACACCAAGAGCGCTTCGCCTGCCACCCCGCCCGGGCCGCCGGCTCCGCACAACGGCCAAGTCACCGCAACGGCTTGACGAGGCGGGAGCGACAGGATCGTGGAGACACACAGCATCTCCACGCAATTTATCGAAAGGTGACAATTTCCCGCACGTGTCTCCGCACATCGAACAATCCGGAAGATCCTCCTCCAACAAGGGAACGGCGTCACCGTGCCATCCCCCATCTACCACGTCCAGGCGGCAGAAACGAAGCAATCCGCAAGAAAGCCCCAAGAAGCGCCCTCTCCTCACAGAGGTCGAAGGCACCAACGCCCCAAAACAGGGGACCGACGCCAGACCAGCCCCCCGGTTGGCTGATCGTCGCCTTCCCCCCCCAAGCGGGCCTCACCCCCGCAAGAACGAGGAAATGATGTGCGAACTCCTGAACCGCATCTGGTCCCGTCCCCCAGGCGAGTGGATCCGCGTCCTGCGCACGGAACTGCCCGTGCTGGCCGACGAGATACTGGAACAGCTGCAGCAAGGAACACCGCAACTATCCGCACTCGTCAACCACAACGAGACCATCGACGACGAAACGCTCAGACGCTCGCTTGAAAGAGCCCTGTTCACCGCCCTTGGCTACCAGCAACCGGGTGACCAGGACCCCAGCCGCGACGATCCCCGCCCCGGCCACGACAACGACATCAGGCACGACGGAAAGCACGAGGCAAGCCCCCGAGAAAACCGGGAACCCACCCGCCACACCGGCCCCGGAACCGCGCACCGCGGTAGACAGCGGGCAACAGACCGCGTCACCGCACGGGACAGGCATGCCGCACCGCCCGACCGGCCACGTCAAAACCTGTTCAACGCCCTCACCGACGCCAGAGCCACCCCGCAGCAGACCCTCGCCGAGCTGGCCGAAGCGGCCGGCTGGTCCCTCCCACCCGCCATACGGGGCGTCATACTAGCCACCCCCGGAGAAACGCAACAGCTCGCAGCCGCACTACACGACTCACTCCCTGGCATGTTCGCGGGCCAGCCCTGCCTGCTCGTCCCAAGCCGCACCCCGGGCCCGGACGCCCGGGCACGCCTGGAGACCCCGCTGCGCGGCCGCATCGCAGCCGTGGGCCACGAGGTCCCCCCGGCAGACACCGCATCCTCCCTGCGCTGGGCCCAGCGCCTGCTCACCCTCACCCCGGCCCGCCAAGGTCAGGACACCCCGGCCGACTTCGTCGACGACCACCTCTCCACTCTGATCCTCCTACAGGACGAACCACTGGCCCAGGCACTGGCCGCCCAATGGCTCCGGCCCTTGGATGGCCTGACCCCACGCCAGAGCGAGCGGCTGGAGGTGACCCTGCTCGCCTGGCTCGAACGCGGAGGCGCCCCTGAAGCCGCGAAGGCCCTGAGCGTCCATCCCCAGACGGTCCGATACCGCATGCGGCAATTGGAGAAACTCTTCGGACCGCAGCTACGTGATCCTCGTACCCGGTTCGAACTGGAGATGACGTTGCGTAGCCGCCGGCTCATCGCGCAGGCGCGAATACCCTACTCGCGGCGGCAGGGACGCAAAACGGGCCGCGTCATCACGGCGAACTTCACCCCGTTGGCCGCGGAAAGGATAGCCCGCGTCAACGGCCTGTGACCTCAGCAGTCCAGCGTGGCTCCGGCTCCCTCGGCGCAGAGACGGCGCGACCGCCAAACGCGCGAGCGGCGTCGTTCAGGCGTCGCCCGCGCGGCCCTGCCGTCGGCCAGGGCGCGCCCACATGGGGAAGGCGAGCGGCGTGGGGTTGACGGTTGCGGAACCGTTCCTGCCGGTGGCCGTTGAGAGCGCCGGGTACACGACCCGTCCCGGGGAGGCTGCCCCCGAGCTCCCCAGGGCGGGTTCCCTGGACTTGACACCTGACACATCTGCCCGGCCCGGTCCTGTCATCCGGTCGCTGTCACCGCGCGGCGGTTTCGGTGGCGGGTGTCAGGGCCCCGTCACCTTGCGTGCCGGGTGGGTGAAGCCGGGGCCGGGCGCGGCCGCGTGCGGGTGCCTGCCTTCGATGCGGGTGGCAGGATGAGGCGAAACAGCCCACTCGTCTGCAGGAGTTCTCCGTCATGCTCGAACGCAGGAAGGTCAAGGACCGCGCGCAGGTCACCTTCGTTCTGCCCGCCGACACCCCGCCCGGTCCGGTTAGCGTGGTCGGTGACTTCAACGAGTGGAAGCCCGGCGCCCACGTCCTTCAGGCCCGCGGTGACGGCATGCGCGCCGTCACGGTCGGCCTGCCGGCGAGGGGCGTACACTCCTTCCGATACCTGGCAGCGGGTCACTACTGGTTCGACGAGGACCACGCCGACGGCCACGACGGCATCAACAGCCTCCTGCACACCTGACACGACAAGACACCCCGAGGCGCCCGGTTTCCTCGTCGCGGGCCTTCTCGCCGATACGGGCACTCATGAACTGGTGGCACTGGGTGGGCGCCGGCGAGGCCCCGGGGTTCAGGCGAGGCGGTCGCCGAGGCGGAACCGCATCTCTCCTGCGGCCCAGCGGATGCCCTCGGGCAACTCGGCGTCGTCGAGGAGCCCGAGGAGCACCATCACGCCCGTCCTCCGTCGGCGCTGATCAGTTTCAGGGGTGGCTCGCTGACCGGGGGCGACGCGGACGCACAGCGGGGCCGGGCCGAGGAGTAGGGCACGACCCTCCGTTGCGCCCTGAACGCCCGTGACCGCGATGCCTTGATCGGCTCAAAGACTCGAGCCTTCGCGAGGAAGACCTGCCCATGCCCTGTGTGCGACAACCCCCATTCTGGTGAGGCGGCGCCAGCCACCAGCGAACGAGGCCCCGTTGTTCCTTCACCATCAACTCGCGGCACGCCGTCGGTCGACCCGTGTCAGACCTGGCGGGGGAAGAGTTCGAGGAGTC
The DNA here is from genome assembly GCF_042717785.1 of Streptomyces sp. NPDC058619. Classification (NCBI taxonomy): domain Bacteria; kingdom Bacillati; phylum Actinomycetota; class Actinomycetes; order Kitasatosporales; family Streptomycetaceae; genus Streptomyces; species Streptomyces sp. NPDC058619. The sequence goes on from NZ_JBHXQN010000058.1 coordinate 11,442, forward strand.
GCGCGCGTTGCCTGGGGCCGAGCCCTTGGACGCGGCGGGTGTCGGAGATGCTGAGGTCGGTGAGGAGTCGACCGGCGCGCACGGCGCCTATGCCGGGGAGCGATTGAAGGACGCGGCGTACCCGGATCCTGCCGACCACCGCATCGTCCCGCTTCAGCAAGGCCGTAAGGGGCAGTTCGCCGGCTTTCAGCGCGGCCATCAGTTCGCTGCGCTCCTTGCGGACGGCTGCGGCCTTTCGCTGTGCTTCGGCCCTCTGAGCCGGGGTCAGCACGGGCATTGACATGGTGTGATCCTTTCGTCGTAGGGCTGTACTCAACATCATGACGCTCCCGTCGGAGCGATCTGCTACCGCATTTGTCATCAATTGATATGCAGGGCGTCTGCGCGGCAGCCATGTGGTGCCCGGGGTCGCGCTGAAGAAGGAAAAGAAGAACGGCGGGACACGCCACGGAGGACGCGGACCGATACGCGGTGCTGTAGCCCGGCCGCCGGTACGTCCTCGCGGTTCAGTCCGGATCGACCGCCGGCACCGCGTACGCCGAGCCGGCCCTGCGGATGTCGCGGGGGAGCGGGAGCACTGAGAGGCGGCGATCGCGAGTCCGCCCGAGGCCGCTCTGAACGGCAACTGCGAAGACGTGGAGGCGCCGGCGGGCTGACCTGCAGCCCGCCGCGCTCAAGTAGCAGTGGAAACGCGCCCCCGGCCATGGCACCGACGGAGGGGCTGCGGCCACCTCTGCAGGTGGCGGACGCGCTCGGTGTGGTGTCCCCGTGCGCGCGGCACTCCTGCAGCGGGATGGTCTCCGCGTCCTGGTGCGAGGGGAGCCGCCGGTAGGTGGATGGCGCTCCACGGCGTCGTCGTACTGCCCGGCCGGTGGTTCGTGTCCGCCGCCCGGCCGTGGTGCGCCGGCTTCGTCGTCGTCGCGTGTGGGTCAGCGCATGGTGGCGGTGCGCAGGGCGGTGGTGGTGTCGGCGGCGTCGGTGAGGCTGATGGGGTCGGTCAGCCGCAGTGAGCCGAAGGTGGTCGCGTCGCTCCATACGCACACGGCCTGGTCCTCGCCGCCCGGGGTGGGGGAGTATCCGCAGCTCAGGCGGCCGCCTTCGGGGCCCGGGTCGAACGCGGTCACGTCGTGTGCTCGCGCGCCGGCGAAGAAGTTGCGGAACTCCTGTGAGATCGACTCGCTGGCTTTCTGGTCGGCCATTTCGGGGTCCCAGGTAGTGCTGTTGAGGATGAACAGGGCGTGCAACATCGTGTCGCCGCCCTTGTCGTAGTACGAGATCTTGACGGGCGCAGGGAGCGGCCTGCCCGCCAGGACGCTGGCCTCGGCGCGGGCGGCGGCTTCTCCTGTCATCAGCCGGTAGCCCGCGAAGGATTCCGGGACGGTGGGAGTGCGCGGCTGCTCAGCGTCCGCAGCGGCGGCTTCGACTTCCGCGGCCCGTGGTTCGGGATGGTAGGAGACCGCGGCCTTCACGGCCGACATTCCGGCGATCAGGAGCATCACTCCGATGACGACGGCCCGGCGTTTGGCGAGCATTGCGGCTATCTCGTCGGGACCGGCGGTTCCGTACGATGACGGGTTGCGCCAGGTGTTGGTGAGGCGCCAGAGCAGTACAAGGGCGACGGCGGCGATAGCGACGGTGCCGAAGACCTGGCCGGCGGCGTAACTCTGCGAAGTGGTGTCCACGGACAGGGCGATCATGCCGCACATCGTATGGGTGCTCGAATTGCGATGGTGACGCCGGTGCAGCGCGCGGGCCTGAGAGGTCCCCCCCGGTCCCCGGTGGACGGTGCGCAGCGTTCTTGCCGGGATCAGCTCGGGGTATATGACTGCTGCCTCGGCCCGCCTGCGTACGAGGCGCGAGGCGAAGGCCGTCGCCCAGCTCGCGGGTATCAGGAGCAGGCTGCCGTAGGTGACGGCCTTGTTGGCCACCATGATGGCTGTGGGGTCGGACTCCGTACCGACGACGCGGAAGCGTACCGCCGTGAGGAGGTCCGTCCCGGGTGCGTAGGAGGAATCGCTGCCCTCCGCAGGTCCGAACTGGTGGCTGAGGGGTTCTGTGCGGCTGTCGGGGAGGACGACGAGCCGGCCCTGGGGCACCGTCACCTCGAAGTCGTCCGAGCCGCCGCTGACGACGGCGTGGTCGGTGTACGGGTCCTCGAGTGCCTTGCCGTCGAGCGTCACGTGCGGGTCGCCGGCCTTGTAGGCGAGGGTCTGTCCGGCCAGCGCGACGATCCGGGAGACCACTGTTATCTCGCCGGTGTCGAAGTAGGCCGGGTCGAAGACGACGACGTCCCCGTGGCGTACCGCACTGCCGTCGACGGCATCGGCATAGAAGAACTCGCCACGCGGGTGGGCCGGCGCCATTGAGTCGTCGGCCATCGTGTCCGCGTAGTCGTAGCCGTACCCGGAGGCGGCGTGGAGGAGCCCAGGAGCAACCCGGCCGTGCCCACGGACAGCGTCACCGGCGGTCCTGCGAAGCGGCCGCCCCGCCGTGCGTACATCCACGCTCTCCCGCTGCCCCACGTGCTGCTTCCCCCCTCGGTGATCTACGGGTGCACCCTACGGCCACGTCCAGACAAGTAGGCCCCCGGTACCCCCAACGTCCAACGCGCTGGGACGGCTGGGACACGGGCATACGGCACACGCTGCGACCTGAGCGACCCGGCGAACCGATGCGGTCAGAGCGCCTCGACCCGCCCGAGTACAACGGACGCCCTGTGAGCCTGGATGGCTCACAGGGCTTCGGTGCTGGTGGGGCCGCGTGCTGCGAGGCCGGGGAGCGGGGCCCGGCCCGGACCGCTACGCCGCGGTCGGGGGTTCTCAGGCGGTCAATGGGTTGTCCGCCTGGGATGGCGGTGGGCTCGGCGCGATCCAGGTTCGGTAGGGGACAGCTGGTTTTTCAGGTGAGTTCTGACTCACCTGCGAAGCCGCTGGTGTGTTCAGGCGGTGGTGTCGTACAGCTTGGATCCGGCCTGTCCGTTGCAGGTCCACTGCTGGA
>NZ_JBHXQN010000058.1:14538-38260 GCF_042717785.1 Streptomyces sp. NPDC058619
TGCGGGCGCCGTTGGTGGTCAGGGAGTTCTCGACCTCGAGGCACTTGCCGCTGTAGGAGTTCCGGAGGGTGTAGTAGCCGTTGCCGGCGTCGACCGGGTACCACTTGGATCCGGCCTGTCCGTTGCAGGTCCACTGCTGGATGCGGGCGCCGTTGGTGGTCAGGGAGTTCTCGACCTCGAGGCACTTGCCGCTGTAGGAGTTCCGGAGGGTGTAGTAGCCGTTGCCGGCGTCGACCCAGTACCACTTGGATCCGGCCTGTCCGTTGCAGGTCCACTGCTGGATGCGGGCGCCGTTGGTGGTCACGGAGTTCTCTACCTCGAGGCACTTGCCGTTGAAGGTGTGGATCAGCCAGGCGCTCGCAGCGGCTGCGGATGTGCGCTGATCGGACATGGCCGGTCCGGGGCTGGGCAGGGGGGAGGGGCCGGAGGCGGATGCGGAGGTGACGCCGAGCGCCCAGGCGCTGGCTAAGGCGGCGGCGAGGGTGAGAAGGCGCTGGGTCATGCGCGTGTCCTTTCGGTGCCGGCCTTCGGGCCGGGGTGTGGGCGGAGTCGCAGAGAAGCCTGCAGTGTTGTCATGGATATTTCAATCCACTTGCACATGTCATCGGCATATGGCCCGAACTGCCCGGGCGGGGTTCGGCTCGCTTGGCTGCGTCTCAGCGGCCCGGCCCCGGCGAACCTATGCGCCGATGGCGTGCCCCTGTCCGCCAGCGAGGGCCGCGCCGAGATCGGTCAGCCCGCAGCCGTCGTCGTTGCGCAGCCGCAGAAGCCATACGGCCGGAGTGTCGTCGACCTCAGCGCTGCGTAAGCCCGTGCCGCGGCTTTTTTCGTTGGGGTGAACCCCGCATCCGGGCCCTGGCTCTGGGAGAGCATGGGAGCCATGACGGACCTGCGCCTCGACGCTCCCGAGCCCCCTGCCCTGCTCGTCATCCGGAACCAGGCGGGCCTGGCGGATGGGTTGTGGCAGGAGATCGCGCCGCTCCTCGCCGACGAGGGCATCACCGCCGACACCGATCCGACCGACCTGCTGAGGTTCCCCGGGATGCGGGATGCGGGATGCGGGATGCGGGATGCGGGAAGTGGTGACAGAGGGTCATATCGATCGTTCGGCGCGGCCCTGGTTGAGGTAGCGGACCAGGAGGTTCGCGCTGCCCGTGTAGCCAAACTCGCGGATTTCGTCGAGGAGATGGGTGACCGGGACGGACGGCTCTTCGGCCCGGCGCCGGCGTAAATGCTCGCGGTAGGGGTCGACAAGGGAGGGCCGGTAGACGGGGGGCGATGCGCAGGGCCTGGGGTTCGGGAATGCGGGCGTAGCGTTTGACGGTGTTCAGGGCCAGGCCCAGGCGGCGGGAGCAGTCGAGCAGGCCGACGCCCTGGCCGAGGAGGTCGTGGATCTTGTGCCAGCGTTCGCGGGTGGTCTGCTCGCGTACTCCGCCCGGGTGGGGCGGGTTGACGGTGGCCCAGCAGGGGGTGTGGGCGCGGACCTCGGCCTGGACTTTGTCGCACAGGTTGTGCCAGAGGTGCCATCGGTCGCTGACCTGGACCGCGTCGGGCAGGGCCCGGCGGATCGCCTCGGCGTAGGTGGCCGATCCGTCCCGGCACACGACCTCGATGCCGGGATGCCCGCGCAGCCAGGCTTCCAGGGTGGCGGCCTCGCGGTCGGGAAGCACCTCGACGCGCTCGCCGGTCTCGGCGTCGATGATGATCGTGGCGTAGCGGTGGCGGCGGCGCAGCGCGAAGTCGTCGACCCCGACGACCCGAGGGGTCCGCACCGCCGGCACGGGGATGCGTCGCAGTAGCCGCAGGGCGGTGGCGAACGAGACGGGCACGGCCAGCGAGCGGGTGAGCCGGGCGGCCGCCCGGCCGCATAACTCCTTGACCACCTGCGAGATCTGGCTGGTCAGAGCGCGTGGTGCGGCGCTGATGGCGCTCCAGCAGCCCGAAGACCTGCTCACGGAAGGTCTGGCGAGGGCAGCCAAGGGCCGGACACACCAGCCGCCGTATCCTCACCCGGACCACGACCTGGCGGCCATCGACCGGTACATCCCTCACCGTTCGACGGTGATATCCGTGCACCTTCCCGCTCGGCACCGCGCACAACGGACAAGACACTGGGACATCCCGGGTGCGGGCCGTGACCCGAACCACCTCGCCACCGTCCGTACATCATCGATGACCAGCGCCGATAACCCCGAAAACACCGTTCCCGCAGGCGTGTTGGCATCATGCATGCCTCGTGATCACAGGCGAGTACCCACCGTCACCACCGACCACGGAACGGAGCCGCTCGTTTGACAGACCCGAAAAGGCGGGCGCCCGGCTGGTGGTGTCCGGCCGGGCGCCCTTCTGCTCGGTGTGGTGGTGGCTGGTTAGCCGATGGTGAGGAAGGTGTTCCAGTTGTCTTCGTCGGCGCCTGATGCGGCGCCGGGCATGGTGGTGCGGGCGCCGGGGAAGAGGTACTGGTTTCCGTTGGTGCTGACGGCCCAGATGTCGGGGATTTGGTCGCCGTTGGCGTCGGGTGTGCCGAGGACCATGGGGAGTTCGGCTCTGCTCCACTTGGTGGTGGCGTAGGTGGTGTCCGCGCCGCCTTCGGAGTTGGCGGCGGTCTGGAGCGAGGTCAGGTCGGTGCCTCCGTTGGGGCCTGGCTTGCCCTTGCGGAGGACGAGGCCGCGGTTGTTGTTGGCGTCGTCGCGGTACAGCAGGTCGGGGACGTTGTCTCCGGAGATGTCCCGGACGCCGATGATGTCGCGGGGGGCCCAGTTGGTGGCCATCTTCTTGGAGGCGGTGAAGCTGGCTCCGGTGTATCCGGTGAGGGCCCATAGTGCGCCGGCGGTGTCGATGGCGAACATGTCGGCGAAGGTGTCGCCGTCGACGTCTTCGGCTGCGACGAGCTGCCGGAGAGTGGCGGGGTCGGGTGCGCCGGAGGGCAGGAGGATCTCTATGCGGGCTCCGGCGTCGAACTGGCCGGTGCCGGTGCCGGGGTAGACGTACAGCTTCCCGTCGGGCATGCGTGCGATGAGGTCGGTGAGGCCGTCGCCGGGGAACCAGTCGGTGGAGTGGGCGATGAGTGCTGACTTCCCCGTGGCCGCGTCCTTCCAGTAGCCGCTGGGGACGGGCTTGCCGTTCTCGACGGCGCCGGGGAGGTAGGCGTCGGTGTCGCCGTTGCCGTCGCCCGCGTAGGAGCGGAGGTTTCCGTCCTTGTCGATGCCGAGGATGTCGGGATGGCCGTCACCGGTGACGTCGCCGGGCTTGTCCAGACCGGCTCTCGGTTTGACGAGGAACAGGTGCTCGGCTTGGGGTGAGATGTTGCCGAACTTGCTGACGGTGCGGACGTACAGGACGTTGGGGCCTGCGGTGTCGACCTGGAGTTTGACCGAGGCGACGCCGTCGGCCGTGGGGACGGCCGTCTGGTTGAAGTGGGGCTTGTTCAGGCTCCACTGGTACTCGCGGATCTCCTCCGGCTTGGCGCCGTTGCTCACGAACTCAACGGTCTGGTCCTTCGTACTGGCCGGGTTGACGCTCCATACTGCATGGTCGGCGCCGGGTGCGGGGAAGTCGGTGGAGCGGACCGCTGGGGCGGGCGGGGCGGTGTGGTCGACGGTGAACGTGCACCATCCGCCGCCTCCGGAGTCGGCGGGGCCGCTGCCCGGGGACCACCATCCGTCCCTGTCCTTGGCACGGGACAGCCAGTGGTACTTCTTCCCCGATTCGAACGTGTCGTGGGAAATGGTGGTGGTGGTGACGACGCCGTCACTGTTGGGCTGGAGCCAGGATTCGTACTTTTTCGCGCCGGTGGCGGCATCCCAGATCTCGATCTGCACGGCTTCGAGGTTGGCGCTGCCGTCGCGGTCGGTGCCCTTGGACTGGAAGACGAGGTCTGTCTTGCCGATGCTGGTGCCGGCACCGCTGGTGAGGCACGGGCCACCGGGGAAGGTCTGCATGTTCGCGGCGACCGGCACGTCCGGCGGTGTGTTGTAGACGATCTCCAGGTACGGGGCGGTCTCGCCGTTGGCGAGGAGCTTCTTCCAGTAGTAGGAGTCGGACTCGTTGGGGGCCGCGAAGCCCAGCGAGAGCGCGCCCCAGCGGGCGTTCGCCGCCTCCGACACCAGTCCGTGGATGTCGGTCGCCAGCCAGTTGTCGGGGCACGAGCTGTTGTATCCGTAGCCGGCGTCTTCGGAGGCGACCTTTCTGCCCCACCAGCCCGTGGTGTTGTTCCACGTGTTCGACGAGCCGACGAACGGCGTCGAGTAGATGTCCATCTTCTTCCGGTCGCAGGACCACGAGTAGGTCTGCAGCGCCCTTACCTTGGCGGAAATGATTCCAGCGCCGTGGAGCTCGCCACCGAAGTAGAAGTTGAATATCGAACGGGATGTGCCGCCAGACGTGGACTCGTAACCGACACGGGCTTCATTGGTACCGCTGGCGTTGTAATTCTGCCCGTTGTAGAAGCTCGAGTTGCCCTGGGTCTTGTACAGCAGACTCCAGGAGTGCTTGTGCCCCTTGAAGGAGGGGTCGATAAAGACCGGATACACCGTTTCCGGAGCGTTGAGCCAGGAATTGTCCGGTGTAAGGGAAAGCGTGTTGTCGGCGAGAGCGGAAGCGGCCACCTTCATGCTTGCCCCCTCCGCTCCGGCCAGCCCAGCGAGGGCCAGGGTCGGGTGCGCGCCGGCGACCTCGGTGGGCTTCCAGGCGGGCGCGTCGTCGGTGGTGGCGACCTTGCCGCTGGAATCCCACATCAGGGGAGACGGTGCGCCGGCGACCTCCTCGCCCCGGTCGTCGTTGGCGCTGATCGCGCCGGACGGCGCGTTCAGGTGGAAAGTCAGGTCGGGCGAGGCGAGCCGGTAGTCGAGCCGGCTCAGGAGGGGGTCGGCTGCGGCCTGCTTGTCCTTGATGACCAGAAGGTGGGAGTAGCCGCCGTCCTGGGCCGTCATGACGAGGTCGATGCCGGGCCGGACGTTCTCGTAGAGGGCCCGGGGGCCGTCCAGGACCGGCTCGGGAAGGGGGCCGGGCCAGCTCACCACCATGTCGTGGCCACCGGTGTTCAGCCGGACCAGCTCGGTCCACGCCGTGGATGGCATGTCGCGCTGGAAGGCTGCGGGTGTCAGCGATACCCGGCTTGTGCCGCGGGAGGCGCGCTGCCCGCCGTCGGTCTGCTGCTTGGATCCGGCGCTGAAGACGACTGAGCCGTTGACCGCCTTGGCTGCGAACCCGCCCTCCACCCGCTCCAGATCCGTATCGATCGGCTTCCACGCGCCGCCGACCCGGGCGCGCGTCGCCGCAGAGGAGACCTGCTTCCTGAACAGGCCGTCGGGCTGGGCCCAGGTGGTGGTGTTCGCGCTGCGCTCGGCGGTGACCTCTACGTCTTTGCCGGCTTCACGAGCCAGCCGACGGGCCTCCGGTGCGGCTACGGGTGCGTCGGGGTCAGCGGTCCTGCCGTTCGTCTTCTCACTTCCGGTCAGGTGGATACCGGCCGGGACCGCGACGGCCAGGGCGAGGAGGGCGGCGAGACCGCCCGCGCTCCTGCGGCGCTTGAGCCACCGCCGTCCAGGTACGGCGACTTTCGTTTCCGCCGGAGCTGTTGGCGGACTGCCGTCCACGGGTTCACTGACAGCCATCGTTGTTCTTCTCCCCCCTCGGGCGCACGGTTCCGCAGCCCTCGGCACTCACAAATGATTCAGCCATCAACTTGATGGCGAAAGGTCCATTCCCCGCTCGCCTTTCACGCAAAGCGTGCGCGAGCCGAGCATGGACCATCGCACTGACATCATCGCCCCTGGCATTCACCATCCAGGTCGCCGTTAACGACCGTTTTGCATAATTTATCCCAGATATGCGGACAGTAAGGTGATTAAGGCCACATCGATTATCGGGGTATGGATTTTCTTCTTTGCCGGCCTCAGAATCAGGAGGATATCTGTCAGTTTCCTGCCTGCCGCGTGCCATCGCCGCGGCGGCAGATCGTGGGGGGTCCACATGTCGCCGTTCTCGGCGAATTTCCGCCTGCCCGGAAACAGAAAGGCGCGCCCTAAACGCGCGCGCCTCGCCGGGCAAGTCGGCATCACGCTGTCCGTGGTGCTGGTCGCATCTCTTCTTCCCGTTCAAGCCTGGGCCGCGCCACCGGGCGGCCGGTCCGGGATACAGCTCCCAGATCTCCAGAAGGACCTCAAGGCCAAACTCGACGAGGTCGCGGCTGCGAAACTCAAGGGCTGGGCCGGCACCGCGCCGCTCCCGCCCGGGGCGTACGAGCCCAAACAGAAGACGCCGCAGGAGGGCGCGGGCACCGTCAACCTGCAGCCGGCTGCAGGCGACGCCCTCGTCCCGGTCGGTTCCCTTCCCGTCAGCATCGGCAAGGCAAAGGGCTCCGACACCGCTCCGTCGGGCACTTGGTCGGTGTCCATGGAGGCGCGTGCCGCCACCGAAGATGCCGACATCGACGGCGCCCTCATCAAGATCACGCCGCCTGCCGGCGGGGCCACTCCCGTTGACGTCGCGTTGGACTACGCGAAGTTCAAGGACCTCTACGGCACGGAGTGGGCTACCCGCCTGAAGCTGAAGCAGCTACCTGTGTGCTTCCTTGAGAAGCCTCTCCGTGACGAATGCACCGTCTCAACCGACATTCCGAATACCGCTGACCCGTCCGGCAAGAAGATCCGGGCCACCGTTGATCCGGCTGCTTCGCAGGATCCCGGTATGCGCACGATGAGCGGAGCCGGGGGTGGCTCCTTCCTTCTTGCGGCGAGCGACGGAGGTGCGGGGGCGGGTGGCAGTTACAAGGCCACGTCGCTCTCCCCTTCGGGTACCTGGACGGCCGGCAGCAGCGGTGGAGGGTTCTCCTGGACCTACCCGCTGACCGTGCCGCCGGCGGCCGCGGGACCCACGCCCAGCATCGCGTTCTCGTACTCCTCCCAGGCTGTTGACGGCAAGACGTCGGCGACCAACGGCCAGGCCTCCTGGGTAGGCGACGGCTGGGATTACAACCCCGGCTTCATCGAGCGCCGCTACCGCTCCTGCGCCGCGGACGTGAAGGCGAACCCGAAGAAGCCCAACAACGACAACGCCAAGGACAAGAAGAAGGAAGACCTCTGCTGGGCGGGTGACAACCTCGCCCTGTCCCTCGGCGGCAACACCACCGAACTCGTCCACGACACCGCGAGCGGCAAGTGGATACCCACCTCTGACGACGGCTCCAAGGTCGAGCGGAAGACAGGCGGGGCTAACGGCGCCAAGGACGGCGAGTACTGGATCGTCACCACGCGCGACGGGATGCGCTACCACTACGGTCGCCACAATGTCGGCACCCACGGCGACGGCACCTCCCCGCAGACCGTCACCAACTCAGTCTTCTCCGTCCCCGTCTTCGGAAACCATCCTGACGACCCCTGCTACAAGCCCGCCTACGCCGACTCCTCCTGCAAGCAGGCCTGGCGCTGGAACCTCGACTACGTCGAGGACATCCACGGCAATGCCATGGTCATCGACTGGCACAGGGAGGAAAACCGCTACGCCAGGAACGAAAAGTACGGGGAGAAGGACAGCGACAAGGTCGGATACGTCCGCGGCGGGTATCCCCTTCGGATTCTCTACGGCCTCCGCGCCGACAACCTCGCCGGAGCACCTGCCGGGCGGGTTGATTTCGGAGTAGAGGAGCGCTGCTTCGAGGACCGCGACACCAAGTGCGGTGATGCGCAGTTCGGTTCCAAGAACGCCGGGGACAAGCGTGGCTGGTGGGACACTCCCACCACCCTGCACTGCAAGGCGGACGCGGCGAAATGCTACGTCTCATCACCGACGTTCTGGTCGCGCAAGCGCCTGGCCGCAGTCACCACCTATGGACAGCGCACCGAGGGCTCGACCGCCCTCTCCAAAGTCGACCAGTGGTCCCTGAAGCAGTCCCTGCCCGCGCATCGGACCGACACACACCCGCCGCTGTGGCTGGAGTCCATCACCCGCACCGGGTACGGTGCCAAGGACGGCGCCACCGGCGTGTCGATGCCGGCGGTCTCCTTCCTGGCCAATGCGATCGACATGCCCAACCGCGTCGCGAAGTCGGCCGACGAGGACGCACCGGACTTCGACCGGCTGCGTGTGGAGACGATCCGCACCGAAACCGGCGGCGAGATCTACATCGACTACTCCGCCCCCTGCCCGGTCGGAGCCACCCGGCCCAAGCCCGAAGAGAACACCACCCGCTGCTTCCCGTCCCGCTGGTCCGCGGACTCCGGGCTGGAGCCGGAGAAAGTTCCGGTCGAGTGGTTCAACAAGTACGTCGTCGAGAGCGTCGTCGAAAAGGACCGGGTCGCCCGCCAGCCCGACGTCACCACCACGTACACCTATGAGGGCGATGCCGCCTGGGCCAAGGACACCGACGAGTTCACCAAGTCGGATCTGCGCACCTACAACCAGTGGCGCGGCTACGTCAGCGTCCTGACCAAGCGCGGAGTCACCGCGAACGCGGGCAAGCCCGACTCCACCGAGCAGTCCCAGACCCGTACCCGCTACTTCCGCGGCATGTCCGGTGACGCAGGCCGCGCGAAGATCACCGTCAAGGACTCCACCGGAACAGAAGACCTCGGCGAGGACCTGCTTCAGCACCAGGGCCAGGCCGCCGAAACCATCACCTACTCCAAGACCGGAGGGAGCATCGTCTCCCGGGTTCTCACCGTGCCCTGGAGCGAGCGGACGGCGGTCCGTGCCCGGACCGACACCACGAACCTCGAGGCATTCCGACGGGGCACCTCGCGAACTGACGAGATCCAGAACGTCAGCGGCGGAAAGTCCCGCATGGTGCGCACCCGCACCACCTACGACAGCGACGACGCCACCGACAGCGTCAACTACGGTCTGCCTTTCGCCACTCAGATCGAGACCCTGACGCACGACGGCACCAAGTGGGTCGAGGTCGAGCAGGCCTGCGCCAAGCCTATCTATGTACACAACACCGACAAGAACCTGATCGGCCTTCCCCAGCAGAACCGGAAGACCGCCGGTGACTGCTCGAAGACCGCAACCGGCACGGTCCTCGCCGACGAGCGCATCTCCTACGACGCTCCCGCCGCGTTCGGCACCGCCCCGACGAGGGGCCTCCCCTACCAGGTCGACACACTCGACGCGGCAGGCACCGCCTGGGTGACCACAACGCGTACTGAGTACGACGCGCTCGGGCGTGCCGTCAAGACCTACGACGGCGCGGGCAACCCCTCGGCCTCTGCCTTCAGCCCGGAAACGGGGCCGCCGTTCAGCGTCACCTCCACCAACGCCCTCGGGCACACGGTGACGACCAAGCTCGATCCTGCCCGGGGCAGCGTGCTGGAGACGACCGACGCCAACGGCGGCAAGGCCACGACGGCCTACGACGAACTCGGCCGCCGTACCGAGGTCCGGACGGCTTCGCAGAAGGCCACCGACAAGGCCGCCTACACGTTCGAATACCAGATCTCCGAACTCAAAACGCCGGTCGTCATCTCCCGCGCGCTCAAGGACAACGGAACCTACAGCACCTCACTCACCATCTATGACGGCCTGCTGCGCCCCCGCCAGAGCCAGGCCGAGGCCCTGGGCGGCGGCCGGATCGTCACCGACACGCTCTACAGCGCGAACGGCACCGTCCGACAGACCAACAGCGGCTACCTCGCCGAAGGCACCCCGGACACCGGGATCTTCGTACCGAAGTCCATGACCGAAGTGCACAATTCAACCCAGACCGCCTACGACGGACTCGGCCGCGCACTGCGCACCACCACCCTCTTCGAGGGCGTTCCCATACAGTCCGCCACCACCCAGTACGGCGGTGACTGGACACTGGCACGGACGGGCATGTCCGCCAACGGATCAGCCCCGCTGCCGGGAAGCCGCGCGGTCAAGACCACCACCGACGTCCAGAACCGGACCTCGCTGGTGGAGCACTACACGTCCACCACGGTCGACGCGGACAAGGTCGAGGACCCCACCACGACGAAGACCAGGTACTCCTACGACGTCCGAGGAAACCTGGCCAAGGTCACCGACGCCGCCGGCAACAACTGGACCTACGCCTACGACGCCCGCGGCCGGATGACGTCCTCCGACGACCCCGACATGGGCCGCTCGACGTTCACCTACGACAACCTCGACCAGCAGGTCTCCACCACCAACTCCTTGAACCGTTCCCAGGTCACGAAGTACGACGCCCTCGGCCGCAAAACCGCACTGCATGCGGACACCGCCGACGGCGCCCTCATCTCGGCCTGGACCTACGACACCCTGCCCAAGGGCAAGGGCCTGCCCGTCGCCTCGACCCGCTACACCGGCGGTGCCAATGGCACCGCATACACCAGCGAGGTCACCGGCTACGACACCGAAGGCCGGCCCACCGGCTCCAAGATCACGATCCCGGACGTCGGCGCCACCAAGGGCCTGGCCGGAACCTACGCCTACAGCACCACCTACACCCCCACAGGCAAGGTCCAGTCCACCACCCTGCCCTCCACCCCGGGCGGGCTCGCCGCCGAAAAGCTGATCACCCGGTACAACGCCGACGGCCTGCCCCAGACCATGTCGGGTCTGGACTGGTACACCGCCGACACCATCTACAGCCCGTCCGGCCAGGTCCTGCGCACCGCAACCGGCAGTGCTCCGAACCGGATGTGGTCCAGCACCCTCTACAACCCGAACACGGGCCGCGTCACCGAAGCCTCCAGCCACCGCGAAACGCCCGACCCCCTCGTCTCGGCGCTGTCGTACACCTACGACGCAGTCGGCAACCCGACCTCGATCACCGACACCCAGCCCGGTGGCCGCGTGGAGCGCCAGTGCTTCACCCACGACACCATGGGCCAGCTCACCCAAGCCTGGACCGGCAAGACCGCGGCCTGCACCGCGCCCACCCTCGAGAACGTCGACGCCGGCCCAGACAACGACGGGTTCTGGCAGGAATACCAGTTCGACAAGATCGGCAACCGCACCAAGTTCATCAACCGCACCCTCACCAAGGGGCCTGACGGCAAGGTCGCGTACGCCACCGACGACGAAACCTCGTACACCTACGGCGTGACCGTCGCCGGCAACGGGACCCAGCCCCCGGTCACCACCCAGCCCCACGCACTGGCCAAGGCCGAGGAGACCACCCGTAAAGCAGGGACAGTAGTCAACTCCCTGTCCACCTACACCTACGACGCCACCGGAAACACCAAGACCCGCCGCATCGACGGCGACACCCAGACCCTCGGCTGGGACCGCCGCAACAAGCTGGTCAACGCCACCAGCCCCGGCATCGGCGGCGTAGCCATAACCGGTCTCGGCGGGAAATGCCTCGACGTCGAAGACGGCAAGAACACCGACGGGACCCCCGCACAACTCCTGTCGTGCAACGAGTCCAAAGCCCAGCAGTGGCGCATCACCGGCGACACCATCCAAGCCCTCGGCAAATGCCTCACCGCCCAGGACGCCCGGGCCCGGCTGGCAACCTGCAACGGCAGCGAAGAGCAGAAGTTCACCTACAACGCCACAGACAAGACCCTCTACAGCACGGCCGCCAAGGCCTGCGTCACCGTCCCCAACAACAACCCCGCCGAAGGCAACGACCTACACATCTTCACCTGCACCAGCGGCGCCGCCGCCCAGCAGTGGACCTTCAGCAACCTCACCAGCTACCTCTACGATGCCGGCGACAACCGCCTCATCCAGGAAACCGGCAGCGCACGCACCCTCTACCTCGGTGACACCGAGATCACCGTCAACAAGGCCGGCCAGCCCCTCGACGCCGTCCGCTACTACACCGGCCCCGGCGGCACCACCACAGTCCGCCACACCGACGGCAAGAAGGACAACCACAAGCTGTCCGTCCTGGTCACCGACCACCACAACACCGCAACCGCCAACGTCGAACAAGCCGAAAACCAGAAGATCACCCGCCGCAAATCCGACCCCTACGGCAACCCCCGCGGCGCACAGCCCGCCGACTGGCCCGGCAACCGCACCTTCCTCGGAACCGGCACAGACGACAACACCACCGGCCTCACCCACATAGGCGCCCGCGAGTACGACCCGATCACCGGCCGCTTCATCAGCGTCGACCCCATCATCGACATCACCGACCCGCTCCAGATGAACGGCTACACCTACGCAAGCGGCAACCCCATCACCGGATCCGACCCCAGCGGCCTGCGCAGCGAAGAATGCGGCACCCTCTACAGCTGCAACGGCAACACCACCATCACCGCCTCCAACTCCAGCCAAATCGACTACATGCCCTGGTCCCACCAGTACATGTACTACGAATCCCGCGTCGGCCGGAAAGCCGGCCAACAAGGCTGGAACCGCAGCACCATCAGCGAACAAATCTCCGCAAACTTCCAAAGAAGAGCACCCCGAGACCCCTACAAGGGATACAAACCACGCCAACTCTCCCTGAAAAACATGGCCGGTGGCATAGGGCAGAGCTTTGTTGAGGTTGCCGATTTCGCCCTCTTCGGTTCAGGAACCCTGACAAGGCCGGGGCCCTTCGCAACAGGGTACGGAGCCCTGATGCAACACCTCGGCGTAGACACGGACAGCGGTTCATACCTCTTCGGCCAAGTCGTAGCACCCATGCCGGGCGGATTGATAAAGGGTGGAATCAAGGCCGGCACCAAGGGACTCGCAAAACTCCTGACGAAGGTATTCGGGCGCTGCGACAGCTTTACCGCAGGAACTAAAGTTCTCCTGGCCGACGGCACCAGCAAACCCATCGAAGAATTGACCACAGGCGAGGAAGTCACCGCAACCAACCCTGAAACCGGGGAAACTGCAGCCAAGACGGTCACAGCCACAATCTTTACCGAGGACGACAAAAAATACGTCGACCTCGGCATCGAAACCAACAACGGCATCGCGACTATCACCACCACAGGCCACCACCCGTTCTGGTCCGAAACGGACCAGACCTGGGTGAACGCAGACGAGCTCAAGCCAGGTATGACCCTCCGCACGGATGAGGGACAGACAGCGGCCGTGGTACGGACCCGCACATACCAAGCTGTCAACGAGACCTACAACCTCACCGTCGCCGACCTCCACACGTACTATGTGCTGGCGGGGGCCACGCCAGTGCTCGTCCACAATTGCAATGAAGCAGCACAGGCTGCAGCCGGAAGTGGGCGCCCAGATGGGCAGACGGTCTTCGCAGGGCATGGAGGGTGGTCTCTCTCCAACGGCTGGACCCGAATTCCGGAGGGAACATCCCTTGCAACATACGGACCGAAGGGGCACACAATCAGCGATTTCACAGGCTTCCGCGCAGAAATCGGAGACACGTCACTGGTGCCTGTGAACCTGTATGGCCCGGGCTCAATAGTGCGCAACCTGCAGCTTTCCCCTCCTACGCCCAACCTTGCTATCCACCAGAAGTCGACTACTGTAACCTCGAAGACTGCATTGTCCGACTTGCTGCAACCAGGGATGGGTACGTGTCATTGGGCAGCCTGTCTCGGCTCTAAGGGGCAGTAGATTTGACGTACTACCAGGACCTGTCCAAATACACCTATTCCAGCTCTACGATCCCAGACTTGAACGTCGGCTGGCTGAGCCGCTGGCGTGGCTTTACTACAGGATCGGTCGACTCCGAGGTTATGGAAATTCTTGGTTCGCAGGTAAGGCTGCCGAGAAACCAAATGCGAGGGAGTCACCCCTGCTACTTCTGCTCGACTTTTCGAGTAAGGGGCGAATTGACTTCTGTCGAAATATCCGGAGTCGAGCACCACCTCGGCAGTGGAGAAATACATGCGGCCTCAAGATGCGGGAAAATTTTCTCGGCACCGAATCTCATATACCACTACATAGATCGCCATGACTACCGGCCACCTAGTGAGTTCCTTCAAGCTCTCATCGACGGAAAGGATGGGAGAGTTCACAGCTCGACCACCCGGCGCCTTCGTGAGACCGCTACAAATGCGCCGCGAATTGAGGACAGAGTTGATGCCGCGATCGATCTCATTCAACTGACGCCAGCCAGTTCGGTGGAGTGGCTAAAGGAAATAATTGAGTTTCCATCATGCCACCCATACTTCAAGATCCGAGTGCAAGCGGCACTACTGACCTTGTAGCGAGTTGCGGTCAACTCGGGCGATTCGAGCCCGCCCGAGTTGCTGCGGATCATCGGATCGTTGTTACTGAGAATTTTCAGTGTGGCCACCGATCGGGTGATGCCGGCGACGGAGTGCTGGTGGCAGAACGGAAGGGGCTCCTCAGCAGTTGAGGGAGGTATCTGACATCTCATCTCGCCCGCTGGGGAGCCCCGTTGGTTACGTATCCTGCCGCACTGGACCTGCCCCACGCACTGGTGGAGGCGGTCACGATGCTCATCGTCCTCCGAGAGGGTGACCGCCGGTGCAAGCTCCGCTCGTCCGGACGGGCGATGGTCGCGTTGGTGTATCTGCGCCATCACCTCACGCTGGCCCAGATCGCCGCGGGCTTTCGCATCAGCGTCGGCATCCAGGCCAGCAGGTCGATCGCCGCGAGGCTGAGTTCGAGCCAGGCCGCGTTGATCGCGAAGTGGCGGGAGGGGAAGCGGCCGAAGCCGGTGGTCTTGCCGCACCGGATGTGGTCCTCGACGGTGGCATGCCCGCGGTGACGGACCTCCAGGAACTGGGCGGAGCCACCACCGGAGTAGGGAGTGTCGGTGAGAAACACCTGGTGCCGCAGGCCCTCGTCCTGGTCGAACAGGGACAGCTGGGCCCCGGGGTGCGGCCGCTCGCGGCGCACGATGATGCGCGTGCCGGCCGGATAACCGGTCAGCTCGACCATCCCGGTCAGCTCGGCGACCTTAGCGCCGGCACGGAGCGAGCCGCCCTGGTCCAGGGCGGGATGCCAGAGACGGTCGGGCATGGCCCGGATCGCGTGGCGGACGGGCTCGGTGACCGCGTATCCGACTGAGAAGGAGGTGCGGATCCCGCGTTTCCGCACGTCTCGGACGTGGGTGAGGAAGGCCTTCGCGGATCCGGCGCTGTCGGTGCGGACAAGGATGTCAGTGCCGTGCCCGTGGGCGTCGGGGATCTGCGCGAGTGCCTGGTCGAGCACCGTGATGTGGTCGCTCGCGGTGTTGGCGCCGGCGTTTCCGGGCCGCAGCCGGCCGGACAATCCCTCTCCGGTGTTCGCGAGGAAGCACAGCAGCGGGTGGAATCCGAAGCTGCCCTTGTAGGTGGGTGCGGCCTGGTCCTTCTCGGAGTGGCAGGCGACCAGCGTGGCGTCGAGGTCCAGGACCAGCCCGGGCAGCATGCGTCCCGCGGCCCGGACTGCGGGTATGTCCTCACCTTGCTCGGCGGCTTGCAGCCAGGCGACTTCCCGGGCCTGGGCACGGGCCGAGCGCAGAGCGGTCAGTGTCCTCTCGTCGGTGTCGGCGAGCAGTCGCCAGGCCGTCGGTGTCGAGGCGACGGCGCCGAACACCTCGCCCTGGTACCGCAGTACTGCCAGGTCCGCGATGGCCTCGCCTCCGTTGGCGAGCATCACCGCCAGGTCGGTGGCGATCCGTCCCGGATCGTGTCCGGTCCCGCGCGGCCGAAGCGGCCTGAGAGCGGCGGAGTACGCGGCGGTCAGCCCGGTGGCATCAGCGAGATCCGCCAGCAACCGCGCCCCGGCATGCCCGACCACCCCCGAACCATCGGCGCTGACATGGACCTTGGGACGCAACCCGATAGCCTGCACGTAGAAAGTGCCCTCCGCTTGGACCGACAGAACCCCTCAGCAAGGTTCATCGTTCCAGGTCAGGAAGGCACTTTCGCGTTTCCGCCTCACCAGCTGCCGTACCCAACCGAAACGGCGAGGCTAGTACTGCAACGGTCTTTGGCGTGACTGGTGGCCAGGTTGGTCGTTGGTCTGTTTATGGGTGGGGTACTTGGTGATGTGAGGGCGTGGGCGGCGGGTCTGGGTGCGGTGCATGAGCGTTTCGTGCACCGGTTTGCCCGGTCGGAGCCACGTGAGTCGGCACTGGCGTATATGCGGGGGCTGATATCGCCGCTGGAGCGGAAGAACGGCTGGACGCTCGCGGAGGAAGCAGGGCATGGGGGCCCGGACCGCATGCACCGGCTGCTGAACCGGTGCGACTGGGACGCCGATGAAGTCCTCGACGACGTCCGCGACTACGTCGTCGAGCATCTCGGTGACCCGGAAGCGGTGCTGATCGTGGACGACACCGGGTTCCTGAAGAAGGGCGTCCGCTCGGCCGGAGTCCAGCGCCAATACTCGGGAACAGCAGGCCGCACGGAGAATTGCCAGGTCGGTGTCTTCCTCGCCTACGCCGGGGAACGGGGTCGGACGTTGATCGACCGCCGCTTGTATCTGCCCACGTCATGGACCGATGACCGGGAGCGCTGCCGGGCCGCGGGCATCGGTGAAGCAGTCGCCTTCGAGACGAAGGTGGTCATCGCCAAAGCCATGGTCCGCCGGGCGATCGCGGCGAGGATTCCGTTCCGGTGGGTGACCGCGGACGCCGCCTACGGCTTCTCCAAGGGCTGGCGAACCGAGCTCGAGCGGGCCGATGTCTTCCACGTCATGGCAACCACTCGCCACGACACCGTCGTCTCCCGCTGGGCCATGGACCACCCGGTTCACGACCTGTTCAACGGCCTTGCGAGGCAGAAGTGGAAGCGCCGTTCCTGCGGGATGGGTGCCCACGGCCCGCGCGTCTATGACTGGGCGAGAGTGGAGGTCCGGCCCTGGCACCGCGAGGACCGCCGACACTGGGTGATCGCCCGCCGAAGCGTGAGCACGGCGAGAAGACCGGCGAAAGCGGCGAACTCGCTGGTCAGCCTGCCTTTCCCGATACCTGCCTCGTTGTCCCAGACCAGCATCTTCGGGACGGCGCCCCAGGCGGTGAGTAGGCGCCAGTGGCCGTCGATCAGATCACCGGTCTGCCGGGAGGGAAGCATCCGGGCTGTGATCACCCGCGAGTAGCCGGAAACGATCACGAGTACCGGCGGCCGGCCCGACTGCCCATAGCCCAGTGGGATGTCGGCCGGCGGGAACCACAGGTCGCACTGGGCGAGCTCGCCGGGCTGGTAGACCGTCCGCGAGACCGGATCCACCGGCAGATAGGCCGGCCGCAGCTCGCGAACCCGCTCGCGCAGAACCGTCAGCCCACGCTCCCACCCGATCCTCTCCGCGATCACGGTGACCGGCATCGTCGGAGTCTGCTTCAACAGCTCACGGATCTCGGGCTCCACCACGTCCACCGCCGAACCCTTCGCGGCCCGCCGGTACTGCGGCGGCCGGTCCGAGGCCAGAGCCCGCAGCACGGTGGTCCTGGAAATCCCCAGCTGCCGGGCCACCGCCCGGGCCGACAGCCCCTCAGACCGGTGCAGCCGACGGATCTCAGCCCAGTCCTCCACGTGGATCACCCTCTCTTCCTCCTGACCCCAGAACCAGTGAAGTCAGAATGATCAAGAGATCGCGGAGTGGCTCACTTTTCATCCGCCGTACGTGGCCCTCGTTTCACCCGTTGCCGACAGAGGCACTTCCGGCATTGCTACGCCTACGAGGGGAGTTTCTGCTCCTGCGGAGGCCATTACAGCGGGGGCGAGGCAGGGCTTTGTCTGGAGTTGCCTCCTGCGGCCTTTAACCTCGCCGCACCCCACCGGGTACCGCGGGACGAGGCGCAGTAGGGGCGGAGCCGCCCGTACCGGCCGCGCGGCCGCTGCCTGGGCACGCGCTGCGCCCGGCCTGCGGCCACAACCCGTGCTAGCCGCGCGGGGGTTCAGGACCCGTGCCGGCTCCGGCCGTTTCGTGGGTACTGCACGGCGGGGGAGCGACCGGATTCGAACCGGCGTCCTTCCCTCTTGGCAAGAGGGCGCGTCTACCTCTGCGCTACAGCCCCCGCCGCGGTACGCGCACCCTATGCGCTCCCGTCAGGACCCGCGTAGCGGGTTTTCGAGCCTGCGTTCGCAGCTGTGCAACGGCCGCACCCGCACGGCCCAGGCTGCCGGCCCGACCCTGCGCCCCGGTCGGCTTGCCCTCTGTACGGATGGAGCTCATCCCCGCCCCAGCGCGTCACCGCTTGGCCCGCCCCGGCCAAGGGGTGAAATGGCGGCTGCCGGGAGCCGCCGTCGGACGGCTGCTCCCGGCAGCCCCGTGGCGCTGTCGACCGCGGGCGGGATCGGCAGCCGTCACACGTCGCCGGTACCGCCCCGGCCGGCAGCGCCCAGCCACCACGGGCCCGCCCGGGTTCCGGCCTCTGCCCGCGCCTCGTACGCGCCCGGAGGATTGGCAGGACATTGCGTCGCACGGGCCGCTCGTTGACGAGTACGTCCCGAACCGGGCGCCGTCCGGGCGGGGATAGCCTTGCAGCATGGTGGGAGATGACGGGGGAGAGAGCGAGACGGACTGCCGGGTTGTCTGGTGGGTCGAGTCCGGTTTCGGCGGCCAGTGGCGCTCGCTTTCAGGGACCTCTGACGAGCGGGATGAGGCCTTGGAGCGACTTGAGTGGTGCCGGGTGCACGCCCCGCCCGCGGTGTCCTATCGCCTCGTCCGCAGGACGACCCGGGTGACGACCGCGGTCGAGGACGTCTGAACCGCCCTCCACTCGATCCGGAAGGACCACGACCGCCAGGACCCCGCACTGGCGGGATGCAGGACCGTACGAGGCGCGGAGAGAACCGCTGTCGGATGCGGGGGCTAAGGTCGGCGGCGTACGACCATCAGCAGCAGGAGACCTCATGCCGTCAGGGCGCATACAGCAGGGCACCGTTCAGGCTCGGCCGACCGGACCGCGGCTGCTGGCGCCGATTCCCTTCGAGGTCGAGTCGGTCTTTCCGGAGCTGGCCGGTACGGCCCGCGAGGTCACCCTTCTCTACCCCCGGGCCGGGCAGCCGGGCCCGGGCGACAGCTCCATCGGCGGGCCCCTGCTGTGGCCGGCTGGCGAACCCTGGCCGATGTGCGCCGAACCGGACCACTACAAGCCGCTCGCCGTACCCGTCGGGCCCGATCCGGTCGCGATGGTCCCGGTGGTCCAGCTGTACGCACGAGACGTGCCCGACCTCGCCTTTCCCACCGGCACCGACCTGCTGCAGATCCTGTGGTGCCCGCTCGTGCACGAGGACGACAAGTACGCGGCCAACCCCCGCCTCCACTGGCGCAACACGGCGCTGACAGCCGCCGACGCCTCTGCCGACAAACCGCCCCTCCCGCACACCGCGGAGGAGGACTACCTGCCCCGGCCGTGCACGGTGTCCCCCACAGAAGCCGTGGAGTACCCGAACTGGGACCTGCCGGACGAACTCAGCGAGCAGCTCGGCGAACGCTTCGAGGCCCTGCAGAAGGAACGCGGCTTCGACTACTTCGAGGTGGCCACCACTCAGCAGAGCAAGGTCGGCGGCTATCCGAGCTGGACCCAGCCGCCGAACTGGCCCGACTGCGCGAACTGCGGCACGCGCATGGAGCACCTGCTCAGCGTCACCGCGACCGAGGCGGACATGGGCCGCTGGTTGCCCCTGGACGAGCGGGACCCCAACCAGGACCAGGCCACGACCCCGTCCTGGCGAGCCGAAGCGGACCCCGCAGCCCTCGACGCATTCGGACACCACATGGACCTGGGCGACCTCGGTGGCATGTACTTCTTCGTCTGCCGCACCTGCCCGGACACCCCCTACACCCATCGCTACGACTGCTGAACTCCGTGCCGTTAGGCCTGTGGCAGCATCCCGTTGTTTCTGTTTCTGACCGACATTCCGAGCCCTGTCGGGCTGGAAACGTTGCCGAGGCTCACCGGCATTCGTTCTCACGTCTCACCTACGCAGCCACCGAGACCAGCCCGGTGGCGAGCATCCACCCGCTGACCAGGGAACGCTGCCACGCCAGGAACCGGGCCCGTTTCCCCTTGCCGGCTCATGCCCGCTTCCGTGACACGAGCCATCCGCCCACGGCCACAGCGAGTCCCACCGCGACGGCTATGACGACCTGTTGGCTGGACAGCCGTACCTCTTGGCCTTCAGAGCCGGTGCTGACCCACATGGCCAGCACGAACAGGCACGCGGTTGCGGATGCCAGGCCCCAGGCGAAGACGCCCAGCGCCCGCACGGTGGTGATGGCGGTCTTGGCGGATATGAGGGCAGCACCGATGCCGAGGGCCTCGATCAAGAAGACCACCATGTACTGGCCAAGTGCGGCGCCGGGGGCGCTGAATCCGTTGGCGTTGCCATCAAGAGTGAAGTGGGTGGCGACGTTTCCCGTGAAGGAGCTCCTGAACAGGAGAAACGCGATTGCTGTAGCCACGGCTCCCACGATGAAGGGTGCTACCAGCGTGAGGGCGCGCTGAGTCGGGGCTAAGGGCGTCTTGCTATCGGCTGTCATCTGAGGTCTGTCCCTTTCATGTCGGGCACGCCCGAAACTTGCTTGGGTCGTAATAGAACAAGCTCAACTGTTGCATCGGCCACCTACCCGAGGTGACGCACCGAAGCTGCGGTGGCCCGGCGATCCGGTGAACCAGACGGGGACGGCGGCGAACGAGGAGCTGCGGCTCTGGCGCCCCCGGCAGCCGACTCTTGGTCGACGTTGCCGCCGACGGTCTCCTGGCTGTGGCAGGCGGGCTTGACGGCTTTGGTGACGTCACCGAAAGCCTCCCCCACCGCAGGTCACGGGCGTGCGGTGCTCGCCCGGTTGGCGCCGGGAGTGGCACCGGGGCGTCGGGTCTGGCGTCAGCGCTGCTGGCCGCTGGAGGAGCCGGACGTTTTGGCCCCGCCCGCGGCCGCCCCTCCGCTTCCCGCCCTTGTACCAGCCGGTATCTCCGATGTGCCCGGCCGGGACACGGGGTGCTCCGTGCGCGGCGGGTGACGGCTCGTCCGGGCGATGGCGAGGCGTCGGCAGGCGCGGGGCACAGGTGGGGGCACAGTCGGGGGATGGGTCCGGGCACAGGTGGGGGTAGGCGCAGCTGCGGGGCGGCTTGCATTTTGCCTGTTCAAACCCCGAATTGCAGCCGCTGGGGAGTCCGACTTATAGGTAGGAGGGGGGTGGAGCAGGTCGGGGGAGATGGCGGATGGGCGGGGGCAGGGGAGGGGGGAGCTCGTAAGTGTGGGCGGTTCGGGGTGGGGTGGATGTTGTGGGCGCTAGCGTGACGTGATGATCACGAATGCGGGAGGCGTTGTGCGAGTGTGGAGGTTGCGGGTGTTGGGGTGGCTGTCTGTCTGATGGCTGGGTGTGGCTCCTCGGACGGGAAGCCGGCTGCAGAGCCCTCGGTCGTCGGCTGCGCCGGTAGTCCGCTCGCGCGGGCACGCGAGCACGCGGGCGCCCTGGGCCCGGATTCGAGGGGCCGCCCGTGAGGACGGTGTACGCGAAACGTACGGTTCGGCTCGCGCAGGGCTCACGGACCTGGTTCGTCTCCGGGCCTTGTACCGGTCATGGCTTCCAGCGCGACGCTGACCAACCGCCCGTCTCTGGCGACTCCGCGCCGGGCCGGTTCGCGATGTACGAGGCGGCGTTGATCCGCCGGCAGCTCACCGATGCCGAATGGCGCGACCTGCTGAAGGTCCGGCCGGGCCTGGCGGCCGCCCTCGCGGCGCGTGAGGGGCACTGAGGAAGCCGGCGGGCGCCGCTCCCGCGACCTCGAGGCGTGGGCGGCCGGGTTCGCACAGGCGGCCGGAGGCGTGTCCGGGGCCTGGGCTGGTCGTTGGAGTGGCCGGGACGCACGCCGCCCCGGAGGCTCATCACCGGTTCCCCCTTGAGACCCGGGACGGTCCCCGCGGTCCTGACACCTGGCGCGCCTCCTCAATGCGTCGGGGAACGCCGTCACCGCCCGCCGTGGTGTCACTGCCAGGTGTCAGGACCGGTCGCCCACCCGCCCGCTGGAGGGCGGTTAGGGTCGGGTGCAGTCCGTGCCGATATGGCGTGCGCGGGTTAGGCCCGGTGCCCGCTTCGATCGGGGGCAGTACCGCCGGGCCGCCCCAAAATCCCGGCCCGTCCCGCCCTGTGCGCTGTGTGGCTCACAGCCTGATTTCCCCTGCTGGGCGGGCGCAAGGAGCTGCGGTCGCTGTCCGAGCTGCGCGAGGGATGGCGGGAGTCGGCGATCCGCAGGTTCGGCGCCGACACCATCGACCGACTCGCGGACCGGGCGCGGGCGGCAGCCGTAGCGGTGTGGGCGCGGGTGCGGCCGGTGGTCGACGTCGTGGCTGTGGTGTACGTGATGCGCGGCGCGTTCAAGCGCCACCACCTCCTCGCCGAAGCCCGCCGCCACCTCTCCTACGTCCTGCGCGGCCGACCCCACCACAGGGGCCTGGACGAACAGATCGTGCAGGTGGTCGTCGACGACTACACCCGGCCCGTCGGGCGGGGCCGGATGATGACCGCCGATCTGCGCGCCCTGTACCCGCGCGACACCGACGACCAGGCCGTGCTGCGCCCGCTGACCCGCAAGCGGACCGCTCCTCTCTACGAGCGGGCCCGCCTTGCCGCCGGAGCGCTGACCGCCCGGGTCCACGCCACGCGCCGCTCGGACCGCCTTGGCTCCCGTGCCCGCCCGCACACCGTCGCCGTACCCGACGCCTCGAGGTCTCACCCGCGTCCGTCGCGCACGGACAGGAAGGCCGGCCGCGCCCAAGAGCAGGGGACCGATGTCGCCGCGCTGGAGCAGACCCGCGCCACGATCGAGGCCGTCGCCAAGATGGCCGCCAAGCTCCAGGACGGTGTCCGGGAGCGCGCCGCCGCCCTTCGCCCCGCGCCGCAGCCCATCCCGTCGGCGTCCCCGTCGTCACACACCCAGCAGCCCGGCGTGCAGCAGATGCCGGGCCGGACACCCAGTGGAGGAGTCGCATGAGCACACCGGAGGAGAACCCGGAGATCCCGGGACTCGAGGACGCCCTCGCCCGAGCCCGGGCAGCCCACAAGGAGATGGCCGCCGCGCTCGACGGGGACCAAGAGCAAGAGCTCGACGAAGACCTGGGGTGGCAGCCGGTGTGGAAGCGGCCCCGGCAGCTGAAGTCGAAGGCGGCGGAGAAGGTGGAGCTGCGCAAGCAGCGGCGTCGGCTCCAGGACGCCGGGAAGCGCCGCCTCGCCGCCGGGCAGTCGCGCCGGCCCCGCTCCCGGCAGAGCCGGATCGGCAACGCCGCCGCACGCCGCGATGCCCGCGCCCTGTCCCGGGTGCGGCACTCCACCGCCTGGCTGTGGTGACGATGCCGGGCATCGTCCACCGAGTGGAGCCCACGATGTTCAGCATCCAGTGGACGATGCTCTGCATCCGATGCAGAGCATCGAGTGGAGTCCACCGGGTGGCCACCACCCGGTGGACTCCACTCCGGCGCGCACCGGCTGACGGTGGACTCCACTCCCGTGAGCACCACGATGTTCGGCACTCGCGCGCACGGCGATGTCTGGCATCCGATGTTCCGCACCGCACGTGAAGCGCACCTCCCGGATCGTGCGCACCGGCCGACCGCCTACCCCTTGACCAGGTCTGGGTGGCTGACCGGAGCCCCTTGACCAGGTTCGCTACCGGGGTGTTTCCCCTTGACGTGTGTCCTGAACATGAAAGGAAGTTGCGTGTAGGAGCGATTTCCAGAAGTGATGCTGTGCGAGAGATGAAGGTTTCGTGGCCCTTCGGAGCCCAGGGTCATTGCATGATCGAGATCTGTCCGGGTTCGTCAGGTGAGGCCGAGGGCCTGTAGGGGCCGGTGGTAGTCGCGGCCGGTATGGCGGACGGCGGCAGCGATGTTGGTCCGGCCGTCCTGGCGGAAGATGCCGATGGCGAGGTTGCGCAAGGAGGCCATGGCCCGGGGCAGGGTGCCGGTGCGGA
>NZ_JBHXQN010000059.1:0-36232 GCF_042717785.1 Streptomyces sp. NPDC058619
ACGCCCGGTTACATTTCGAACCCGGAAGCTAAGCCTTTCAGCGCCGATGGTACTGCAGGGGGGACCCTGTGGGAGAGTAGGACGCCGCCGAACAACCCGCCCTTTTAGCTCAGTCGGTAGAGCGTCTCCATGGTAAGGAGAAGGTCAACGGTTCGATTCCGTTAAAGGGCTCCAACAAAGAAGGCCCCCACCATTCGGTGGGGGCCTTCTTGCGTTTCCCGACCCCGGCCAACGGGCCCGGCAGGAGCCCGTTCGTACGTGGACCGTGCGAACGGGCTTGCTGCCTGGGGTGGGTGGGGGTTACTCGCCCTCGCGCGGCTGCGGGACGCGGAGGACCAGGATGGCCATGTCGTCCGAGGCGGGCTCGGCCGCGAACCGCTCGACCGCCCGCAGGACGCGGGAGGCGACCGCGCCGGCGGTGAGGCCCGTGCAGGTGGTGAGGACCTCCGCCAGGCCGTCGTCGCCGAGCATGCGGGTCCCCTCGCGGCGCTCCGTCACGCCGTCCGTGACACAGAGCAGGACGTCGCCCGGGTCCAGGACGAGGGTCTGCTCGTACAGCTCCAGGTCCTCGATCACGCCCAGCAGGGGCTGCGGATCGGCCGCCGGGATGACCTCGCCGTTCGGCCGCAGCCGCAGCGGGAGGGGATGGCCGGCGCAGACGACCTTCATGAGAGCGCCGCCGTCGGGCTGGGGGTGGAGCTCGCCGTACAGCAGGGTCAGGAAGCGGCTGCGGGCGCCCTCTTCGAGGATGGCCGCGTTCAGCCGCTCCAGGACCGCCGGGGCGCCGAGGCCCTCGCGGGCCAGGAGGCGCAGGGCGTGCCGGGCCAGGCCGGTGACGGCCGCGGCCTCCGGGCCCGTACCGCAGACGTCACCGATGGCGAAGCCGTACGCGCCGTCGCGGATCGGGAAGACGTCGTAGAAGTCGCCGCCCACGTCGTTGCCCTCGCCCGCCGCGCGGTAGATGACCTCGACCTCCATGCCGGGGATGGCGGGGGAGTCGGGCGGCAGCAGACTGCGCTGGAGCGCGCGGCTGATCGCGGTGCGCTCGGAGTACAGGCGGGCGTTGTCCAGGGCCAGGGCGGCCCGGCGGGAGAGGTCTTCGGCGAGTTCGAGGATCTCCTGGCGGAAGTGTTCCTCCGACGGCTTGCCGAGCGTCAGCAGGCCGATCACGCGGTTGCGGGCCAGGAGGGGGAGCACGACGGTCTCCCCGCCGACCGCCCGGGCGGTCTCGGGCCAGGGGCGGGCGCCGGCCTCGCGGACCGGTTCCGGCGGGCTGACCCGGGAGAGGAGCTCCTTGAGGCCGTCGATGCGCTCCTCGTCCTCGTGGAGGACGTAGGAGAGGAACGGGTCCGAGGACTGGTCGGCGATCGTGTAGACGGCACACCAGGTGGCGAGCGTCGGGACGGTCATCTGGGCCATGAGGGCCAGGGTCTGGTCCCGGTCGAGGGTGCCGGCCAGCAGGTCGGAGGCCTCGACGAGGAAGGAGAGGGAGCCGCGGCGCAGGCGTTCCAGTTCGCCGAGCCGGGCGGACTCCACGGCGAGGGCGATGCGGTCGGCCGCGAACTGCAGGCGCAGCGCCTCCTCGTTGGAATAGCGGCCCGGGACCTCCGCCGCGACGCCGAGGGAGCCGGTGAGCCGGCCCTCGACCTTGAGCGGGACGGTGATGACCGAGCGCATGCCGGTCGACTCCAGCAGCGGTACGGCCCCGGGGACGGCCGTCAGGTCGTCGTGCACGGCCGGCATCCGTGCCGAGCCGTATCGGTTGGTGCCGGCCTCGACGGGGACGCGGGCGAAGCGCTGGCGGGTGGAGGGCAGGCCGGTCGTGGCACGGACCTCCAGCTCGGTCTCGTCGTCGGTGGCCAGCAGCAGGAAGGCGGCGTCGGCGTCGAGGAGGTCGCGGGCCCGTTCGACGGTGCGCTGGAGCAGCCCGTCGAGGTCGTCGGGGGCGGGCGAGCCGATGAACACCTCGAAGGGGTCCGCGGGACGCGGCTCGGTGAGCTGGCCGCTGTCGGCGCCCGGGATCCGTGCGGGGGTCTGGAGGAGAGCGCGCTCGTCGTCGTGGACGAGGAGGCAGACGATGGACGGCTCACCGTGGGCGTCGCGGACCCGCAGGTGGGAGGCGTAGACGGGGATGACGCGTCCGTCGGCGCCGCGGATGCCGTAGCTGCCCTCCCAGCGGGACAGGCGCAGGGCCTCGGCGATGCCGGTGCCGGTGCCGGGGGTCTGCGGCCAGGCGGCGAGCTCGGCGAGCGGGCGTCCCACGGCCTTCTCGGAGGGATGGCCGAAGATGTGCTCGGCGTCCTCGTTCCAGGCGGAGACCGCGTCGTCGCCGTCGATCTGCAGGACGGCGACGCGGACCCGGCTGTCGGCGAGCGGGAGCATCTGGTCCGGGATGACGGGCCCCGCGGAGCGGGTACCGACCGGCCGGTCCGGGAGGTCGATGCGGAACCACACGTGCTTGTGCGTGGCCGTGTACTCGACGCCCCAGCGGGTGGCCAGCGCGGCGCAGAGCATGAGCCCGCGGCCGTTCTCGCGGTCGGGGTCGGCGTACGGGCGCTCACCGGGGTGCTGGAGCGGCAGCTCCCGCTCCGGGTACCGGTCGGCGACCTCGACCCGTACGCCGTCCTCCGCGCGCAGGCACAGGACCTCGGCCCGGGTTCCGGCGTGGACCACGGCGTTGGTGACGAGCTCGCTCGTGAGCACCACCGCGTCGTCGACGATGTCCGCGAAGCCCCAGCCGTGCAGGGTGTCGCGGACGAACGCGCGGGCTGCGGCGACCGAACGCCCGAGGGGGTCGAAACTGGCAGCCGCCCGTGCCGTGATCACGAGTCTCCTTCGACGCGGTTGGACATCGGGTGCCAGGTTACTTACCTTCGCGGTCGGCATGGTGCCGTCGTCGGGGAATCCACCCGCAGGGTACGGCCGGTGTGCGATGGTGCCGAAGTGTTATGGCCGGGTTCGGCCAGGGTGAAACACTGGGCAGGCTTGGAGAGCCGGCTCGCGAGGAGTCCGGTGTCCGGTGGAACAGTGGTCGACCCTTTCGGGAGGGACACGGTGGAGTCTGGCGCAGCGGTGCGGCGTACGGGAACGCGGCCGAAGGGCGGACGTTCCCGGCGCAGTGGCACGACGGAGGTCGATACCGCCGCCCTGAACCGGCTGCTCACGGCCCTGGTGTCGATGCGGGACGGGAACTTCCGCAAGCGGCTGACGGTGTCCGGCGACGGCGTGATGGCGGAGATCGCCGCCGTCTACAACGAGGTCGCCGACCGGAACCTGCACCTCACCGGGGAACTGTCCCGCGTCAGGCGGATGGTGGGCCGTGAGGGCAAGCTGAGCGAACGGCTGGAAACAGGCGCCTGCGAGGGCTCCTGGGCGTCCGCGATCGACGCCTCCAACCAGCTGGTCGACGACCTCGCCCGCCCGGTGTCCGAGGTGGGCCGGGTGCTGTCCGCGGTCGCCGAGGGCGATCTGGACCAGCGGATGGACCTGCGGACGCAGGCCGCCGAGGGGGCCGGGCACCCGCTGCGCGGGGAGTTCCTGAAGGTCGGCCGTACGGTCAACAACCTGGTCGACCAGCTGTCCGCGTTCACCGACGAGGTGACGCGCGTGGCGCTGGAGGTCGGTACCGAGGGCAAGCTGGGCGGGCAGGCCCAGGTCCGCGGGATGTCGGGTTCCTGGAAGGACCTGACCGACTCCGTCAACACGATGGCGTACCGGCTCACCGCCCAGGTGCGTGACATTGCTCTCGTCACGACGGCGGTGGCGAAGGGCGATCTGTCGCGCAAGGTCACCGTGCACGTGGCCGGCGAGATGCTCCAGCTGAAGAACACCGTCAACACGATGGTGGACCAGCTGTCCTCCTTCTCCTCCGAGGTGACGCGCGTCGCCCGCGAGGTCGGTACGGAGGGCGAGCTAGGCGGCCAGGCGAAGGTGCCCGGGGTCGCGGGCGTCTGGAAGGACCTGACCGATTCGGTCAACACCATGGCCGGGAACCTGACGGCCCAGGTGCGCGGGATCGCGCAGGTGACGACGGCGGTCGCGAACGGCGACCTGTCGCAGAAGGTCCGGGTGAGCGCGCGCGGCGAGGTGGCGCAGCTGGCCGAAACGATCAACCAGATGACCGAGACGCTGCGGACCTTCGCCGACGAGGTCACCCGCGTGGCCAGCGAGGTCGGTGCGAAGGGCCTGCTCGGCGGGCAGGCGCAGGTGCCCGGGGCCGCCGGCACGTGGAAGGACCTCACCGACTCGGTGAACACGGTCTTCCGCAACCTCACCACCCAGGTGCGGGACATCGCCCAGGTCACGACGGCGGTGGCCAACGGCGACCTGTCGCAGAAGGTCACCGTCAACGTGGCCGGCGAGATGCTGGAGCTGAAGAACACCGTCAACACGATGGTGGACCAGCTCCAGTCCTTCGGCGCCGAGGTGACGCGCGTGGCCCGCGAGGTCGGCGTCGAGGGCGAACTGGGCGGGCAGGCGCAGGTGCCGGGGGCCGCGGGGACGTGGAAGGACCTCACCGACTCGGTCAACACCGCCTTCCGCAACCTGACCGGTCAGGTGCGCAACATCGCGCAGGTGACGACGGCGGTGGCCAACGGCGACCTGTCGCAGAAGGTCACCGTGGACGTCTCCGGCGAGATGCTCCAGCTGAAGAACACCGTGAACACGATGGTCGACCAGCTGTCCTCCTTCGCCGACCAGGTCACGCGGATGGCCCGGGACGTGGGTACGGAGGGCCGCCTCGGCGGCCAGGCCCGGGTGGAGGGGGTGTCCGGTACCTGGAAGGAGCTGACCGACTCGGTCAACTTCATGGCCGGGAACCTGACCTCGCAGGTCCGTCAGATCGCCCAGGTGACCACGGCGGTGGCGCGCGGTGACCTGTCGCAGAAGATCGACGTGGACGCCCGGGGCGAGATCCTGGAGCTGAAGAACACCATCAACACGATGGTCGACCAGCTCTCGGCCTTCGCGGAGCAGGTGACCCGGGTCGCCCGGGACGTGGGTACGGAGGGCCGCCTCGGCGGCCAGGCCCAGGTGCCCGGCGTGGCCGGCGTGTGGCGGGACCTGACGGACTCGGTGAACGGCATGGCCGGGAACCTGACCTCGCAGGTCCGCAACATCGCCCAGGTCGCCACGGCGGTGGCGCGCGGTGACCTGTCGCAGAAGATCGACGTGGACGCCCGGGGCGAGATCCTGGAGCTGAAGAACACCCTGAACACGATGGTCGACCAGCTGTCGAACTTCGCGGAGCAGGTGACCCGGGTGGCCCGGGAGGTCGGCACCGAGGGCATCCTGGGCGGGCAGGCCGAGGTGAAGGGCGTCTCCGGCACCTGGAAGGACCTCACGCAGTCCGTCAACTTCATGGCCAACAATCTGACCTCGCAGGTCCGCAACATCGCCGAGGTCACCACGGCGGTCGCCATGGGCGACCTGTCGAAGAAGATCACCGTCGACGCGAAGGGCGAGATCCTCGAGCTGGTGACCACCGTGAACACGATGGTGGACCAGCTGTCCTCGTTCGCTGAGCAGGTGACCCGGGTGGCCCGCGAGGTGGGCACCGAGGGCATCCTCGGCGGCCAGGCCAGGGTGCGCGGGGTCACCGGCATCTGGAAGGACCTCAGCGACAACGTCAACACCATGGCCGGGAACCTGACGGCCCAGGTGCGCGGGATCGCGCAGGTCTCGGCGGCGGTGGCCAACGGCGACCTGACGAAGAAGGTCACCGTCGAGGCGCGGGGCGAGGTCGCCCAGCTGGCGGACACCGTGAACACGATGGTGAAGACCCTGTCGTCGTTCGCGGACGAGGTCACGCGCGTGGCCCGCGAGGTGGGCACGGAGGGCCGCCTCGGCGGTCAGGCGCACGTGCCCGGCGTATCGGGGACGTGGAAGGACCTCACCGACTCGGTGAACTTCATGGCCTCCAACCTCACCGGTCAGGTGCGGCAGATCGCCATGGTCACGACCGCCATCGCCAAGGGCGACATGACCAAGAAGATCGACATCGACGCCCGGGGCGAGATCCTGGAGCTCAAGACGACCATCAACACGATGGTCGACCAGCTGTCCTCCTTCGCCGACCAGGTCACCCGGGTCGCCCGTGAGGTGGGCACGGAGGGGATCCTCGGCGGCCAGGCCCGCGTCCGGGACGTCGACGGCACGTGGCGGGACCTCACCGAGTCCGTGAACGAGATGGCCGGCAACCTCACCCGGCAGGTCCGCGCGATCGCGGCCGTGGCCACCGCGGTGACCCGCGGCGACCTCAGCCTGAAGGTCGACGTGGACGCGGCGGGGGAGATCCAGGTCCTCCAGGACAACATCAATACGATGATCGTCAACCTCCGCGACACCACCCTCGCCAACAAGGAGCAGGACTGGCTCAAGGGCAACCTCGCCCGGATCTCGGCCCTGATGCAGGGGCGCCGGGAGCTGGACGACGTGGCCAAGCTGATCATGAGCGAGCTCACCCCGGTGGTCTCGGCGCAGCACGGCGCCTTCTTCCTGGCGCTGCCGGTCGGCGGGACCACGGCGATCGGGACGGAGGGCGGCGCGGACGGTTCGTACGAGCTGCGGATGCGCGGGAGCTACGCGTACGCCGGGGGTCAGATGCCGACCTCCTTCCGGCCGGGGGAGGGGCTGATCGGGACCGTCGCCGAGGAGAAGCGGACGATCCTCGTCGAGAACACCCCGCCCGGCTACCTGCGGATCTCTTCGGGGCTCGGCGAGGCGCCGCCGGCGCACGTGATCGTGCTTCCGGTGCTCTTCGAGGGGAAGGTGCTCGGCGTCATCGAGCTGGCGTCCTTCACTCCGTTCACGCAGATCCAGAAGGACTTCCTCAGCCAGATCGCCGAGATGATCGGCACGAGCGTCAACACCATCAGCGTGAACTCCAAGACGGAGATGCTGCTGAAGCAGTCGCAGGAGATGACCGAGCAGCTGCGGGAGCGCTCCGACGAGCTGGAGAACCGGCAGAAGGCCCTCCAGGCCGCCAACGCGGAGCTGGAGGAGAAGGCCGAGCTGCTGGCCCAGCAGAACCGGGACATCGAGGTGAAGAACACCGAGATCGAGGAGGCCCGGCAGGTCCTGGAGGAGCGGGCCGAGCAGCTCGCGGTCTCGATGCGCTACAAGAGCGAGTTCCTGGCGAACATGTCGCACGAGCTGCGGACCCCGCTCAACTCGCTGCTGATCCTGGCCAAGCTGCTCGCCGACAACGCGGAGGAGAACCTGTCGCCGAAGCAGGTGGAGTTCGCCGAGACCATCCACGGGGCCGGTTCGGACCTGCTGCAGCTGATCAACGACATCCTCGACCTGTCGAAGGTCGAGGCGGGCAAGATGGACGTCTCGCCGACGCGGATCGCGCTGGTCCAGCTCGTGGACTACGTGGAGGCCACCTTCCGGCCGCTGACCGCGGAGAAGGGGCTCGACTTCTCGGTACGGGTCTCCCCGGAGCTGCCCGCCACCCTGCACACCGACGAGCAGCGGCTGCTCCAGGTGCTGCGCAACCTGCTGTCGAACGCGGTGAAGTTCACCGACACCGGGGCGGTGGAGCTGGTGATCCGGCCCGCCGGGGCGGATGTTCCGACGGCGATCCGGGAGCAGTTGCTGGAAGCCGGGTCGCTGCGCGAGGCGGACGGGGACCTGATCGCCTTCTCGGTGACGGACACCGGGATCGGGATCGCGGCGAGCAAGATGCTGGTGATCTTCGAGGCGTTCAAGCAGGCCGACGGGACGACGAGCCGCAAGTACGGCGGTACGGGTCTCGGGCTGTCCATCAGCCGGGAGATCGCCCGCCTGCTGGGCGGCGAGATCCACGCGGCGAGCGAGCCGGGCCGCGGGTCCACCTTCACGCTGTACCTGCCGCTGCACCCGAGTGAGCTGCCCCCGCAGGGGTACGCGCCGCCCACGCCCGGCGGGGCGCGCGGCGAGCTGTACCGCAGGCCGGCGGACGAGCCGAGGCCGGAGCTTCCGCAGGTCGCGGCGGCGCCCGCGGCGCCGGTGCAGGCCCAGCCGGTACGGGCCTCACGGCCGGCCGCCGAGCAGGCGGGGCAGGGCGGCGGTCCGGCCGCGCTGTTCCGGCGGCGGCGCAAGGCGGCGAGCGACCAGGAGTCGCGTACGGCCGTGCCGGGGCAGCCCGGCGCGGTGGGCGCCGCGGACGGCTGGGCAGACGCGGAGGAAGAACTGCCGGTGGTGCCGCGGAAGTACGACTTCCGGGGCGAGCGGGTGCTCATCGTGGACGACGACGTACGCAACGTGTTCGCGCTCACCAGCGTGCTGGAGCAGCACGGGCTGTCCGTGCTGTACGCGGAGAACGGCCGGGAGGGCATCGAGGTCCTGGAGCAGCACGACGATGTGACGGTCGTCCTGATGGACATCATGATGCCCGAGATGGACGGGTACGCGACGACGTCGGCGATCCGGCGGATGCCGCAGTTCGCGGGGCTGCCGATCATCGCGCTGACGGCCAAGGCGATGAAGGGCGACCGGGAGAAGGCGATCGACTCCGGGGCGTCCGACTACGTCACCAAGCCCGTCGACCCCGATTTCCTGTTGTCGGTGATGGAGCAGTGGATGCGGGGAAAGTGACGCGGGGCGGGCATACGCAGGGCAAGGGCCGCCGCGAAGCGGCCGGAGGCGCGTGGGGCGGACGGCGGGCGGGGAACCTTCTGGTACCCCGCCGCGTTTCCGTTTCGTGCACAGTGACATCTTGGTGACAGGGTGTGGCGATCTCGGGACTGGGGCTACGATGACCGGCACAAGGACGGACGGCGCAAGGATGCCGTCCTCTGGGGCGGGGCCCGGCGCACAGGCCGGAGCCAGGAGCCGGGGAGGCCCCATGCCGGGGCGAGGAGGACAGGGCATGGTGCAGAAGGCCAAGATCCTCCTGGTCGATGACCGGCCGGAGAATCTGCTGGCGCTGGAGGCCATCCTCTCCGCGCTCGATCAGACACTGGTCCGGGCGTCGTCGGGGGAGGAAGCGCTCAAGGCGCTGCTGACGGACGATTTCGCGGTCATCCTGCTGGATGTGCAGATGCCGGGGATGGACGGATTCGAGACGGCCGCGCACATCAAGCGGCGGGAGCGGACCCGGGACATCCCGATCATCTTCCTCACCGCGATCAACCACGGTCCGCACCACACGTTCCGCGGGTACGCGGCGGGTGCGGTGGACTACATCTCCAAGCCCTTCGACCCGTGGGTGCTGCGGGCCAAGGTGTCGGTCTTCGTCGAGCTGTACACGAAGAACTGCCAACTGCGCGAGCAGGCGGCGCTGCTGCGGCTCCAGCTGGAGGGCGGCAACTCCAACGGCGTGGACGCCAGCAAGGAGACCGCCGGACTGCTGGCCGAGCTGTCCGCGCGGCTCGCGGCGGTCGAGGAGCAGGCGGAGGCGCTGACCAAGCAGCTCGGCGAGGACTCGGCCGACGCCGCGGTGGTGGCGACCGCCGCCCACCTGGAGCGCAAACTGACCGGGCTGCGACGGGCGCTCGACGCCCTGGAGCCCGGAACCGGCGGCGGAGCGATGCTGCCCGCCCAGGGCTGAACCGGACGACCGGCTCCGCCGCCGCGGGGCGCACCGCGGCCGTGCGGCCGCCGGGCTTCGTCCCCCGCTTTCGGCCGCCGGGCTTCGTCCTCGGCTTCCGGCCGCCGTCCGGCGAAGGAGCCCGGCCGGGACGCGTACTGGGCGGGCGTCAGGTCTGGCGGCGCGTCAAAGCGCCGCCGGTGCGGGCGACACGAACGGGTGAAGGGGTGGGCACGCGTGTCCACCGGCGTGCACACCGGTAACCTCGGCCCCATGGCCTCACGTACGTCCGGTAAGGGTTCCCCGAGCACCGCGAAGGGCCGCACCGGCCGTACGACGGCGCCGGCGAAGAAAGCGGCTCCCGCGCGCAAGCCTCCCGCGAAGAAGGCCGCGGCCGCCCGGCGCGCCCCGGTCAAGAAGGTCGCGGCCAAGCCCGCGCCCTCCCCGACCGGCGGTGTGGTGCGGCTGGTGCGCGCCGTCTGGCTCGGCTGCGCGCACGCGGTCGGCGCGGTCTTCCGCGGCATCGGCCAGGGCGCCAAGAACCTGGACCCGGCCCACCGCAAGGACGGCCTGGCGCTGCTGCTGCTGGCCCTCGCGCTGATCGTGGCCGCCGGAACCTGGTCGAACCTGAGCGGTCCCGTCGGGGACCTGGTCACCATGCTGGTCACCGGGGCCTTCGGGCGGCTCGACCTGCTCGTGCCGATCCTGCTCGGGGTCATGGCGGTGCGCTTCATCCGCCACCCCGAGCAGGCCGACGCCAACGGGCGCATCGGCATCGGGCTGTCCGCGCTCGCCGTCGGCGTCCTGGGCCTGGTCCACATCGCCTGCGGGGCGCCCGGCCGCGACGAGGGCACCACCGCCATGCAGGACGCGGGCGGGCTCATCGGCTGGGGCGCCTCCAAGCCGCTGATCTTCACGATGGGCGCCCCGCTCGCCGTGCCCATGCTGGTGCTGCTGACGGTCTTCGGACTGCTGGTGGTCACCGCGACCCCGGTCAACGCGATCCCGCAGCGGCTGCGGCGGCTCGGCATCCGGCTCGGGATCATCGCGCCGAACGAGTACGACGAGGACTACGGGGACCGGGAGGCCGGCGCCGCCCCCGGCGAACGGCACGACCCGGAGCGGTGGCGGGCCCGCGGGGGCGCCGACGCGCTGTCCGGCGACCCGGCCGACGCCGCCGAGGGGGAGGCGCTCGCCCGGCGCCGCCGCCCGCGGCGGACCTCGGCCCGGCCGGCCATGGACCGCGAGATGGACGCCGTCGACGTGGCCGCCGCGGCCGCCGCCGCGCTGGACGGTGCCGTGTACGGCGGGCTGCCGCCGTCGCCGCTCGTCGCCGACCTGACCCAGGGGATCAGCCCCGAGCGGGAGGGCGCGGAGCCGACCGCGCCGGTGCCGCCGGCGCGCGCGCAGCGCCCCGTACCGGCCGCCCCCGCAACTGCCCCCGCCGCGCCGTCGGCCGAGGAGCCGCACGACACCACCGCCGCGGTGTCCGGGACGCTGGCGGTGCCCGACCTGACCAAGGCCGCGCCGGAGAAGAGCCAGCCGCTGCCGCCGCGCGCCGAGCAGCTCCAGCTGCGCGGGGACATCACGTACTCGCTGCCGTCGCTGGACCTGCTGGAGCGCGGTGGCCCCGGCAAGACGCGCAGCGCCGCGAACGACGCCGTCGTCGGCTCCCTGACGAACGTGTTCACCGAGTTCAAGGTCGACGCGAAGGTCACCGGCTTCACCCGGGGCCCGACGGTCACCCGCTACGAGGTGACCCTCGGCGCGGCCGTGAAGGTCGAGCGGATCACGGCGCTGGCGAAGAACATCGCCTACGCGGTGGCCTCCCCGGACGTCCGGATCATCAGCCCGATCCCCGGCAAGTCGGCGGTCGGCATCGAGATCCCGAACACCGACCGCGAGATGGTCAACCTCGGCGACGTGCTGCGCCTGGCGGACGCGGCCGAGGACGACCACCCGATGCTCGTCGCGCTCGGCAAGGACGTCGAGGGCGGCTACGTCATGGCCAACCTCGCGAAGATGCCGCACGTGCTGGTGGCCGGCGCCACCGGCTCCGGAAAGTCCTCCTGCATCAACTGCCTGATCACCTCCGTGATGGTCCGCGCGACCCCGGAGGACGTCCGGATGGTGCTGGTGGACCCCAAGCGCGTCGAACTGACGGCGTACGAGGGCATCCCGCACCTGATCACGCCGATCATCACCAACCCCAAGCGGGCCGCCGAGGCGCTCCAGTGGGTCGTGCGCGAGATGGACCTGCGCTACGACGACCTGGCCGCCTTCGGCTACCGGCACATCGACGACTTCAACCAGGCCATCCGGGACGGCAAGATCAAACTGCCGCCGGGCAGCGAGCGCGAGCTGAGCCCGTACCCGTACCTGCTGGTGATCGTCGACGAGCTCGCGGACCTGATGATGGTGGCCCCGCGCGACGTCGAGGACTCCATCGTCCGGATCACGCAGCTGGCCCGCGCGGCCGGCATCCACCTGGTGCTCGCCACGCAGCGGCCCTCGGTGGACGTGGTCACCGGCCTGATCAAGGCGAACGTGCCCTCGCGGCTCGCCTTCGCCACCTCCTCCCTCGCCGACAGCCGGGTCATCCTGGACCAGCCGGGCGCCGAGAAGCTGATCGGCAAGGGCGACGGGCTGTTCCTGCCGATGGGGGCCAACAAGCCGGTCCGCCTCCAGGGCGCCTTCGTCACCGAGGACGAGATCGCCGGGATCGTCCAGCACTGCAAGGACCAGATGGCGCCCGTCTTCCGGGACGACGTCACGGTCGGGCAGAAGCAGAAGAAGGAGATCGACGAGGACATCGGCGACGACCTGGACCTGCTGTGCCAGGCGGCGGAGCTGGTGGTCACCACGCAGTTCGGCTCCACCTCGATGCTCCAGCGCAAGCTGCGGGTGGGCTTCGCCAAGGCCGGACGGCTCATGGACCTGATGGAGTCCCGCGGGATCGTCGGCCCGAGCGAGGGCTCCAAGGCCCGGGACGTGCTGCTCAAGGCCGACGAGCTGGACGGACTGCTCGCGGTCATCCGCGGGGAGGCTCACCCGTAAGGGATCGGCGAGCAACCGTTTCCCCCGGGCGCGCGTCAAGTTGAACGGAGGTGGCGGCACCGCGCGCACGGCCACGTGCACGGCGCAGGGCCGCCGCGCCGGAAACGGATCTTCCTTCGCCATTCGGATGGCGTAGGAAGTGCACCCTCCGGTTGCTCCACCCTTTCGTCACCCCCCTAGACTGGACTTCCAGCAGGTGGCTACACGCTCGAAAGGCGCCCTCGTGTCCATCGGCAACTCCAACTCCCCCGAAGACGAGCGTCCTTCGACCGACGACCGGTCCGACGACCGGTCCGACGACCGGTCCGACGACCGCATCGTCGAACGCTCCGTCGAAGGACCGTCCATCGGGACGGCCCTCAAGCAGGCCCGGATCGCCGCCGGGCTCACCGTCGACGAGGTCAGCTCCACCACCCGCGTGCGCATCCCGATCGTGCACGCGATCGAAGAGGACGACTTCACGCGCTGCGGCGGCGACGTATACGCCCGCGGTCACATCCGTACGCTCGCCCGCGCCGTCCACCTCGATCCGGCACCCCTGATCGACAGCTACGACGCGGCCCACGGCGGCCGGCCGGCACCCACCCCCGCCGCGCCGATGTTCGAAGCCGAGCGCATCCGCCCCGAGAGGCAGCGGCCCAACTGGACCGCCGCCATGGTCGCCGCCATCGTCGCCGTGATCGGCTTCGTCGGGTTCACCGCCTTCGGCGGCGGCGACGACAAGGCCAAGCAGCCGGTGGCGGAAGGTTCCGCCGCCCCGCAGCCCGCACCCAAGCAGTCCGGCGGCAAGCAGCCGGCGCCCCAGCCCCCGCAAGTCTCCCCGAGCCCGAAGGCGCCGACGCCGGTGCCCTCGGACAGTGCCATCGCCGCCGCGCCCAAGGACCTCGTCACGGTCGTCCTGACGGCGGACACGGGCGAGAGCTGGATCTCCGCGAAGGACCACAGCGGCCGTCTCCTCTTCGACGGCACCCTCACCCAGGGCGAGTCCAAGACGTTCACCGACAAGGAGTCCGTCGACCTCGTGCTCGGCGACGCCGGGGCCGTGAAGATCTTCGTGAACGGCAAGGAGATCAAGGACGACTTCCAGCCCGGCCAGGTGGAACGTCTCACCTACACCAAGGAAGACCCCTCCCCGGGTCAGCCGCAGGCGGGCTGACCAGGGCCGCCCCGAGGCGGAACGTTCGGTCCGAGATCCCCGGAGTGCTGCGCCGCACTCCGGGGATCTCGTCGTGGGGGAGTGGGCGGGGGCCGCCGCCGGGACGAAGTAGTCTTGAGTCCATGCCCGAACGCCGTACCGTCGCCCTTGTCACTCTTGGCTGCGCCCGTAACGAGGTGGACTCGGAGGAGCTCGCAGGCCGCTTGGCGGCGGATGGCTGGGAGCTCGTCGAGGACGCCGCGAACGCGGACGTAGCCGTCGTCAACACCTGCGGCTTCGTCGAAGCCGCCAAGAAGGACTCCGTAGACGCCCTGCTGGAAGCCAACGATCTCAAGGATCAGGGCAGGACGCAGGCCGTCGTCGCCGTCGGCTGTATGGCCGAGCGCTACGGCAAGGAACTCGCCGAAGCGCTCCCCGAGGCGGACGGCGTGCTCGGCTTCGACGACTACGCCGACATCTCCGACCGCCTGCAGACCATCCTCAACGGCGGCATCCACGCCTCCCACACCCCGCGCGACCGGCGCAAGCTGCTGCCGATCAGCCCCGCGGAGCGCCAGGACACCGCGGTCGCCCTCCCCGGCCACGCCCAGGAGCCCGCCCCCGCGCCGGCCGACCTCCCCGACGGCCTCGCGCCCGCATCCGGGCCGCGCGCGCCCCTGCGCCGCCGTCTGGACAAGAGCCCCGTCGCCTCGGTGAAGCTCGCCTCCGGCTGCGACCGGCGCTGCTCCTTCTGCGCCATCCCGTCCTTCCGCGGCTCCTTCATCTCCCGCCGCCCCAGCGACGTACTGGGCGAGACCCGCTGGCTGGCCGAGCAGGGCGTCAAGGAGGTCATGCTGGTCTCCGAGAACAACACCTCGTACGGCAAGGACCTCGGCGACATCCGCCTGCTTGAGACCCTGCTGCCGGAGCTCGCCGCGGTGGACGGCATCGAGCGCGTCCGCGTCAGCTACCTGCAGCCCGCCGAGATGCGGCCCGGCCTGATCGACGTGCTGACCTCGACCCCCAAGGTCGTCCCGTACTTCGACCTGTCCTTCCAGCACTCGGCCCCCGACGTGCTGCGCGCCATGCGCCGCTTCGGTGACACCGACCGGTTCCTGGAGCTGCTGGACACCATCCGCACCAAGGCCCCGCAGGCCGGCGTCCGGTCCAACTTCATCGTCGGCTTCCCCGGCGAGAAGGAGTCGGACTTCGCCGAGCTGGAGCGTTTCCTCACCCACGCGCGGCTCGACGCCATCGGCGTCTTCGGCTACTCCGACGAGGACGGCACCGAAGCCGTCACCTACGAGAACAAGCTCGACGCCGAGACCATCGCCGAGCGCCTCGCCCACATGCAGCGCCTCGCCGAGGAGCTCACCTCGCAGCGCGCGGAAGAGCGGATCGGGGAGACCCTGGAGGTACTCGTCGAGACGGTCGTGCCGCTCGACGAGGCGGAGGAGGGCGAGGGCGCCTACGGACGCGCCGCCCACCAGGCTCCCGAGACCGACGGGCAGGTCGTCTTCACGGACGGCGCCGGCCTGGTCCCCGGGCGCATCGTCACGGCGAAGGTGGTCGGCACCCTGGGCGTGGACCTGGTGGCCGAGCCCCTGGGCCTGGAGTTCGAGGAGGCGGCCGGATGACCGGAGTCCCGGCACCTGCGGCGGGCGGGACCGGCCGCCGGCCCGTGCCCGGCGCACAGCTCGGGACTGCGGCCGTCAATCAGGCCAGCCTGTGGAACATCGCCAACATCCTGACGATGATCCGGCTCGTACTGGTGCCGGGATTCGTCATGCTGCTGCTCGCCGACGGCGGGTACGACCCCGTCTGGCGGGCGTGGGCGTGGGCGGCGTTCGCCGTCGCCATGATCACGGACATCTTCGACGGACACCTGGCCCGTACGTACAACCTGGTCACGGACTTCGGCAAGATCGCCGACCCGATCGCCGACAAGGCGATCATGGGGTCCGCGCTGATCTGCCTCTCCTGGCTCGGCGACCTGCCCTGGTGGGTGACCGGGGTGATCCTCGGACGGGAGCTCGGGATCACGCTGCTGCGCTTCTGGGTGATCCGGCACGGAGTGATTCCGGCCAGCCGCGGCGGCAAGATGAAGACCCTGGCCCAGGGCACGGCCGTGGGCATGTACGTCCTCGCGCTGACCGGACCGCTGGCGACCCTGCGCTTCTGGATGATGGCGCTCGCCGTCGTGCTGACCGTCGTCACCGGTTTGGATTACATCCGCCAGGCCCTCGTCCTGCGCCGGGCGGGCATCGCCGCGGAGCGGGCCGCGCGGTGACGCACTCGGCGGGGGAACTTTCCCCCCTGTCGGACGGCGCGGTCCGGGGGACTGCCGGGGCCGGGGTGGCCGCGGAGGTGCTGCGGCTGCTCGCGGAGAGTGACCAGACGCTCGCCGTGGCGGAATCGCTGACCGGCGGCATGGTCGCGGCCGAGCTCACGGCCGTCCCGGGCGCCTCCCGGTCCTTCCGCGGTTCCGTGACGGCGTACGCCACGGAACTCAAGCACCGGGTCCTGGGCGTGGACGCCGGGCTGCTCGAAGCAGAAGGCGCGGTGAACGCGCAGGTCGCCGAGGAGATGGCGGCCGGGGTGCGGCGGGTCATGGGCGCTTCCTGGGGAATCGCGACCACCGGGGTGGCCGGTCCGGACCCGCAGGACGGGCAACCGGTGGGCACCGTTTTCGTCTCCGTCTCGGGCCCGGAGGGCAGGAAAACGGCCCGGCTGTGGTTGAACGGCTCCCGTACGGAAATTCGTAGGGAGAGTGCACGCACAGTGCTCGAACTCCTCTCAAGCCAACTCCGCGACAATGCGCGGAGGCAGGATACGGAACAGAACGGGGGGATTTGATGTTTGCAGCCCTGAGTGAACACGACATCGCTCCCCGCACGGCCGCGGCGCGAGGCGGTACGGTGGGGCGTGAAGGATGCGGCTACACGGTCAGAGGAGGGAGCCACCGATGATTCTGCTCCGTCGCCTGCTGGGTGACGTGCTGCGTCGGCAGCGCCAGCGCCAGGGCCGTACTCTGCGCGAAGTCTCCTCGTCGGCCCGAGTTTCGCTCGGCTATCTTTCCGAGGTGGAGCGGGGGCAGAAGGAGGCATCCTCCGAGTTGCTCTCCGCGATCTGCGACGCGTTGGACGTACGGATGTCCGAGCTGATGCGCGAAGTCAGCGACGAACTGTCGCTGGCCGAGCTGGCACAGTCGGCCGCGGCAAGCGAACCGGTGAGCGTACCGGTCCGCCCGATGCTCAATTCGGTCTCCATGGCTTCGGTCACGGGTGGACCGGAGCGGGTGACCATCAAGGCGCCTGCGGAAGCGGTGAATGTCGTAGCCGCGTGAGCGAGCACGTGAACGTATGAGTGTGGCCGGAGCCCCGGCCGGTGCGTCGAGCACCGGCCGGGGCTCCGTGCCGTTCTGGGTGCGGGGGCGAAGGGGGTGCGGGAGGATGGGGAGTCCGGGTCCCGGCCCCTGGGAGGTAGCCGTGCGGCGGTCGCTGCGCACATCCGTCGCTCAGGCCCTCGCGCTGACGGTGGGCGTGCTGTGGTGGTGGGCCGTGCTGCGCCTCGTCTTCGCACCCGCCGAGGCGGGGCCCGTGGAGGGCGCGGTGGCGGTGGGCGGGTGGGGGCTGGGGCTCCTGCCGGTGCACTGCGTGCCGGGCCCGGTACGGAAGGCCCGGCAGGCCGCCGGGGCTTCCGGGGCGGCTGCGGCCGCCGCAGTGGGCGTAACCGGGGCGCACGGTATGGCCGGCGGGGGCGAGGCGCGGACCGGCGCGGGTGGCGGGGGAGCCGCTACCAGGGCATCACGACTCCGCCGTTCGGGCGAAGAATCTGGCCCGTCATGAAGGACGAGGCGTCGGAGGTCAGGTAGAGCACGGCCTGGGCGACGTCCTCGGGCTCGCCGACCCGGCGCAGCGGGGACATCCGGATCATCATCGCCTCGGTCTGCTCCTGGACCTCGGGGCTGTGGCGGCCGGTCATCGGGGTGCGGATCCAGCCGGGAGCGACGGCGTTGACCCGGATCCCGTACGGGCCGGCCTCGGTGGCGAGGGTCTTGGTCAGCTGCACGACCGCGGCCTTGGAGGCGCTGTAGCAGAGCAGGCCGGGCTGGGCGGCGTCCACGGCGCCGGAGGCCATGGTGACGATCGAACCGGGGCGGCCCGCGGCGATCATGGAGCGGGCCGCCTCCTGGCAGGTACGCAGGACGCCCTTGAAGTTGACGTCCAGGATCCGGTCGAGATCCTCGTCGGCCGTCTCCAGCACGCTGCTGGTGTGCATGACCCCGGCTATCGCGGCGGCGATGTCGAGGGGGCCCGCCGCGGCGACGGCGGCGCGGAGCGCGGCCCGGTCGGTGACGTCGAGGGGGTGGACGGTGGCGGCGCCGCCGGCCTTGGCGACGAGGGCGGCTGTCTCGGCGAGCCCGGGCTCGTCGCGGTCGGCGCAGTGCACGTGCGCGCCGGCCCCGGCC
The DNA here is from genome assembly GCF_042717785.1 of Streptomyces sp. NPDC058619. Lineage (NCBI taxonomy): Bacteria > Bacillati > Actinomycetota > Actinomycetes > Kitasatosporales > Streptomycetaceae > Streptomyces > Streptomyces sp. NPDC058619. Next base: position 18,178 of record NZ_JBHXQN010000059.1, read on the forward strand.
AGGGCGAGGGCGGTGGCGCGGCCGATGCCGCCGGCGGCGCCGGTGATCAGGGCGGTGCGGCCGGTGAGGTCGTGGGGGGTGGGCGGCGTGGGCGGAGTGGGTGCGGGCGCGGGTGTGGGCATGCGGGGACCGTACGACCGGATCTGACGGGGCGTCAACTATGGGGTGGGTCCGGCCTGGCAGCTGGGGCACCAGTACGTGGGGCGGCCGTCCTGCTCGGCTTCGCGGACGGGGGCGCCGCAGCGCAGGCAGGGGCGGCGGGCACGGCCGTACACGAAGAGGTCGGGGCCGGGGCGGCCGATGCCCGTGGTGTTGCGGCGGCCCCTCGCCCGGTCGCCGATGTTCGCGGCGAGGAGGCGCTGGGCGGCGGCGGCGATGCGCGGCAGGGTCGCCGGGGGGTCGGGGAGGGCGCCGACGGGGGTCCAGGGGGTCGCCTGGGCCAGGAAACAGAGCTCGGATTTGTAGATGTTGCCGATCCCGGCGAGGTTGCGCTGGTCGAGGAGGGCCTCGCCGAGCGGGCGGTCGGGGGCAGCGAGGAGGTTCGCCGCCGCCCGGGCCGGGTCCCAGTCAGGGCCGAGGAGGTCGGGGCCGAGATGGCCCACGGCCTGGTCCTCGTCGGCGGTACGGATCAGTTCCAGAACGGGGAGGCGGTACCCGACGGCGGTGTGCTCGGCGGTGCCGAGGACCGCGCGGACCTCGTAGTCGGGGCCGCCGTGCCAGCGGGCTCCCGCGGGGAACACGTGCCAGGCGCCGTCCATGCGGAGGTGGCTGTGGAGGGTGAGGCCGCCTTCGAACCGTGCGAGGAGGTGCTTGCCGCGGGGGGTGACGTCGAGCGTGGTGCGGCCGGTGAGGTCGGCGGTTGCGAAGCGGGGGACGCGGAGGTCGCTGCGGGTGAGGGGGCGGCCCGCGAGGGCCGCGTGGAGGCGGGCGGCGGCGCGGTGGACGCTGTCTCCTTCGGGCATGCGGACATTGTCGCGCGGCGGCGGGCCCTGTGCGGGGGTGGGGCGTGCGGGCAGGGTGCGGGGCGGTGGTTCCTGTGCCGGGGGTGCGGGGTGGGGGTTCCTGTGCCGGGGGTGCGGCTTCCGGGGCGCCGGTTCCTGTCCGGGGTTGCGGTGTCTGCCGGGGGTGCGTTTCCGGGCGGGGTGCGGTCGGCCGGGGCCGGGCGCCTGCGGGCCGGTGGACCGCCGTGCTGGTTGCAGGTGTGGAGGAAGCCTGCCAGGGCTGCTGTTCGCTCGTCGTTTGAGGTGTAGGGGCAGCAGGTAGGCCCACTCCTCCAGCAGGGTGCGGGTGAGGCGTTCGACCTTGCCGTTGGTCTGGGCCGTAGGGCCGGATGCGGGTTCCGGTGGGCCGTGTGGCCCCGTGGCCGTCAGGTGCGCAGGCGCAGGCCCCGGGGGGTGGCGTGGAAGCCGGAGGCTTCCAGGGGCGGGCCGTACGGGGACGTCAGGGAGGCGGCCGCGTTGACGCGCTCCACCGTCAGGGCCGGGACGGTGCCCGCGCGGGCTGCGCCGGCCAGGGCGCCGACCGCCGACGTGAGGCGGGGGTCCTCCGGCGGGGGCCAGGCGAGGAGGGTCTTGCCGCCGCGCTCCAGGTACAGGGTGAGTTCGCCGTCGACCAGCACCACCAGCGAGCCCGCCTTGCGGCCGGGCTTGTGGGTGGCCCCCTCCGGGGGCTCCGGCCAGGGCAGGGCCGCGCCGTACGCGTTCGCGGGGTCCGCCGCGGCCAGGACCACCGCCGCCAGCGGGGGCGGGGTGCGCTCGGCCGCCCGGAGCCGGTCCACCGCGCCGTCCATCGCGAACTGCGCGGCTCCCAGGCCCTCCACCACGTACCCCCGGCGCGCCTGGCCGCTGTCCTCGAAGGCCGACAGGATGCGGTAGACGGCGCTGAAGCCGCCCTCCACGCCCTCCGCCGCCACCGCCCCGCGCGTGACGACGCCGTGGCGGTCCAGCAGCGTACGGGCCAGGGCGTGGGCGCGGTGGGTGGGGTCCGGGGCCGGGACGGGCAGGAGGGACCAGCGGCCCGACACGGTCGGCGGGCCGGTACGGGACACGGTGGCGCTCAGGGTGCCGTAGCGGCCGCGGGGGACCGTCCGACGGGCCCGGTGGGCCGTCGCGCCCGCCGTGCGGCCCGAACCGAGCAGGGAGCGCAGCGGGGCCAGGGTGTCGTTCGTGAGCCGGCCCGACCAGGCCAGGTCCCACAGCGCCTCGGACAGCGCCAGGTCCGACGCCTCGGGGTGGCCCGCCCGCACGGAGTCGGTGATCTGGCGGAAGAACAGCCCGTACCCCCCGGCGAGGGAGTCCAGGACCGCCTGGTGGAGCGGGCCGGTCTCCAGGGGGTGCGGCGGGGGCAGGAGCAGGGGGGCCGCGTCCGCCAGGTACAGCGAGACCCATCCGTCCTTGCCCGGGAGGGCCCCGGCGCCCGCCCAGACGACCTCGCCGGCGGTGGTCAGGTCGTCCAGCAGGGCGGGGGAGTAGCCCGCGACCCGGGAGGGCAGGATCAGGCGCTCCAGCGCGGACGCCGGCACCGGGGCGCCCTGGAGCTGTTCCACCGCCCGGGCCAGGCCGTCGATGCCGCGCAGGGCGCCGCCCACGTGCTGCCACTGCGGGAGGAAGGTGGCCAGCGAGGTCGGCGGGACCGGTTCGAGCTCTTGGCGGAGCGCGGCCAGCGACCGGCGTCGCAGCCGGCGCAGCACCGTCGCGTCGCACCACTCCTGGCCGATGCCCGCGGGGTGGAACTCGCCCTGGACCACCCGGCCCGCCGCCGCGAGCCGGTGCAGCGCGCCCTCGGTGACCGCCGCGCCCAGGCCGAAGCGGGCTGCTGCGGCGGCGGTCGTGAACGGCCCGTGGGTGCGGGCGTACCGGGCGAGGAGGTCCCCGAGGGGGTCCTTGACCGGCTCCGTGAACGCCTCCGGGACACCGACGGGGAGCGCCGTGCCCAGCGCGTCCCGCAGCCGGCCCGCGTCCTCGACCGCCGCCCAGTGGTCCTGTCCGCCGATCCGGACGGAGATCGCGCGCCGGGCCGAGGACAGCTCGGCGGCCCAGGCCGGATTCGCGCCGCGCTCGGCCAGCTCGGCGCCGGTGAGCGGGCCCAGCAGGCGCAGGAGGTCGGCCACCGACTCGGCGTCCTTCGCCCGGCGGTCCTCGGTGAGCCACTGGAGCTCCCGCTCCAGTTCCTCCAGGACCTGCGCGTCGAGCAGCTCGCGCAGCTCGGCCTGGCCCAGCAGCTCGGCCAGCAGGCGCGAGTCCAGCGACAGCGCGGCCGCCCGGCGCTCGGCGAGGGGCGAGTCGCCCTCGTACAGGAACTGCGCGACGTAGCCGAAGAGGAGCGAGCGGGCGAACGGCGAGGGCTCCGGGGTGGTGACCTCGACGAGGCGGACGCGGCGGGCCTCGATGTCGCCCATCAGCTCGGTCAGGCCGGGCACGTCGAAGACGTCCTGGAGACATTCCCGTACGGCTTCCAGCACGATCGGGAAGGAGCCGAACTCGGAAGCGACCTGGAGCAGCTGGGACGCCCGCTGGCGCTGCTGCCACAGGGGCGTGCGCTTACCGGGGCTGCGCCGCGGCAGCAGCAGGGCGCGGGCCGCGCACTCGCGGAAGCGTGAGGCGAACAGCGCCGAGCCGCCGACCTGGTCGGTGACGATCTGGTTGACGTCGCCCCGGTCGAGGACGACGTCGGCGGCGCCCAGCGGGGCCTGCTCGTCGTCGAACTCGAAGGCGGGCGTACCCGCCGGGTCGTGGTCCAGGAGGTCCATGGACAGCAGGTCGGCGTCCGGCAGGCGCAGCACGATGCCGTCGTCGGCGTGCATGACCTGCGCGTCCATGCCGTACTTCTCGGCGAGGCGGGCACTGAGGGCCAGCGCCCACGGGGCGTGCACCTGCGCGCCGAACGGGGAGTGGACGACGACCCGCCAGTCGCCCAGCTCGTCGCGGAAGCGCTCCACGAGGATGGTCCGGTCGTCCGGTACGTGCCCGCAGGCCTCGCGCTGCTCGGCCAGGTACGCCAGGAGGTTCTCCGCGGCCCAGGCGTCCAGGCCGGCCGCCAGCAGCCGCAGCCGGGCGTCCTCGCCGGAGAGGGCGCCCAGCTCGCGCAGGAACGCGCCGACCGCGCGGCCCAGTTCCAGCGGGCGGCCCAGCTGGTCGCCCTTCCAGAACGGCAGCCGGCCCGGCACCCCGGGAGCCGGGGTGACCAGGACCCGGTCGCGGGTGATGTCCTCGATCCGCCACGTCGTGGTGCCCAGGGTGAACACGTCCCCGACGCGGGACTCGTACACCATCTCCTCGTCCAGTTCGCCGACCCGGCCGCCGCCCTTCTTCGGGTCCGATCCCGCGAGGAAGACGCCGAAGAGGCCGCGGTCCGGGATGGTGCCGCCCGAGGTGACCGCGAGGCGCTGGGCCCCGGGCCGCCCGGTGACCGTCCCGGCCACCCGGTCCCACACCACGCGCGGCCGCAGCTCGGCGAACGCGTCCGACGGGTAGCGGCCCGCCAGCATGTCCAGTACCGCGGTGAACGCCGACTCGGGCAGCGCGGCGAACGGCGCCGCCCGCCGAACCAGCGCGAGCAGCTCGTCCACCTGCCAGGTGTCCATCGAGGTCATCGCGACCAACTGCTGCGCCAGGACGTCGAGCGGGTTGGAGGGGATGCGCAGGGACTCGATCGAACCGGTGCGCATCCGCTCGGTGACCACGGCGGCCTGTACGAGGTCGCCCCGGTACTTGGGGAAGACGACCCCGGTGGACACGGCGCCCACCTGGTGGCCGGCGCGGCCCACGCGCTGCAGTCCGGAGGCCACCGAGGGCGGGGACTCCACCTGCACCACCAGGTCCACGGCGCCCATGTCGATGCCGAGTTCCAGGCTGGAGGTGGCGACGACGGCGGGCAGCCGGCCCGCCTTCAGGTCCTCCTCCACGAGGGCCCGCTGCTCCTTGGACACCGACCCGTGGTGCGCGCGGGCCAGCAGCGGCGGGGCGCCGTGGGAGGCGCCCGACTGGGCCATGATCTCGGCCGGGGGCGAGCCCTCGGGGAGCTTCTCGCCCATGGCGCGCTCGTACGCGATCTCGTTGAGCCGGTTGCAGAGCCGTTCGGCGAGCCGGCGGGAGTTGGCGAACACGATCGTCGAGCGGTGGGCCTGCACGAGGTCGGCGATCCGCTCCTCCACGTGGGGCCAGATGGAGGGCTTGTCCCCGCCCTCGCGCCCCTCGGTGGCGGGGGAGCCGCCCAGCTCGCCCATGTCCTGCACCGGCACGACCACCGAGAGGTCGAACTCCTTCGTGGACGGCGGCTGGACGATCTCCACCTTGCCCCGCGGCGCCAGGTAGCGGGCCACCTCGTCCACCGGGCGGACCGTCGCGGAGAGCCCGATGCGGCGCGCGGGGCGCGGCAGCAGTTCGTCCAGCCGCTCCAGGGACAGGGCGAGGTGTGCGCCGCGCTTGGTGCCGGCGACGGCGTGCACCTCGTCCAGGATCACCGTCTCGATGCCGGCGAGGGCGTCCCGGGCGGCCGAGGTCAGCATCAGGAACAGCGACTCGGGCGTGGTGATGAGGATGTCCGGCGGGCGGAGGGCCAGGGAGCGCCGCTCGGCGGGCGGGGTGTCCCCCGAGCGGATCCCGACGCGGATCTCCGGCTCGGGCAGCCCGAGCCGCACCGACTCCTGGCGGATGCCGGTCAGCGGGCTGCGCAGGTTGCGCTCGACGTCCACGGCCAGGGCCTTCAGGGGCGACACGTACAGCACCCGGCAGCGCTTCTTCGGCTCGGCGGGCGGCGGCGTCGAGGCGAGCTGGTCGAGGGCGGCGAGGAAGGCGGCCAGCGTCTTGCCCGACCCGGTGGGCGCCACGACGAGCACGTCCGAGCCCTCGCCGATCGCCCGCCACGCGCCCTCCTGGGCCGAGGTGGGCAGGGCGAAGGCCCCCGTGAACCACGAGCGGGTCGCGGGTGAGAACGATGCGAGCGCGGAGCCGACCATCCCCCCATCCTGCACCCAGGCACCGACAACGGTCCGGACCTGGGGAAACGCGGGTCCGCGGCGAGGCGCAGAATGGGGGGATGGAGACGGACGGGGACCGGCGGGAGTGGGCCCGGCACTGGCAGTACCCGGAGCTGCCCGGGCTGGACCTGCTGCGCGCCCGCTACGTCCGCCACACCTTTCCGCGCCACACCCACGACGGGTACGTCATCGCGGCGGTCACCGGCGGCGTCGAGGAGATCGGGCTGCCGGGCGGCACCCTGCGGGCCGGGCCGGGGAGCGTGGTCCTGATCAACCCCGAGGTCGCGCACGCCGCGCGGGCCGGGGTGCCCGAGGGATGGGCGTACTCGACGCTCTACCCCTCCCGCGCGCTGATCGGCGAGGTCGCGGCCGAGATCGGGACGCTGCGGGGAACCCCCGGCTTCACCGCCGACATGGTCACCGACCCGGACGGTTCGCGGGCGATCGCCGACGTCCACCGGGCCGCCGAGGCGGGGAACGCGCTGGCCGCGGACACCCTGCTGCGGGGCGTGGTGGCGCGGATGCTCGGCCGGCACGCGGGCCCGCTGCCGCCGCGTACCGTCCGCGGGGCGGGCGCCGCCGACGCGGCGGCCGCGCGGGCCGTGCTGGAGGAGCGGATGGCGGACCCGCCCTCGCTGGAGCAGCTGGCCGGCGGGCTGGGGACGAGCCCGTTCGCCCTGCTGCGGGCCTTCCGGGACCGGTACGGGATGCCGCCGCACACCTGGCTGACCGACGCCAGGGTCCGGCGGGCGCGCGGAATGCTGGACGCGGGCACCCCGCCGGCGGAGGCGGCGGTCGCCGTCGGCTTCACCGACCAGCCGCACCTGAACCGGCACTTCACCCGGATCGTGGGGGTGCCGCCCGGCGCGTACCGGCGGGGCCGGGCCGTCGGCTAGGCCCGCCGGCCCGGTCCGCCGGCGAACCCGAACCGGGATCGGGGGCGCGCAAGAACGTACAAGACCGGACCACCCGCCCCTGCGTACCTTCGGGGCGTGGGAGAACATCAGATGGTGATATCAGGGGCCCCCGACGGGGTCACCGACAAGCCGCGGGGCGCGGTCGTCCGGGACGCGCTCGGGGTGGGGGTGGCCGTCGGGTTGTCCGGGTTCGCCTTCGGGGTGACCGCGGCCGGGGCGGGGATCAGCACGCTCCAGGCCTGCGTGCTCAGCCTGCTCGTTTTCACCGGGGCCTCGCAGTTCGCCCTGGTCGGGGCGCTGGCCGCGGGCGGCAACCCGTTCACCGCGGCCGCCGGCGCGTTCTTCCTCGGCACCCGCAACGCCTTCTACGGCCTGCGGCTGTCCCAGCTGCTGGCGTTCCCCGGGCCCGTACGGCCGCTGGCCGCGCACTGGGTCATCGACGAGACCACCGCCGTGGCGCTGGCCCAGCCCGACCGGAAGTCGGCCCGGCTCGGCTTCACCGTCACCGGGCTCACCCTCTACGTGCTGTGGAACCTCACCACGCTGCTGGGCGCCCTGGGCGCCGAGGCCATCGGGGACACCAGGGCCTGGGGGCTGGACGCCGCCGGTCCCGCCGTGTTCCTGGCGCTGCTCGCGCCGATGCTGAAGACGTCCACCGAGCGGGCCGTCGCCGCCCTCGCGCTCGTCCTCGGGCTGGCCTTCCTGCCCGTGCTGCCCGCCGGGGTCCCCGTGCTGATCGCGGCGCTCGCCGCTCCCGTGGTGCTGTGGATGAAGGGACGCCGCTCGTGAACGTCTGGATCGCCATCGGGCTCACCGTCGTCGGCTGCTACGCCGTCAAGCTCGCCGGGCTGCTCGTCCCCGCCGCGGCGCTGGAGCGGCCGCTGGTGAGCCGCCTGTCCGCCCTGCTGCCGGTCGCGCTGCTGGCCGCGCTCACCGCCCAGCAGACCTTCAGCACCGGCCACGAGCTCGTCCTCGACGCCCGCGCCGCCGGACTCGCCGCCGCCGGGCTGGCGCTGGTGCTGCGGGCGCCGTTCCTCGTGGTCGTCGCCGCGGCCGTGCTGGTCACCGCGGGGGTCCGGGCGCTGGGCTGGTAGCGGCCCCGTCCGGCAGGCGCCCGTACGCCCGCAGGGTGAGCAGCGCCTCCAGGGTGGCGATGGGGCGCCGCTCCAGCGAGCTGCCGGGCGCCCACTCCCGGCGGTGCACCGGCCAGCCGCCGTCCGGCTGCTGCTGCGCGGCCAGGAAATCGAGCGAGCGGCGCACCTCGTCGTCGGTGAACCAGCCGCGGGCCAGCGATGCGGGACTCCGCGCGAAGTCGTGCGGGAACAGCTGCTCGTCCGGTGCGTAGCCCGGGGCGGGCGGGTACTCGCCGCGCCGGCCGGGGTCGAGCACCACCAGCCGCCGCTCGCGCGCGAACCGCCCCAGCCGGTCCGCGGCCGAGGCCGCGCGCGCCCGGTCGGGGACGCCGTCGAGGAAGGCCACCGCGCTCTGGACCTCGTACGGATGCGAGTGGCGCAGGTTCTCGACGCGGTCCCAGCAGAAGTCCGTGGCCCGGAAGAGCCAGGCGTGCCAGATCCGGTTGCGGTGCAGTACGCCGACGACCGGGCCCGTGGCCAGCAGCTCGCCCGGAGGGTCGTCGTACGCCGGGTGGTACGGGGCCGCGAGGTGGCCGCGGGGGGCCGGGACGACCCCCGGAAGGGCGCCGTCCGGGGTGGAGACCCGGGTCAGGTGGCCGCAGAGCCGCTCGATGCGCTGCCCGGAGCAGCGACCCAGGCCGTCCAGGATCCGCAGCGCGTGCGCGGTGTGCAGGGGCTGGCTGAGCGGGCCGCGCAGATCCGGATCGAGCGCGTGCCCGTAGCCGCCGTCCCCGCCCAGGTAGGCACCGAGGGCGGTGTCCACCGGGTCGGCGTCCGCGCCGAGGAAGTGGAACGCGAACCGGCGCTGCTCCAGCACCCGGGCGGTGAGCCAGATGAACTGCTCGGCGCGGGCCAGCCGGTCCTGAGGCGGGACGGTCGGGGCCGGCGGGGCCGGCGGGGGAGCTTCGTCTCCAGACATGCGAGAAACGTAGGGCGCGGCGGTGCGCCCGAGGGGGACGAACGGGACGGGTGCACTCTCCGGGGCGGGATACTGGAGGCATGCGGTTGACGATTTTCTGGGAGCGGATGGCGGAGCACTTCGGCGCGGGCTACGCGGACTCCTTCGCACGGGACCACGTCATGACGGAACTGGGCGGACGCACCGTCCACCAGGCGCTGGACGCGGGCTGGGAGGCCAAGGACGTGTGGCGCGCGGTGTGTTCCGCGATGGACCTGCCCGCCTCGATGCGCTGACCCCGTGCGGGCGGGAGCGCTGACGCCGGACGGCGGGAGGCGGCTTCGCCGGATGGGCGGCCCGTGGGCCAGACTTGGCCGCGTGGCAGCCACTTATGAGACGACCGACCAGCCCGCAGACGCCCCGGACTCCGCTGCCGGGGTGCCCGTGCCGGCCGAGGCGGCCCGGCCCGGCGGACCGCCCCGGGGCGGCCTCCCGGCGGGCGCGGGCGAGCGTATGCCGCGCTGGCTGCCGCGCGCGGTGATCCTCGTACTGGCCCTCGTCGCCTGCTTCCAGCTCGGCAGCTGGGCCTTCCACCAGCTGATCGGGCTGCTGGTCAACATCCTGATCGCGTTCTTCCTCGCGCTCGCGATCGAGCCCGCAGTGGCCAGGATGGCGGCCCGGGGCATGCGCCGCGGGTTCGCCACCTTCCTGGTCTTCCTCGCGGTGTTCGTCTTCGCCGTTGGCTTCCTCGCCCTGCTCGGCTCGATGCTCGCCGGGCAGATCATCGCGATGGTCGAGGGCTTCCCGAACTACCTCGACTCGGTCATCGACTCGATCAACGCGACCTTCCACACCAAGCTGTCCCGCCTGGACATCCAGGACAGCATGCTGCACTCCGACTGGCTCCAGAAGTACGTGCAGAACAGCGCCAGCGGCGTGCTCGACGTGTCCGCCACCGTGCTCGGCGGGCTCTTCAAGCTGCTGACGATCGGGCTGTTCTCGTTCTACTTCGCCGCCGACGGACCGCGCCTGCGGCGCGCGCTGTGCTCCGTACTGCCGCCCGCGAAGCAGGCCGAGGTGCTGCGCGCCTGGGAGATCGCCGTCGCCAAGACGGGCGGCTACCTCTACTCGCGCGGGCTGATGGCGCTGATCTCAGGCGTGGCGCACTACATCCTGCTGGTGGTGCTCGGCGTGCCCTACGCACCCGCGCTCGCGGTGTGGGTGGGGCTGGTCTCCCAGTTCATCCCCACCATCGGCACCTACCTCGCGGGCGCCCTGCCGATGCTGATCGCCTTCACGGTGAACCCCTGGTACGCGCTGTACGTCCTCGGGTTCGTGGTGGTCTACCAGCAGTTCGAGAACTACGTCCTCCAGCCGAAGCTGACCTCGAAGACCGTGGACATCCACCCGGCGGTGGCCTTCGGCTCGGTCATCGCGGGCACCGCCCTGCTGGGCGCCGTCGGGGCGCTGATCGCGATCCCGGCCATCGCCACGCTGCAGGCGTTCCTCGGCGCGTACGTGAAGCGGTACGCGCTGACGGAGGACGCGCACGCCTCTACTGCGGCGTCCCGTCCGTGGAACCGAGTACGGCTGCCAAGGCGTCGCTGACCCACGCCTCGACGCCGGCCTTGTCCGCGCCGAGCCCGCTGAGCACGCCCGAGCCGTTCTCCAGCTCCAGGAGGGCGAGGAGGACGTGCTCGGTGCCGATGTAGGGGTGCCCCAGCCGCAGGGCCTCGCGGAAGGTCAGCTCCAGGGCCTTCTTGGCGGAGGCGTCGAAGGGCACCAGGTCGGGGACCTCGGCCTCGGCCGGGGGCAGGGCGGCGACCGCGGCGGCGCGCAGGTCGTCCGCCGCGACCCCCTGGGCGCCGAGCGCCTGCGCGGCGAGGCCCTCGGGCTCCGCCAGCAGGCCGAGGACGAGGTGCTCGGTGCGGATCTCGGTGTTGCCGGCGGCGCGCGCCTCGTTCTGCGCGGTCACGACGACGTTGCGGGCGCGGGGGGTGAAGCGGCCGAAGCCCTGGCCGGGGTCGATCGCCGCCTCGCCCTCCTTGTCCGCCTTGGGGACGAAGCGCTTCTGGGCGGCCTGGCGGGTGACGCCCATGCTCCGGCCGATGTCGGTCCAGGAGGCACCGGAGCGGCGGGCCTGGTCGACGAAGTGGCCGATGAGGTGGTCCGCCACGTCTCCGAGCGCCTCGGCGGCGACGACGGCGCCGCTGAGCTGCTCCAGGGTGTCGGTGTGGACCTTCTTGATGGCCTCGATCAGGTCGTCGAGGCGTACCGGGTTGGTCATGCGAACGGGTTCCACGGAAGGGTTCGTCATAGAGGCAACCGTAGGTTGACAGTCGAGTGACTGTCAACCCCGGGTTGTCGCTGACGGCGGGCGTGGACCTCGCGAAGGGCTTCCGGCGCTCGCTCGTCGCCCAGGCCCGCCTGCTCGCGGCCCTCCTCGCGATCTCCCCGGTGGCCCGCTGGGAGTGCTCAGGCACGGCCGGGGTGGGGGGTGGGCGTGGCGCGCTTGACAGGGAAATCGAACATCCATTCTGATTGGTTGTCCACAGCCGGAACGGTGGTGGAGGCGCATTGTCAGTGGCAGGCATTAGCGTCAAAGGCGTGAAGCGATCGACTCAAGCAAATCGGGTGGAACCCATGGCAGGCACCGACCGCGAGAAGGCTCTCGACGCCGCGCTCGCACAGATTGAACGGCAATTCGGCAAGGGCGCGGTCATGCGTCTCGGCGACAAGCCGAACGACCCCATCGAGGTCATCCCCACCGGGTCCACGGCGCTGGACATCGCCCTCGGCGTCGGCGGGCTGCCCCGCGGCCGCGTGGTCGAGGTGTACGGGCCGGAGTCCTCCGGCAAGACGACCCTGACCCTGCACGCCGTGGCCAACGCGCAGAAGGCCGGCGGCACCGTCGCCTTCGTGGACGCCGAGCACGCGCTCGACCCCGAGTACGCCAAGGCCCTCGGCGTGGACACCGACAACCTCATCCTGTCCCAGCCGGACACCGGCGAGCAGGCGCTGGAGATCGTGGACATGCTGGTCCGCTCCGGTGCCCTCGACCTGATCGTCATCGACTCCGTGGCGGCGCTCGTGCCGCGCGCGGAGATCGAGGGCGAGATGGGCGACTCCCACGTGGGTCTGCAGGCCCGCCTGATGAGCCAGGCGCTCCGGAAGATCACCGGTGCGCTCAACCAGTCCAAGACCACCGCGATCTTCATCAACCAGCTCCGCGAGAAGATCGGTGTGATGTTCGGCTCGCCCGAGACCACCACCGGTGGCCGCGCGCTGAAGTTCTACGCCTCCGTACGCCTCGACATCCGCCGCATCGAGACCCTGAAGGACGGCACGGACGCGGTCGGCAACCGCACCCGCGTCAAGGTCGTCAAGAACAAGGTCGCGCCGCCGTTCAAGCAGGCCGAGTTCGACATCCTCTACGGCCACGGCATCAGCCGCGAGGGCGGCCTGATCGACATGGGCGTGGAGCACGGCTTCGTGCGCAAGGCCGGCGCCTGGTACACGTACGAGGGCGACCAGCTCGGCCAGGGCAAGGAGAACGCGCGGAAGTTCCTCTGCGACAACCCCGCCCTGTCCGACGAGATCGAGCGGAAGATCAAGGAGAAGCTGGGCGTGGGCATCCGCAAGGACGACGCCGCCACCCCCGAGGCCGCTGCCGGCACCGACACGGCCGACGCCGCGGCTGCCGCCGCCGTACCCGCCCCCGCATCGAAGGCCAAGACGACGGCCAAGGCCGCCGTGGCCAAGAGCTGACCCGTGCGGGAGCAGGAAAGGGGCGGCGAGGGCCGGCGCGGCCGTGAAGACCGCCAGGAACTGCCGCCCCAGAGCCCCGAGGAGCAGGCGCGGGCGATCTGTCTGCGCCTGCTCACCGGGATGCCGCGCACCCGGCGGCAGCTCGCGGACGCCCTGGCCAAGCGGGGCATCCCCGAGGAGGTGTCGGAGCAGGTCCTCTCCCGGTACGAGGAGGTGGGCCTGATCGACGACGCCGCCTTCGCCGGAGCCTGGGTCGAGTCCCGGCACCGCGGGCGGGGCCTCGCCCGCCGGGCGCTGGCCCAGGAGCTCCGTACCAAGGGGGTGCACACCACCCTCGTGCAGGAGGCCCTGGAACAGCTGGACTCCGACCAGGAGGAGCAGACCGCCCGGGAACTCGTGGAGCGCAAGCTCCGCGCCACCCGGGGCCTGGAGCGGGACAAACGCATCCGACGCCTCGCCGGCATGCTCGCCCGCAAGGGGTACCCGGAGGGCATGGCCCTGCGGGTGGTGCGCCGCGCGCTGGAGGCGGAGGGCGAGGACGCCGACGGGCCGGGCTACCCGGGGGAGTGACCGGGGGAGCGGCCGGAGCTGCGACCGCGCCCCCGCCGGACCGCGGCGGGGCGCACGGCGCGACGCCCCCCGGGGCGCGTCAGGAGGGGACGACCGGCAGGCCCGCCGACTTCCAGGCCTGAAAGCCGCCGGTCAGGTCCGTGGCGCGGTGCAGGCCCAGGGCGTGGAGGGACACCGCCGCGAGGCTGGAGGCGTAGCCCTCGTTGCAGATCACCACCACCCGGAGGTCGTGGCCGGTGGCCTCGGGCACGCGGTGGCTGCCCCGCGGGTCCAGGCGCCATTCCAGTTCGTTGCGCTCGATCACCAGCGCGCCCGGGATCAGGCCGTCCCGCTCGCGCAGGGCCTGGTAGCGGATGTCCACCAGCACGGCCCCGGAGCGGGAGGCGGCGGCGGCCTCCTCAGGGCCGACCCGGGTGTAGCCCGCGCGGACCCGTTCCAGCAGTTCGCCGATGCCGACCGGGGCGCTCACTGCCAGTCCGCCGGACGCTCGACGTGCTCCAGGCTGAGGACCGGGCCGGTGCGGCTGTAGCGCCGGATCAGCGGCAGCGGCGGGTAGTACGCGTGGACCGAGATCGCGTGCTCGTCCGTGGACTCGTTCAGCACCTCGTGGACGTGGTGCTCGACGAAGGCCCGCCCGGATCCCGCGTCCAGGTGGCGGAGGCGGTCCACGCCGGGGGCGAGCTCCAGGGACTTCCAGCCCTCCGAGGGCAGGCGTACGGCCAGCGAGTTCTCGGTGAGCCGGCCCCGGGCGGTGGCGAACGCGCCCCGCGACTCCGCGTGGTCGTGCCAGCCGGTGCCGGTGCCCGGCGGCCAGCCGATCAGCCACGCCTCGCTGCCGGCGGGCCCGTCCAGCCGGATCCAGGTGCGGCCCTGCGGGTCCAGCGGCAGCGACGCGACGACGTCGGGGTCGGCCGCGGTGTCCAGGGCGAATTCGAGGAGCGCGCGCGCCGTCGGGCCGGCCGGAGCGACCGGTGCCGGGGCGGCGGCCGACGCCGGCGCGAGGCCCGGTGCGGGGACGGCGGCGGATGCCGGAGCGGGGGCGTGCGTGGGTGCAGACATGGAGGGGGACCGTTCCTGGGGTTCGCGGAGGTGCGCGCAGGCCGGTGACGGCACGGGGCGCGCGGAGGAGAGGCGAATCAGCAGGAAGGGCGACACACGCAGCCCGCGTAGCGGAGCAGGTCCATATGGACCCTCCGCCACAGGCGTACGTCGTTGCCGGTCATGTTCGGGAGTGAACCACGAGTCCGCGGGAGGGTCAATCGATCACGACTGGAGTCCCGGTCGAGTGCAGCCGCCGACCGGGGCGGACGTCAGTCGACCACCCCCGTGGGCGTCGTGGAGGGGGCCGTCAGCGGAGCCGGGTCCGGGGCTCCGGCCCGGACGGCGTCCGCCGCCTCGTACAGCTCCGCCGGGCGGACCCCCGCGAAGGTCGCCGCGAGGTGTCCGTCGGGCCGTACGAGGAGCACGGTGTGCGCCGGGGCCCCCGGGTAGCTGTCGGCGACGAGCAGGTCGGTCCGGACGGGCAGGGCGCTCACCGCGGCCGCGAGCCGCGGCATCAGCCCGGCGCCGAGCCAGTGGCGGCGGTCCCACACCCCCGTGCCCGGGGCGACCAGGATCACCAGCAGCCGGCCGCCCAGCAGGTCCCGCAGCGGCACGGTCGAGCCGTCGGTCGCGGTCACCGCCACGTTCGCCACCGGCCCGCCCGGGTCCGTGGCCGTCGGCACCTCGCGTACGGCCACGGGCGGGGCGTACGCGGGCTCCGCCCCCAGCGGGCCGCGCCCGAGGTGGCCGTCGGTGAGCAGGGACTCGGCGGAACGAGTCGCTCCGGGCAGGTACGTGCGCAGGCCGCCACCGGCCCGCAGCACCGGCATCGTCTGGTCCGCGGCACGCAGCCGGGAGGCGACGGCGGTGCGCCGCTCGGCCTCGTACGAGTCGAGCAGGGTCTCGGAGGCCCCTTGGTGCCAGGCCAGGGACAGCTTCCACGCCAGGTTCTCGGCGTCCCGGAGCCCCTCCTCGACGCCCTGGGTGCCGAGGGCGCCCAGCAGGTGCGCCGCGTCTCCCGCGAGGAAGGCGCGGCCCTCGCGCCAGCGCCGGGCCAGCCGGTGGTGCAGGGTGTGGACCCCGGTGTCGATCAGGTCGTACGGGGGAGTCGTGCCCCCGCACCACACCGCGAGGGTGTCGCGCACGAGGTGGACCAGCGCGTCGGGGGTCACCAGGTCGCCGCGGGGCGGCAGCAGCCAGTCCAGCCGCCACACCCCGTCGGGCAGCGGCCGGGCGGTGGCCTCGTCGGGCCCGGACGGCGGATTGCGGTGCAGCAACGCCTCGCCCGGCCAGGGGAGTTCGGTGCGCAGGGCGGCCACCGCGTGCCGTTCCACGGCGGTCCGGCCCGGGAAACGGATGCCGAGCAGCTTGCGCACGGTCGAGCGGGCGCCGTCGCAGCCGACCAGGAAGCTCCCCTGCCACCACGTGGTCTCGGAGCCCCGGGTGTGGGCGGTGACCGCGCGGCCGTCCTGCTCCACGGAGTCGAGGCGGCTGTCGGTGACCAGCTGGACGAGCGGGTGCGCGGAGGCGGCGTCGCGCAGCCCGCGGGTGAGGGCGTGCTGCGGCAGGTGCAGCGGTGCCGGGCCGTCGTCGAAGGTGCTGCGCTGGGCGGACTGGCGGCGGCGCACGGTGCGCCAGGCGGCGAAGTACGCCCCCTCGTCGCGCAGGGTCGTGCAGCCCAGCCGGTTCACCATGGCCGCGGTGTCGGAGTGCAGGACGACCGTTCGGGCCGGCCGGGGCTCCTCCTTGCCGGGCCCTTCGTCGAGCACGACGGTGGGTACGCCCTGGCCGGCCAGGGCGAGGGACAGGGACAGCCCGACGGGTCCCGCGCCGACGACGATCACCGGGTCCATGGCGCGGCTCCCGGTGTCCGGTATGTGATCACAGAACGTATGCAACCCACTGGAGGTGCCTGCGTCAAGTGACGCCGGTCGCGTCAACGCCGCGTGGTGCGGCGGAAGAGTTCCGCCGCACCACGCGGGCTGCGCACTATGACTGACCGTACGTCAGACCCGCCGGGGGTCCGAACCGGGAGGGGGGATCAGGCCCCGCGGCTGTTGTCGCCGATGGCCAAGTCGTCGACATCGGCCGCGCCGACCACGGTGCCGGTGCCCTTCTTCGACTTCCGCAGCCGGCGCTCCAGCCAGGAGGCGAAGCTGGTGAGGCCGAAGTTCACCACGATGTAGATCAGGGCGATCACGATGAGCGTCGGGATGGTGTTGCTGTAGTTGGCCGAGATCTGCCGGTTCGCGGAGAGCAGTTCCGTGAAGCCCAGCAGCGCGCCGCCGAGCGCGGTGTCCTTGAGGATCACCACGAGCTGGCTGACCAGGGCCGGCAGCATCGCCGTCACGGCCTGCGGGATCAGCACGTAGAACATCGTCTGGCCCTTGCGCATGCCGATCGCCTTGGCGGCGTCGGTCTGGCCGCTGGGCAGCGAGAGCACGCCCGCCCGGACGATCTCGCCGATGACGGCCGAGTTGTAGAGGACAAGGCCCGTGACCACGGCCCAGAAGGGCCGGGTGTCGGAAGGAACGTCGATGAACCGTGGGGCCATCAGCGCGAAGCCGAACAGCATCAGCATCAGTACCGGGATGGCACGGAAGAACTCCACCCACGCGCCGACCGGCCCCCGCACCCACGCGTGGTCCGACAGTCGGCCGATGCCCAGCAGCGCGCCCAGCGGGAGGGCGATCACCATGGCGAGCGCGCCGGCCTTGAGGGTCTCCATCAGGCCGGGGATCAGGTACGTGGTCCAGACCCGGCTGTCGGTGACGAAGGGGGACCACTTGTCGGCTTCGAGCTGGCCCTTCTCGCCCATGAGGGACAGCGCCCACCACAGGACGAGCCCGAACAGCACGACGAAGATCCCGCTGTAGATCCAGTTGCGCGCCTTGGCCTTGGGGCCCGGGGTGTCGTACAGCACGGAACTCATCGCTTCACCGCCACTCGCTTGGCGACCCAGCCCAGCACAAGACCGGTGGGCAGGGTCAGCAGGACGAAACCGAGGGCGAAGACCGCGAAGACCGCGAAGGTCGCCTGCGCCTCGTTCTCGAGCATTTCCTTCATCAGCAGGGCCGCCTCGGCCACGCCGATGGTCGCCGCCACCGTGGTGTTCTTGGTGAGCGCGATCAGTACGTTGGCGAGCGGTGCGATGACCGCCCGGAAGGCCTGGGGGAGCACGATCAGGGTGAGCACCTGGAAGAAGCTCAGCCCCAGCGCGCGGGCCGCCTCGGCTTGGCCGACGGGCACGGTGTTGATGCCGGAGCGCAGGGCCTCGCAGACGAAGGTGCCGGTGTAGGCGATCAGTCCGAGGACCGCGAGCCGGAAGCCGGTCTCCTTGAACGTGTCGCCGCCCAGAGCGATGCCGAGGGTCTGGTTGAGTCCCAGTGAGCAGCCGATGATCAGCAAGGTCAACGGGGTGTTGCGCACCAGGTTGACGTAAGCGGTGCCGAAGCTCCGTAGCAGCGGGACCGGGCTGACCCGCATCCCGGCCAGGGCGGTGCCCCAGACCAAGGATCCGGCCGCCGAGTAGAGGGTGAGCTGAACCGTCACCCAGAAGGCTCCGAGCACGTCGTACTGCCCGGAATCAAGAAAATCGAACACGATGCCCTGCGCTCTCCCCAGGATGGCCGGTGAGGTGGGGGGGGGGGCGCCGGGGGGGGGGGGGGGGCGCCCCCGCCCCGGGTAGAAAAGGCGGTCGGGGTGTTGGGGGGGGGGGGGGGGGTGGATTTTTGGGGGGGGCGGGGGGTGG
>NZ_JBHXQN010000060.1:0-36147 GCF_042717785.1 Streptomyces sp. NPDC058619
GCCCCGCCGCTGCCGCTGCCGAGGCCGGTGCCGCCGCTGCCGCCCGCACCACCGACCCCGCCCAGGACACCGTTGCCGCCAGGACCCCCCGCACCGCCGGCACAGTCCCCGCTCCCGGTCGCCGGACCGCCCGCGGTGCCGGGAAAGCCGTTGGGATGGGAGGAGTTCCCGTTGGCGCCGGCGACGCCCGCGGTGCCGGCGGTGCAGGCGAGGGCGGAGGCCGCGGCGGGAGAGCCGAGGAAGAGTGCTGCGCCGGCGAAGAGCGTGGGCAGGGCGAGGAGCGCTGTGGTCTGGTTCCTGTTCATGACGGGGTTTCCTCAGGCTCAGGTGAAGCGCGGGTCGGTGCGGGTCACTGCATCACGCCGGTGCGGAACCAAGTGGGGGATATCCGTTCCCCGAACCGGTTTCCGTGCCGCGTGCCAGCAGGCAGTCGGCGAAAATTCCGGACTGTTTCCAGTGGGCAGGCATCTCTGCTCGCCATAGGCGGCCAGGGTCACCGCGCGGGGCCAAGTCTGCGAGCAGGGCAGTCCTCTCTGAACGGTGGGGCAGTTCCCCCGGCAGGTTGCCTAGTCAGGGGACGCTGGGCCGGGCCGGACCGTCGCCTACAAGATGCTCGGCTCGGCGGTGGATGCGCAGGACACCGGCCCCTGCGGGGAGTGCCGCCCTCCCGGCCTTGGAGACGAAACTTCGCGGCACCCAGGCATCTCTTTGTCAGGCATACCGTGCGGGCGGGGCAAGCCTCCGGGCCGGGCCTCCTTCAGCCCGGAACCGCCCCGCCCTTACAGCGTCTGCAGGGGCGGGACGGCACCGAGGGATGCGTGTCGTCCTACGGGAGCAATGCCCGCGAGGGTCGGTTCAGCAGGGAACGGTGGAGTTTCCGGCGGCGCCGGTGGCACCGGTGGTGCCGTCCGCAGTGAACGTGGCGGCAGTGCCGTTGCCGCCGGGCTTGCCGGGACACACCGGGCTGGCCGCGCCACCCGCACCGCCGGCACCGCCCTTGTGACCGCCACCGACCGTGGACGCTCCCCCGTCGCCGCCCTTGCCACCGGCGATACCGGCACCCGCGTTGCCGACACCGCCCACACCGCCCTTGCCCCCGGTACCGCCCAGGGCGGCTCCGCCCCCGGAACCGCCGATACCGCCGTTGCCGTTGGCACCCCCGGCGCCGCCGGCACCGCCCGCGCCACCGACGCTGGCGCTGCCGCTCGCGTTGCCGCCGTCACCCCCGGTGCCGCCGTTCCCGTTGGCACCGGCCGCGCCACCAGTACCGCCCAGGCCACCGATCCCACCACCGGTGCCCACACCGTTAGCCCCATTACCCCCCGGAAGACCCAGGAGGCTGAACCCGCCCACAGCCCGGACGCTGCCCGTCTCGGCACGGGCCGACGCGGAAGCCAGGGCAGGGGCGGCGGTGAGACCGGCCACAGCGATCACGGAGACCAGGAGAGTCCGGGAAAGAGCAGTGGTGCGCATGAAGCGCATGAGGAAGCCTCTCGAAGTGCGCGACCGCAGATGCTCCACGACCGACACCCGCAACCTACACACGAACACACCACCCCATACGTCGCACAATGATCCAATAGCTCAAAACAGACCTTATGGGCAAAATTTGACTTTAACACCCCCGCCCAAGGCCGTCCGGGCAGGGACCGGGAACCCCGCGCCTGCAGTTCCCGGCGCCCAGTCGGCCGACGGGCTGTCAGTCTCACTGTTTCGGTTGCGATGATGCAGCGTCCGTGATCATCAACTGTTGGGCGAGCGGAGTGATTTCACTGTCAGGGCATGGCGGAGTCCCGGCGCTACTGCCGGGTTCTCCGGGATCCTTCGGATCGCGGGCGGGCAGGTGACGTCGGTGTCGGTCTCGATGCCCCTCGCGTCCCGGCACTGCAACGCCTGCTGGCGCAAGGCCGCTGCCGCCTTCGACGAGCCTCAATTGGGTTCCGTGTGACGCTGGGGGTCGCGGTCCCACGTGCAGGGCCCGGCCGCCGGGGCCCGAACTGCCCGATCTCGGTCATCAGCACAACGCCGGGATCTCGTCCGCGCTCCAGCCGGTGACGTCGAGCAGCAGGCCGTCCAGCGGGCCGCCGACCGGTCGGCGTAGGTGCGGCCGGGCTTGGGGCCGGGCCGGGGATGGTCGTGATCCTGACCGTAGACCCGGCCGCGCAGCAACTCCGCCTCCCCGTCCATGCGTCCCAGCCTCCCAGCCTCCCAGCCCCTTCCAACAGCGCAGGTTTACCCAGGGTCACCTTGGGCGTGCGTCGGCGTCTTCCACAGCTGCAGCTCGGTTTCCTGCCACACGCTGTCGAGGTCCCGCTGGAGCGTCACCATCGCGTCCGGAAAGTTTCGGAGTCCAGGAGTTCTGCCGACGCGGTGCCGAGCGCGACGGGGGCCGCCCCCCGCACCGCCCGGTGGGCGCCATGCGGCAGGGAGGCGGGGAGCGTGGGTCATCGGAGGGTGATGCCACCCGTATGCAAACCGGCCATGGCTGCAACAAGGTGCTCGCCGGGAGCCTGGCGGCGTTCGCGCCCACCTCAGGTGCCTGCAGAACCGATAAACCATTAGCCCGAAAGCCGCAATATGCGACATAGGGGCCACTCGTTTGCCGCGCATCTTCCGTAATGCGGGCCCGTTGGATGGATATGACGAAAGCAAGTCCACGGTTCACCTCAGGAGACGTCTTGGTCACCACAACGGGCAGTGCGGCAGGCGCGGTTCTCCTGGGGAAGTGGGTCTACACACCGGCCCCCGCCAACGAGGTGAACGCGACCCTCCACGACAGCTACCGACGAGTCGACCTGCGGCACTCCGCCCAGCTCCTCGAAGACCTCCTCACAGAGCTCGGACACATCCAGGAACGTTTCGCCGCCTCGGCAAGCAACCCCGAAGGGTGCGACACCCACTCCCTCGACGAGCCCCATCAGCAGTCCCTCCATGTATGAAGCGGGGGGCCGTCACCGGCGTCCGGAAATGCCCGCCCCGCGCCCTGCCACGGGAAGCCAAGCGGCAGCCGGCCACTCCCAGATGCGGGAGCAGCCCCTGGTCCCACTTGACCATCTGGACGTGGACTGGGACCCGGCAGAAGAACTCGCCCACCTGCTGCACGAGGCCGTCGAGAACGAGCGGAACGGCACCGCACCGCCCGCGGACACTGCCAAGATTCCGGTCATCGACGGCTCCGGCAACAACCCCCTCGGCGGCCTGACCAAGATCACCGCCGGCCTGCCCCCGCTGTCCCCCACACCGCCCCGCGGCCGACGCCGCCCCCGTTCCCGCAAGCGGGCGATCAGCGCACTGCGCACCACCAGCTTCTTCCTCGCCGCGCTCGCCGCGATCGTCGTGTCCATGGTGTGCGTCTTCAGCGGCATGGTCAGCTACGACCCCCTGCGCCACATCGCCCAGTACCCCATCTACGGCAACGCGGACAGGTGGTGGCCCCTGCTGGTCTACGGCCCCTGGCTGGTCGCATCCCTCTCGATCCTCCGGGCCGCCCTCCACCGACGACGCGTAGTGCACTCCTGGGCCGTCGTCCTGCTGTTCTCCACCGTGTCCATGCTCCTGTGCGTCGCACAGGCACCCCGCACACTGGTCGACGTGGCAGCCGCCGCGCTCCCGGCTCTCGCCTCCCTCACCTGCTTCCAGCAACTCGTCCGGCAGATCACCCTCACCCGCCCACCACTCCAGACCAAGCCACGCCACCGCACCCGCCCCACACCCCCACAACGCCCCACAGGCCAAAGACCGGCATAACCGGACCCCGCCTCCGCACAGGCCGAACGCGGCAGAACACGTGACGCTGGACGGACGAACCGGCAGAAACCAGCAAAAGCCGAGAAGGGCACCTCACGATGTCCGGCAACGCCCGTCCGGGAACTGCGTGACCTCGGCCGCGCGCCCCCGCAGAAGCTGCGCCGCTTCTCGCAGAATCCTGGCCATAGCTTTGCGTAAGACCTCGAAGCTCGCCGGCCACCAGGAGACCGCCAGGCGGGCGGCCCTGGATTGCACCGGGGTGGGCTGGAGGTGATCCGCTCGCGGTTCTACGGTGGAAACAGGCGGCCGGGCCATGAGCGGCCCCTGGCCGCCGCACCAGTGGGCACCTGCCTGCACCTCCCCCTCCGAGCAGGTGCCCACCCCCTGGGCGCCAGGGCATCCCCTCAGGACCGTCACCTCCGACTTGCGAGGGAGGCGTTCCCGTCGCGGCCGGCGCGCTCGGTCCAGTTCAGGGCGCTGGTGAGGCTGATACCGAGCAGAGAGCCGAGAACGGACGGGGGAGGTCTGCTGCGAGGCTGGAACCACCTCTCCTCCCCCGGCACCCACCGCGGCATGGTCCAGGAGCACCCCCGCTCCGGCCTGCTCCAGGGAGCCGAGCCGTACCTTCGCTGGTACGCCAGCCACAACCACACCGATCCCAACGCCGCCACCGCGGTACGCGACGCCCTGGCCGCGTGGGACACCGCGCAGCACAGCGGTGCAGCCGCCGGCCTGACGGCGGCTGTCTGACCTGTCGCGCCCGTCATGGCGCTGGGCACGGGCCGCGTCGATCGGCGCCAGCTGGCCGTCACGGACCGCCTCCGGCTCAGGGAACGCACGACGGCTCGCCTCACGAAGGATCCGGCTCCGGCGCTCCACCGCGGCCGCGATGGCCAGGTCTGCCGGCCCCACCGACAGGCGGATGTCTGAATGAGCGAACCGGTCGTTGTGCCAGCGCCAGAAACAGTCGGAACACGAGAGGCAGGCACGCATGGGCAAGCAGAAGAAGGGCCGCAGGCACCGCAGAGTCAACCGCACGCCGCGTCCCATCGTGGCGCCTGGCCTGCGGTGGCCGGCGAAAGTCACTCCTGCCTGCCCCAGCAGGCAGTCGGCCGCCAGCCTGTCTACCGGGACCGCGTGGACCTCGTCGACGGGCGTGCGTACCCGGCGACCGCACGCCTGCACGTGGACGGCAGGCCGATGCGGTTCGACCTCGTCGCCAACATGCACGGTGTAGTCCAAGGCGAGGTGACCGGCGAGTGCGCCGACATTCTCGTCAGCCTTGCCTTCGCCTACCTTGAACGCGAACAGCCGGAGCTGCTTCCCCTGCTCGGCGAGGAGGCCGCCAACCCCGCAGAACTTACCGAAGCCTTCCACCGGCTCATCAGTAGCGGCATCTGTGGTCCCGACGACCGAGGCGGCTACATCGACTTCGCCCGTGTCCACGCGGCGCACGCATGATCGGCCTCCTCTTGTAATCCGGTCAGAGGACGGTGTCGTGCAGGGCGCGGCGGTCTCCGGCGAGGGCGTAGCGGCGGGCGGCCAGGCCGTGGGCGAGGTGTTCGCCGATCTCGTCTTACAGCGGGGCCGGAAGCTCGGCGGCCTGGGTATCGGAGGGGCAGGCGCAGGCTGCGATCTCAGCGACAACGCCGCGCCTTGCGGTGATGGCAGGGTCGGCCGCCCGACGCATCAGAGGCGCTACGGGAAACCCGGGGCAGGCCGGCTCCACAGCGGGAGACCCGTCAGCGAACGGGCCCGTTCGTGCCGCGGAGGATGGTGAGGATCTCGGTGAGCATCTCGCCGTGCTGGGCCAGTACGGCGCCGTGCTCGTCCTAGGTATGCGAGATCTTCTCCAGGAGCTGGGTGCGGGACTGCTCGACCTGCTGGCGCTGGCGTACGGCGAGCGCTTCGGTGCGGTCCAGGACGTCCTGGGTCTCCGCGAGGCGCTCCAGGGCCGCCACCCGTCGGGCCAGCTGCGCGTCCGGGTTCTCGTAAATCGGGTCTTCGGACGCCAGGGCTCCGTTCAAATGGGGACAGGGCCGCGTACGGCACGTCGATTGTCGCAGGGCCGGGTGCGGGGCGGTAACCGGTGCGCTGTGCTCAGGGCCCGCGAGATGCCGGTGCGTTGGGAGACGTCCAGGCGCTGCGCTACCGGACGCGCCGGGGCGAACCTGGCGTTCCTTCGGGGCTGAGCGGCCGATACCCCCGATGATGGGAACCGCCCGGGGCAACAACGGATCAAGCAACGCTGGGAGCAGGCACATGGCGGTGGAGGTTGGTGCGCAGGAGGATCGCGTCACGGGGCGGGTGTGGACGGTGCGCCTGGACCCCTACGGTCGTCCTTCCGCCAGCACGGTCCGGCTCTCCTGCTCCCGCCGGGTCTGTGCCGATCAGCGCTTGCCCAGTGCCGCTGCGGGCCGCAAGGCCGCGGTCGGACACGTCAACGCGCACCTGGCCGACATCCGTACCGGTGGCGGGCCGCGTCCCGGGGCGTGGTGCGGCTGCCGAGCAGCTGACTGCGCGTGGCACACCCTCGATCCCGGCACCCTGTCCCCCGGTAGACGCACCGAGACACGATCGGTGACGGGCCGGGCCGGTGCGGAGGCCCGGTGGTCCTGGCGGTGTACGCGGACCGTGCCGGGCGGCTGTGGCGCATCACGGAAATGTGCGCGCGCTGCGCGGCCGCCATCCCAGACTGCCGCGTCCTGGACACAGCCGTGTCCCCGGCCCGCCCCGCCCCGCCCCGGACGAGGCCGGAGCAGGCCAGGAAGAGGCGAAGCAGCCGGGGACAGAACAGCAGCCCATCGGCGGCACGACCACGGGCGGTGCGGCGGCCGTGTTCTCCCACCACGGCTCCTCCCCCGTCTCCCTCCTGCCCGACGCCCCTCCTCCGGCCGCCGGGCCAGCCCCGGTGCCCCGCGCTCGCGCCACCTCACCGGCCGTGGCGCCGCCACGGGCCAGGCAGTGGGCGAAGATCGCGCAGCGGACCGTGCCGTGCTACCTCCAGCCCGACGTGCTGCGCCTGGAACTCATCGAGCTCGGCGACGCATTCCGCGCCTGCCAGCAGAGCGCTGAACCCGCCCTCACCCTCCTCGCCCAGCTCCACGAGCGCAAGGCACGCGCGTTCGCCCTGTGGGCGGACGTCACCGGCGACGGAGCCCTGCGCCACGAGGCGAAGCGCGCTGAAAGTGCCGCGCAGACCACCCGTGAAATGCACGCCCACCGTGCCGGACACCCGGCCGGCGACACGGTGGGCGGCGCGGACGAGCCGGTGGTGGAACGACTGCTGACCCGCGGCCAAGCCGCGCACGCCCGTACCGCGCTGGACTACGTCCAGGCCCACACCCCGCATCCCGAGGCCGAGGTGCGCCTGGCGGTACTCCTCCTCACCCTGCGGGCCGCGCGGGCTGGCACCGGAAACATCACCGGACAGGACCTCACCAGCTGGCTCTCCGACGACGCCGAGCAGGTACTGCAACGGCTGATCGCCGCCGACTGGCTTCGCCTGCCCGGCAGCATCGCCGAAGCTCTGGCCTCCCGGCCCGAAGATCCCACCGCGTTCACCGTCCCCCACTGCTGCCCGAACATCCCCGCCCGTTCTCCTTCGGCAAGTCCACCCGCTCCAAAATCTCCGGATGGGCACAGAAAGCTATCGGGGACCGAAAGATCCGCAAGAAGAAGCTGGACGCCACCACACGCCTCCTCGCCCTCTACACCGCCGCCCACACCCGCCCCGACGGCCGGCTCGGACCCGCCGACGATAATGGACTCCGCCTGGACAAGGTCGCCGCGTTCTGCGCCCTGCAGCCTGAGGACGTCGCCGGGCATGCCGCGCTGCTGGTCACCGCCGACTGGCTCACCGAAGCCGACACCACCCAGGGCAGGCTGCGCGGACAGCTCACCGAGCGGGTCCTGCCGCTTGGAGGACTGCTGTAACGGCTCCGGCATGCCCCGATGGCTCCGTTGACTTCCTCGGACAGCGTTTATTGTGCCCAACCAGTTACTCACCGTGCCCTCAGTACGGAACCAGATGCCGTGACGGGCCCGATCGGCGCCCCACAGGGCTGGGCGAAGTCGAAGCGGACCTCCTCGCCGCGGCCATGACGTCAGGCCGCGGCGAGGAGGTGCTTACCGTCCGGACCGCCCGTCGTTGCCTGGGCGTGCCCGGTTCGCCACGGGCAATGGCCGAGGTTGCCAAGGCCGGACTGGCGGCCAATCGGCCAGGTGCCGTGCTCCTGCCCGGTACGGTGCCGGGGACAACGGCAACCGCAGGAATGGGTGGAACGTGACGGCAGGCCCGGTTCGACGGCGCGGAGAGGTGCTCGGCTTCGGTCTGGCGGCCGCGCTCTTCCTGCCCGGGGTCGCCTACCTCGGGATCACCAACGGCCACGACTTCATCGCCAATGACTTCTTCGCCTTCATGTACTGCCTGGCCAGCGTCGGCTTCGCGGCGTTCCCGCTGCTCGCGTGGCGCAGGAACGGCCGCTGGTACGCGGACCCGGGCTTCGGCCGGACGGCGTGGCTCCCGTGGCTGTTCACGACCGGGCAGGGCGTGGCCTACAGCGGTCAGCGCACCGGCTCCAACCTCGTCGTCTTGGCGCTGGGCTGGGGCGCGTTCATCGGCGCCAGCATGGTCGCCATGTACTACCTCGGGAACGCCCTCTGGTTGAACGAGCGCGACCGCGCCGCACACGACACCGGCACGGCCTCGGCCGCAGAGCATGGGCGGCCGGAGCTGAGCGAGCCGCAGGCCGGCGCCTGAACGCCGCTCTGCCCTTCAGTCGCCGGCGCGGCGTTCGTCGTCCAGGTGGGCCATGGCGTAGCCGTGCTCATCGGGATGGCGGGCGAGGCGGGCCATCACCCACGCAGTCTTCGCGTCAATCCCCTCGCCGAAGTCGGCGGCCAGGCGCCGTGCCTGCCATGTCGTTGAGGTTCCCCCGGGATGCGGGGAATGGTGATAGAGGGTCAGATGGGTCTCATGAGAGGAGTCCAGACGATGCCTGCACCGAGGAAGTATCCCAAGACCACGGAGTTATGGCTTGTCCGCTGCTGTCAACAGGGGCGGTGGGCTTGAGGCGGTTGGGGTAGTCCACTCGGGTTCGAGGGTGTAGAGACCCCGGCCGGTGCGGCGGAGGATTCCTTCGCGGACCCAGCGTCCCAGTTCCGCGCGTAGTCCTTGGGCGTCGTCCAGTCCGATACCGCGGGCGATTTCACAGGCGCGCCAGGTACGGCGGGGATCGGTTCGCAGGAGTTGCAGCGTGCGGTCACGGCGTCCGTCGGGGCCGGGGCCGGCGCAGGGGTGCACGGTGACACTGATGCTGGTGATCCTGGAGGCACCGAGGACTTGTGCCTGGTGGGGCGGGGCGGCGTAGCGGGAGATGGGGCATTTGACGCGGCGCGGGTTGACGCGGGCTCGGCGGGGTGGGAGCAGATCGTGCAGCGCTGATGTGATTCGTCCCGGTCCGGTAGGTTCGGGCAGTACGTCGGCGGCGGCGATGAGCTGGTCTTTGGCGGTCTCGAGGGCGACGGTGAAGGAGGCGCGGTCCGGGTCGGTGCCGGGGAGTGTCTCGACGGCCTCGGCCATCGTCCGGCGTAGTGCCTGGTAGACGGTCAGGTGGGCCCAGAGTTCCTGCTGGATCCCGGTCGCGTCCTGGGATCGCAGTACCAGGCCGTGCTGCAGGGTGTGCCGGAGCGAGTAGAACGCTGACTCGATCTCCCATCGCTCGTGGTAGAGCTCCACCAGCTCTGCGGCGGGGTAGCGACGGTGATCGGTCAGCGTGGTGGCCAGCCGGTAGTGGCTTTCCAGCCGCAGCCCTTTGGCTGTCGTCACCGCGATGTGTGCATCGATGATCCTCAGCCGGGTCCCGTTGATCCTGGTCAGGAACGACCCGTCCGGCGGGAGTGCCCAGCGTGCGGGTGTCCGGGTTCCCTTCAGGCGTACCAGCAGCTGGGCCCCGGTGGCAGCGGCCTTCGCGAGGAAGTCGTCGGAGTCGAAGCCCCGGTCGTTGAGGAGCAGCATCTTGTTGTCCAGCAGTGGTAGCAGCTGCTCAGCGTAACCGGTTTCCTTCTCGGGCGTCGGTCCAAAGACGGCACCGAGGAGAGCCCGGGTCCCTGCTCGCACAGCACCATGATCTTCAGCATCGGATATCCGTCCGTGCCGTAACGGTGCCTGTGTTTGCCCAGCCAGGCACAGACTCGCGGCCGGTCGGGAGCCTTGGTGGAGCTGCAGCCGTCGAAGGCGACTGTGCGCCAGCACCTGTAACGCACCCCTGGTGTGATCGGCTGTGCCACGGGCCCGGCCAGTGTCTCGAAGAGCAGCCGCAGTGGCGCGGCGCCCAGCCGCCGGCGCACTTCTCGCAGCGCCTTCTCCGACGGACGCGGTGGAAGGAGCCCGCGCAGCCCGCAGGTGAGTTTGTCCCATACCCGCAGGTAGCCCAACTGCGGGAAGAGAACCAGTGCCAGCACGAAGTAGACGCCGACCCTCGACGGCAGCAGCCTCAGCCTCCGCTGGGTGCCGCCAGTACGTTCCAGCACGTCATCGACCAGTTCAAAGGGCAGGTGCCGGGTCAGCTCACCCAGATGCCCCGGAGCGAAGACCCCGTTGGCGACGGTGATGGATGAAGTGAGCGTGACGGTGGAACACTGAACGGGCAACGGGGCTCCTTCAGGCGGGAAGACCTTGGTCGGCTTCCTCGCTCTATCAGGAGTTCCGTTGCCGTGAGCGGCACTTCTCCCAAATACCTCGCCCCTGTTGACAGCGGCGGACAAGCCATAACTCCGTGGTCTTGGAAGTATCCGCTGGAGTTGCGTGAGCGTGCGGTACGGATGTACCGGACCGCCGAGCCGAAGCCCGTGATCCGCCGCATGGCCGAGGAGCTCGGCGTGCATCACGAGGCCTTGCGGAACTGGATTCGCCAGGCTGAGGCCGACGCTGGCGAACGAGGCGACATGCTCACCACCGCCGAGCGTGAGGAACTGGCCGCTCTGTGGAGAGAGAATGTCCAGCTCAAGCGTGCGAATGAGGTCCTGCGGACGGCCTCGGCTTTTTTCGCGGCCCAGCTCGACCCGACCCGGCCCAGGTGACGGCGCTCCTCGACGAGCACCCGCATCTGGGGGTCGAGCCCGTACTCCGGGAACTGAACATCCCCTCCACCACCTACTACCGCTGGCGCCAAGCCGAGACCGAGCCGTGTGAGCGCCGCCGCCGGGACGCCGAGCTGACGGACCAGATCCGCAAGGTCCACGCCGACTCCGGCGGGATCTACGGCTCACCGCGCGTACACGCCGTCCTCAAGCGCGAGGACGTCCACGTCGGCCGCAAGCGCGTCGAACGGCTCATGCGCCAGGCCGGTTTCGCCGGGATCAGCCCCCGCCGGGGCAAGGGATTCACCCGCCGCGACCCGGACGCCGAGCTCGCTCCTGACCTGGTGCAACGCGACTTCACCGCGAACATGCCGAACCGGCTGTGGGTCACCGACCTGACCATGATCGCAACCGAGGAGGGCCCACTATGGCTCTCCGCGATCCGCGACGCGTTCTCCCGCAGGGTCGTGGCCTGGGAAACCTCCGCCCACGCAGACGCCGACCTGGTCCTGACCACGCTTGAGTACGCCCTGGCCAGCCGCGAAGTCACCCCCGGCGAGCTCATCCACCACGCCGACCACGGCTGTCAATACACATCCGTGAAACTCACAACACGCCTGGCCAGAGCCGGGGTCCAGGCGTCCATGGGATCGGTCGGCGACTCGTTCGACAACGCCCTCGCGGAGAATCTCTGGATGCTGATCAAGACCGAGTGCATCCGCGGCCGTGTCTTCGCCACACGTGCCGAGGCGAACCTCGCGCTCTTCCAGTACGTCGACGGCTTCTACAACCCCCGCCGCATCCAGAAACGACTCGGCTACCTCAGCCCGATCGAGTTCGAGGAGAAGCACTACGCCAACCAGGCAGCGGCTGAACAAGTGAACCTGAAACCAAGTCAACCCGCCCTGACCAGCTAGTCAGCACCTCCCGCACAGCGGGGGAACCTCATTCACGCGGGGCGAGGACCCAGGTGCCCAGGCCGGCCCGGACCACCAAGGCGGAATGGGCGCAGTGGAAGCAGGAGGCCCGCCAGCCGGTGCAGCAGAACGCCGAAGCGGTCGAGGCACTGCGCCGTGTGCCGCCTGCCCCGCGCCCAGGTGGCGGACGCGTTCACGACCACCCGCTACACCGGCCGGACCCCGCGCCACGTACGCGACGCGTACGCTGCCTGGAAGACCGCCCTGAACGCCTTCGACATCACCTTCGACGGCCGCCTCTCAGCCCGCCAGTAACCTCAACATCCCCGGTTCCACCGTTCGTTTGACCGACCCTGTCGTAGGCCGGGAAGCAGGTGCGCCGGTGGAAGGCCGGCCTGACACCGGCGGCGGGACAGAGCGGGTCGCAGACGGCGAACCGGATCCGGCTGTGGCGCGAGGCGGCGGCGCACTTGCGACATGCGCCCGCCGGTGTGCTGGAGTCGGTTCCCAGACCGGCGAGCGAGAAAATGAGCAGCGCTGAGCCGCCCCACCTGCGGTAGGGCGTGCGGCGGCCCTGCTTGTGCTCGGCGACGGCGACCAGACGCCGGTGGAGGAAGCGGACAAACGCCCGAGCCAGTTGTACAAGGATAAGGACGGCTCCGGCCAACGGGAGAAGCAGCAACAGGATCTGGACGGCGGCGGAAAGGATTCCAACCACTGGATTGCCCGATGCGGTGGCGCTTCCGACCAACGTCTCGGCCGTGCTCCATCCCGTCTCGACGAGTTCGGGGAGCCGGACGACCAGGATGCTCAGCTGGACTGCCAGGGCGGGGATGACCACCAGCACCCAGGCGGTGACCACCATCTGGGGCCAGCGCTTGAGAGCCTGAAGCAGTTCGTCGGCTGGCTGCCGCAGGAGAGCCCGTTTCAAGATCGGCTTGATGTACTTGAACAGGTCGGGGATGCCGACCAGGTCGGAAATGATGTAGTACCCGTCGAAACGGAGTGACGGGATGAGCTGCTGCACGATTTCCAGGTTGATGGCCAAAATCGCCACCAGCAGGACGTGCCATCCGGTCTCGAGGTACGTCAGGGCGAGACCGATGACGAACAACGCGTTGAAGTAGACGCCCCCGAGGTCGACCCGCAGACGGCCTGTGCGACCCAGCCGGTACGAGTCGGTGACGTCGGTGTAGAAAGCGGGCCACACCAAGTAGATGCCGCACCCCATGGCACCGGGGCGTGCCCCGCTATAGCGGCACGCCGAGGCGTGGCCGATCTCATGAAAAGCCGAGGAGACCAGGGCCAGAAGGACGACCAGCAGGATGCTGGTGGGGGTTACCAGAGCCTGTTGCATGGCGCTGGACATGCGATTGCCGC
This sequence comes from Streptomyces sp. NPDC058619, assembly GCF_042717785.1. Classification (NCBI taxonomy): domain Bacteria; kingdom Bacillati; phylum Actinomycetota; class Actinomycetes; order Kitasatosporales; family Streptomycetaceae; genus Streptomyces; species Streptomyces sp. NPDC058619. Next base: position 13,128 of record NZ_JBHXQN010000060.1, read on the forward strand.
TGAACAGCAGGAACTCGAAGAATACGAAAACGCTGACGGCCAGGAGCATCACGAAGGGCTGGTACAGCCACATGAAGAAGCCGCTGATGCTCCAGGAGGATGCCTCGGAGAAAACGGCTACCCGGAACCGCAGCGACAGAAAGGGGTTGGCCTTCGGGATTTCCGGGGGTGAGCCGTCGCTGTAGGTGGTGACCCCCAACGGCGCCAGTTTGTTGTCGATGAGGAAGACAACATGGTCCGGCCCGAATTCGCGGCTGGTTTCGTGGCTCAACGCTTCCGCCAGGCGGGAGAGGTACTGCTGAGCGTTCCGCGGACCCGAGGCCGACTGCTGCTGGATGTGGACGAGTTTGGCCAGCAGGTACAGCAATTCGGGCAGGCGTACTACCTGCCCGTCGAAGCGGCGCACCAGGTGGGGCTGCACGCGGTACCCGGAGCCTTCGAACTCGCCGACCAGTTCCGACCCTTCGGTCAAAGTGGGGACCGCCAGGGCGGAGGGAGGGGAATCTTCTGTCGCAACTGACAACGCTCGCGGGCTGATGGCGCTCTCCAGGAGGTGAGAGGAGTGATGCGGCCGGTGCGAGGGCACAGAGCCTTCATCCGGACGAACGAGCGTGGGTTCTCCTGGTTACACACAAGGTCCGGCCGAACCGGGGGAACGGCATATCCTTGAGCGGGCCGGGCCGCAAAGCCCGTTCACGGCGTATCGGAAACGCGCCTCACCAAGCCCCGCACGAAAGTCGGGGAAGCGCCGACGAGATCGTCAGCCCTTCCCCGACCCATGGTGATCTTCTGTCACCAAGGGGTTACCTCAGTGGGTTACCGTCGACGGGGTGCAGATCTGCGTGATCTGCTGCGTGCCGAGCGGCAGGCCCAGGACGAGCGCCGGGGAGGTGCTCTGGGTCGCACAGGTCGACACGACAGTGGCGCCGCCGTGGCCGCCGCCGTAACCGCCGCCCTTGTCGCCGTCGTGGCCGCCGCCCTTGTCGCCGTCGTGGCCGCCGCCGTTGTCGCCGTCGTAACCGCCGTCGTAACCTCCGCCGAAGGCGGAGAGCACGGCCCGCTCGGGCAGGAGCTCGCCAGCGAGCTTGTTGAGCTCCTCAAAGTTAACGGCAGACATTTTTGTTTCCTTTCATCATGCGCTGCAGCTGACTGCCTCGCTTGGTCATTGGTAGTTGTACCAGCAGCAAAGCGCCGCAATCAATTCTGCGGCTGAATTCACTTATTCAGCTCTGCGACTATTCGCATCATCCATTCTTGGAGTATGGGCCGAATAGGCTATTCATCAGATGAATCATTTGTCGCTAGCCTCGATCTTTCGTGGTGGGCCGCCGCCGAGATCGGCGGCCTATTTCGTTATCGGTGGCCAAGGGAGGGCAGGCCGAGGGCCCGGGTGTCGTCTCGGGTGAGCGGGTTCCACTGCTCCGGACTGGGTGCTCTTCTTGTAGGGGCCGGTGAGTTGCTGGTCAGCCGGGGTTCGGCAGGAGTGCGAGCCGTTCGAGGGCAGTGGTGATCTCACGGGTCCAGGGCCAGTGGTGGGCGAGGCGGAAGGATGCGGCGTCGGCCGGTGGTGACGAGCTGGCCGGCTGCGGAGAACAGGCGGACCCGCAGGCGGCGCGGTTCCCAGAGCCGGGTCCGGCCGGTCATGGCGAGCATGGGCATCCAGGCCAGCAGGTCGAGGGCGATCTGGATGATCTCCAGCCAGACCCTGTTCTGCGCGGTGTCGTGCAGGGGAAGGTTCCGCAGGCCGGTCGAACGCGCGGCCCGGATGCGGTCCTCCGCGAGGGTCGCAGCCGGTGACGGAGCTCGAGTTCGGCGATCGGCCGGCCGGGGGTGTTGGTGGCGAAGCAGGTGATCCGCATGCCGTCCGCGTCCGTGATCCTCAACTGGGTGCCGGGATGGGGCCGTTCCTGGCGGGCGATCAACCGCATCCCATCCGGCCATCCCTCCAAGACATCGCCGGTGAGTTGGGCGACCCATGCGCCGTCACGAACCTCGCCGTTCGACTCGACGGCCGGCCAACCGAGTAGGACAGCCAGCGTCCGCGCTGGGAGAGCCAGACCACGAACTCATGGGTGCCTCCGCCGGAGTCGCAGCGGATCAGCGTCTGCCGTCCCCGCCGGTACGTCCTCAGTTGAGCGAGGGCGAGGCGGGCGGCGGTGATGTGGTCTGCGGCCGTGTTCGAGCCCGTGTTGCCGGGGCGGAGGAAAGCGGCGACGGGTTCTCCGGTTCCTCCCGGGCCGTGGTCGACGAACCCCATGAGCGGGTGGTGGCCGTAGCTCTTCTTCCAAGTCGGGGTCGCGTCCTGCTTGTCCGAGGGCGCGACGACCACAACCCCGTCCAGGTCCACGACGTTATCGGCGTTCCTGCAAAGGGCGGGCGGCGGATCTTCAACAGGGGAAGAGGGAGGCAACGGGGTCCCGTTGGTACGTGCAGTCGGCCAAGACAACTTGCCCTGTCGTTCTGCCCTCTGAGAGCGGGACCCGGGCCGTGCTCGGAGCGGCGTTCGGCCTCACAGCCAAAGGCGAGACCGGCTATGCCCGGCACCTGCTTGCACCTCGTGACGCCGGACATGGTGGCGCTGTGGGACGACGGTTTCGACGGCAACGACTTCCCCAGCGCGGTCACCACACGGACGGCGGGGCCACCCTGGGGCGGCGGCTTCGGAACAACCGGCGCACCCGTCCTCCTCCAGCTCGCCGACCGTTGTCCGGAGCATGGTCTTGTGGGAGACGATCGCCTGTGAAGGGAGGCGTCGGTGGCCGTTGTCCGGCGAAACTCTCCTGGCGATGCCCAGCCTCAGGGTCGTCTCCCAGACGTGCCCGGGCGAGTGGAGAACGGCTGGCGCATACTCAGCCGGACCTTTTTTGCTTTCGCATGGGATTGACTGCTCGCCGCCCATAATTGCGTCGCTCCAGAATGGCCTGACTCGTCCAACGGTGCGATTTCGTGATGTGCCAATATCGGCAGTGGGGGCATAGATAGATGCGATCGGCTGGGGGCGTATTTTCGAGCAATGGCTGTTTCGCCAGCCAATTGCGAGCTACATCCTCGCTTGGGAACCTCACCTTCCCGCCGAGCGGGCAGCGTGGCAGGCTCACGTGGTCACACTCCTTTGGAATCGGGAGTGGAGCCCTCACCTCAGCCGTGCTCGCAACTCGTGACTGGCCTCCTGTTGATCCAGGACGGAGACCCGTGACAACAGCGGTGGTCGCGCCCTCGGAACGATGGGGTGAAAGGTTCGGCAGAAGCACACGTCGCTGGGCTCCATACGAAGGTCGGGGAAGCGCTGACGAAAGCGTCAGCCCTTCCCCGACCGATGGTGAACGTCTGTCACCAAGGGGTTACCTCAGTGGGTCACCGTCGACGGGGTGCAGATCTGGGTGACCTGCTGCGTGCCGAGCGGCAGGCCCAGGACGAGCGCCGGAGAGGTGCTCTGGGTCGTGCAGGTCGACACGACGGTTGCGCCGCCGTCGCCGCCACCGTAGCCGCCACCGCCAAAGGCGGAGAGCACGGCCCGCTCGGGCAGCAGTTCGCCCGCGAGGTTGTTGATCTCCTCAAAGTTAACGGCAGACATTCAATTTCCTTTCGTCATGCGCTGCAGGCGGATTGCTCCCGCCTGGAGATTTCATTTATAGCAGCCGCCAAACCAAGACAACCAATTTACAGTAGCCGTGGCGGCAGGATTCATCCATTCAGTCTCCATATATCATTTCACGATACTGGTGTGTAGTGTGAAAAGGAGATCGGTCGTCACGGACTGCTGAAGTATCGAGCCGGGACTGTTGGGTTGCCCGGTCCCTGGTGAGGTGTGACCGCGGTCGAGGATGTGCGTCGGCTGAGGCCGGCTGCGGTGCGGCTGCGGGTCGTGGCCGCGCTGGAGTCTGGGACGGCGCGCACGTACGGGCAGGCGGTTGAGGTGTTCGGGGTCTCGCGGCGGTGGGTGGCAGTGTGCGACGTGACCCTGGGTTCCACCACAGCGTGCTGGCCGATTTTTCCGCGATCGTCTCGCCGAAGGCGACCGTGCCGACCCCCTCCTCGACCTCGCGCTGGCCCGCCTCAAGGAAGCCGGACTGGTGCGTGAGCGCACCACGCAGCGCACCGACTCGACCCACGTCCTGGCCGCAGTGCGTGACCTGACACGCCTGGATCTGATCACCGAGGCGGTCCGGGCCGCCCTGGAAGAAGTCGCTGGCACCTACCCTCACCTGCTGGAGGGGCTGGTCGATGAGGACTGGGAGCGCCGCTACGGCCGACCGGTCCGCCTGGGCAAGAACCCCACCAAGCCCAAGACGAGGATCCTCGCCACCGGAAACGACGCCGTCCGGCTCCTGGAACACCTCTACCGCCACGGCCCAATGTGCGCAACACGCAACACCCCCGTCGGGATCCCACACCGCGGGCATACAACAGGTCCTCCAGCGCAACGCCGGTGCCCGCGGCCGCGGCCAGGGCTCCGGTGCCTGGCGGTGCAGGCCGCGGGCACGAGGACCCGGCCCGCGGCCTCCACAACAGGAACGGTCGGTCCCTCCGGTCCCTCCTTCTCCTCGCCACGGCCCCAGGGGCCGGCCCGCCCGCCCGCGCCGGCGCCGGGGGCAGCCGCCGGTCGGCGTGACCATGCCCGTACGGACGCGCTCGGCGTCGGACCAGCCGGGTCTCCCCCTGTACCGCAGTCCCGCAACAGCTCACAGCACGCGGCCCCAGCTGGGAAAACAACCACACAGCCTCACAGCCCGGGAGGCGAAGGACGGACGGCGGCCACCGGTCACCCGAGGCACGTCGGGCGCACGGCCCGGGAGGACCACCTCCCGGGTCATCGGGTTGTCGGGGCCGGGCCGGCAGCTGAAGTCGCGGGTGGTCCTCACGCGGTACTCGTAGCTGCTGTCCGAACAGGGGCCGCGGACCGGCTGACGGACGCCATCGGCGTCCCTCTCCCGCTGCGCCTACCCCGGCCCGCCGAGCAGGTGCCCGAGGGCCTGCTTCTCGACGGCGATCTCGTCTGGGACACCGCGACCGGCCGGCCGGCCTTCGAAGCCCTCCTGCGCCGGACCGCCCCGCAGCGCCGGCGCTGCGGCAGGACGGCTTGCCTGGCCACGCGTGGGCTCTGCGCCATGTCCGAGCACTCCGGCCCCACACTGTCACCGCAGCCTCAACGGCACCGCGCCGCCGCCTGGCCCGGCATCGGCAACTGCAGGGCGCTGACTTGTCAGCTCCAGCGGATCAGCGACACCCGGTGGTCGGCGGCGCCGTCGAGAGGCTGCTCCAACTCGGCGATCTTCACCGGCTGGGCCCCCGGGGTGGCGAAGTCCGACCGGTAGAGCACCCGCTGGTTGCCGTCGGTCTTGGAGAGGAACACGAAGCTCTTGCCGTCCGAGGAGGGGATGGGGACCCCGGCGACCCGGTCGCTCTCGGGAAGCAGGTTCTCCTTCTTGGTGACCTGCTGATAGTCCGCGCTGAAGGTGAGCTGCTCGATGCTGTCGTGCCGGCAGACCAGGGTGGTGTCGTCACGCCAGAAGGCCGGATCGCAGAACTGCCCCGTTACGGTGTCCCCCGCGCGCGAACCGGGCACGCGCAGAGCGGGCGACTTGACCTCCTTCAGAAGTCCCTCACCGCCCGTATCCACCCGGAACAAGCCGAGCCCTTCGGTGTTGCTGCTCTGGGCCACGACCCCCGAGGGCGAGATGGGCGAGTCGTCCCTGTCGGACCCCAGGACCGTGGCGGCGGTCTCCTTGTCCTTGGCCATCTGGCTCGCGAGCTGCGCGTACGGCACCATCTGCTGGGACGCCGTACCGTCCTTGGGGTTCCGGAAGTACCGGGGCAGCTTCACTCCGTAGTGGTCGGGGTCGGAGTTGTACCAGAGCTGACCGGTCACCGGGTGGAAGACAGCGGCCTTCGACTCCAGGTCCTTGCCGAAGGCGTCCGGATCGGGAGGCGCGATCTCCAGGCCCGTCGACGTGTCGACGGCAGCGGCCCGGGAGGACTGGGAGAGGCCCGCCACCATCGTGAGGTCCTTGCTGAACGCGTAGTGCGCTGCCAGACCCGGTCCGTCGCCCTTGCAGCCGGACGTGGGCGTGAACCGGCTCGGCAGCACGGAACTGCGCTCGGCCAGCAGCGCCCCGTTCTTGACGGCGTAGGAGCGGACCGTCACCCCGTACAAGGTCCGGCCCTCGGCATCGGGCATGTCCGTGCAGAACATCACCGAGACGGCATCCTTCTGCGCGAGGGGCGCCTTCTTGACGTCCCCAGCCCCTTTGGAACCCTGCGCAGGAGTGTTGCCGAGCGAGCCGTCCTTGCCAGGGCCTTCGCCCCCTCCACACGCACTCACGAGCAGCAGCGCCCCCGCGACGGCCAACCCCGACCTGAACTGTCGTCCCACTGCGATTCCCTGCCTCTTTGCTCAAAATGATGCTGAAATGATCATTCAATCAGAAGACAGCGAGACTCAGTTCGCGTCATCGAGCGGGGGCACGGCACCCACTCGATGACTGCCGCCGGCTTCGTGCACTCGGCACCCACCGGCGCGAGGGCCCCGATCGCGGTGACCAACGGCTCGGGCGTGGCGCCAGGCCCGGATTCCGGTGGCTGGCATGGGCAGGGTGCGGCTCAAGGCCCCTGCCGCCGGCACGAGCCGCCGTTGACGCCTACCCACCGGGATCCCCCAGCATATGGACAAGACCACTCCGGTTACAGCAGGTCGTCGACCACGCCGTCACCCGCCGCCTGCCAGAGGAAAGCGGCCATTAACACCGCGCGACCACCCCGCAACGCACTAACGATCAATCGAATATCGAAACTTGCCTTTTCCGGCGCGTACCCGTCACCCGTCATCTGCCTCCGCGGCGCGAACCGCCCTCGTCCGCCCCGAGAGCCGACGTGCCGCACCCCCGGCGCCCGCCCCCGCGTTGGCTCGTACGTGGTGCCCAGGTTCGGTTCCAGCTGACGCGTTCCGTCGGGGCTCCGCCAGGTCAGCGGGCAGCCACCGTGACCGCCGGGGAATCAACCCACACCGTTGCGGTACGACCTGCGGCGCTCAGGCCGTACCGGTCGATGCCTGGCCGGCCCAGCTGCTCCCACCGCTGGTATGCCGAGGTGATCTCGTCCCACAGTCGTCGGGACCCCGCCTGCGCGACGGTGAAGGCGGCCGAGGTCCGTCCGTCGTAGTCGACCGTTGCCCGGGAGCCCGTCGTGGTGTCGGCGATCTCGATGCGGGTGTGGGCGTGTTCGCCGCTGGTGTCCCAGGCGAAGGACGCGCCGGGTACGGCGAGGCCGATGTGGAACTCGGCGTCGAGGTCACCGCCCGCAACCGCCCACGGCGACACCGTCGTGCACGAGCGCTCCGGTGGGCTCGCTTCGTTCGCGGGCGCGGCCGGGCCGCCCCCGGCGGTGTGCGGGCGGGCCATCTGCATGAACGAGGCGAAGGAGTGGAACCGCCCCTCGGCACGGCCCTGCTGGCTGGCCGTCAGCGCGAGGGTGCCGTACCGGCACCACTGTGATGTCCACGGGGTCACGATCCGGCCGCCGGGCCGGGCCTGGGTGAGCCAGGCGGGCGGCACGTGGTCGACGGAGAACGTGGCGAGGACCACGTCGTACAGACCGGCCGGCGGCCAGCCGTCGGCGGCGTCCCCGGCTACCACCCTCGGCCCGTACCCGGCCGCCCTCAGGTTCGCCTCCGCCCCGGCGGCGAGCACGGGATCGACCTCGACGGTGGTCACCTGCCGGTCGCCAAGCAGCGCACACAGCAGACCCGCGTTGAACCCGGTACCGGCGCCCAGCTCCAGGACCCGGGGGCCGGTGATCTCCCGGCCCGGGGGACGCTCACCAAGCCCGGCCAGGAGCAGCATGCGCGCCACCATCGAGGCCATCGACGCCGACGAGGACGGCAGCCCGTCGGTGAACTGCGTGACGAGCGGCTCGTCCGAGTAGGCCGCGGTCATCCAGCGGTCCGGGTCGACGGCACGGTCGACACACTCGTAGCCGCCGGACCCGTCCCGCAGCCAGATCCGGCCGGGCAGGAACCTGTGCCGGTGCACCCGGCGGAACGCCTGCTCCAAGCGGGCGGGCAGCGGCCGGCCGAGCTGCTCCGCCACCACGGCGAGCAGCCCGCCGACGAGCGCGTCGACGGCGGAGGCATTTTGGTGCGGGCTGTGGACCACGGGCCTACTTTCGCTTGCCGGGTTCGGCGGGCGGCGGCGGTGGGGGTGGCGGCGGAACCGGCCGATTCGGCTGGTGCCCGTCGTCACCGACCGGCGACCGGTGCTTGCCCTCCACGATCCCTGCCACAGCAACCTCCTCGTCGTAGGGAAACCCCAACGGTAGGACCGGAAGGACGGATACGGCAGGGCGCATACCGGGCGCGTTGTCGATCCCGCGGCCACATTTCCCCTACCCGCCCGCGCTCGCAGTCCTGCCCCCAGAGCTCGGACTTCACCTCACGGCTGACGACCACCAGGCTCCCCGTACCCGCGGCGAGAGCAAGCGCACTCGATGGGGTGGGTGCCAGCCCGCGCACGCAACCAGTCGACCGACTCAACTGTTCCCCGTTCATGAGCGACGAGAGACTGATCCCGATCGAGATCGGGGGCCACGAGAAGGCCGCGCTCGAAGCGGCAAACCGGATCTCCACCCTGTTCCTGTCGAGCGGGCCGTGCCGGATACGGCGTACCCCGGGCGAGGACGAAGTGCAGGTCCTCGTCCACGCGGACATCAGCAGGGGTGCCGGAGAGGGCGGCTACCTCGACCCTGACGAGGCGGAGGGCGCAGGCGCGTTTCTGCGGTGAATCCGGCCGCCCACACCGTTCTGACCGACCCACCCGACCAGCCCCACCGAACGCGCGCCGGTGCAGGACCGCAGGCGTGAGGAGTGTCGTTTCGCCGGTGAATCAGCCTGCGCATACGGGTGACCCGCCCGGAAGGACAGTCCGCTGGCCACGGACCGGCGGCTACAACCGGCTCCGTGATGACCACCCTGATGCGCGCGGCCGCTGCCCTGGCCCTGACCGTGCTGCCCCTGTCCCTGCCCACCACCGCCCAGGCCGCGGCCGCTGCTCCGGAGGTGCTGCCGATCGGGGTCGCGGTCTCCGCACTGCGGATCGCGGACGAGTCCCGGGACGGCTACGACCGCGACGCGTTCAGGCACTGGAACGCCGGCGAGAACCGCACCGACGGCTGCGACACCCGCCGCGAGGTCCTGATCGCCGAGGCGGTCGAGCCGCCGGTGGTCGGCCCGCGGTGCACGCTGACCGGGGGCAGCTGGTGGTCGTACTACGACGAGCAGACCGTCACCTCCGCGGGCGCGCTGGACATCGACCACATGGTGCCCCTGGCCGAGGCCTGGGACTCGGGCGCCTCCGCCTGGACCCCGGCGCGGCGTGAGGCGTACGCGAACGACCAGCAGCAGACGAGCAGCCTCGTCGCGGTCACCGCCCGGTCGAACCGGCAGAAGGCCGACCAGGACCCGTTCGAGTGGCTGCCGCCCGCGTCCGAGGCGCTGTGCCGGTACGCCTCGGAGTGGACCGCGACCAAGCTCCGCTGGCAGCTCGCCGTCGACCAGAACGAGCAGGACCGCCTGTACGACATCGCGGCCGGCTGCGGCGGCAACACCGTCACCTACACCCCCGCCCCGTAGACGCACACGGACAGGCCCTACTCCCCTGGGCGATGCGGCGGCATCGCGCCGAGCGGAACAGGGCCTGCGCCCTTGAGTGGGGCTGGTCTGGCTGCCGGGTGCGGCTCCGGCTGCGGCGGGGGCAGCGGGCGGCTCCCACCGTGACCGGGCAGCGAACGCCGCCGGGGCGAGCGGCGGTTCGCCATCTCGCCCCGGTGGCAGCGTCAGCGCATGGCCGGGCGGTGTACGTGTTGTCTGTTCAGGGCTTCGGTGTGTCGGGAAGGATCGGTTCGGGTTCGTCGTGGTCGCGGGCGAACAAGGCTTCAAACTCGCGCCATATGTCGGTGCTGTCCTCGTAGACGGGGACCTCCTGCTGACTTGGGTTCTACCCTGCTGTTTCCGTGTCTGCGGGTGCCGGGTCTGCCGCGTCCTGGTAGGGCTCATCACCGGTCGGCACGGCGTCGACAGGGACCGCCTTGCCGGAGCGGACGCCGGGGGCCCTCTGGTGGGGGGCGTTCTTACGTCCGAGTTCGAAACGGGGAGCGTTCGCGGACAGCAGCAGGGAGATCAGCAGGACCGCCGAGCGGCTGCTGAGGGTGCGGGCTGCTTCGATCAGCCGGTGACGCTGGGAGACGGGCAAGGACAGTGCGACGCAGCCGGCCTCGCCGCCGACTCCGAGGGGGATGGCGACGCAGACCTCGGCCTCGGAGTATTCGAGCAGGTCGTACTGGGCGGCGTTCGGACCGTGTCCGTCCAGGGTCCGGAAAAGGTCGTTGTGGTTGGTGATAGTGCGTGGAGTCAGCCGTACGGGGCGGCGGCGTGAGAGGTGGTCCATCCGCAGGTCGAAGTCGAGCTGCTGCAGCAAGCTCATGCCGAGCGCGGTGGCATGCCCGGAGGCCCGGAAGTCGACCCATCCATTGACCGCGGGTGTGGTGGGTGAATCGGCGAACTGGTCGACGCGGATCTCGCCCTCGCTGTAGGTACCGACGTAGACGGCGACGCCCGCGGCATCGCGCAGGCCGGCGAGGACCTTGCTGATGGCCCTGCCCGGTCGTGGGCACGTTCGACGGCAGCGGGCCGCTGTCGGGACCGGTGGCGGCTTCCTGGGCGAGGATGTGGAGAGTGGGACCGGGTGGTGAGGAGGCCTCGACCGCAGAGCCAGGCCAGAAGGCGTTCGATCACGGTGCGCGGCAGGCTGGTCTTGTTGCGCAGGTACTCGGCACTGACCGACCGTCCGGCACCGCCGACCAGGTCGAGGACCTCAAGGACCCGCTGGACCGATTCCCACCTCTTGGTCAGGCGGGTCTGCGGCGGCTGCTGCTGGAAGGTGTCCGTCAGCGCGGGTGCTCGCAGAACCTGCGGCGTCCAGGGCAGCGGGTCCCGCGGCTGCGCGACGGGGACCATCACATCCTCGGCAGCGGATGCTCACCCACCGGCGACGGAACCGTGGTGGGTTGCTGCTGGCCGAGGGCCTGGGCGACTTCCTCGTGGAACTCGGGATCCTGCGCGCCGGGGCGCTCTGTGCGGGCGGGCAGGCTCAGGCGGGCGCGCATCAACGCGCGGGCATCCCCGTGTCCGCAGCGGGGTGCCTCCGAGACGAGGAAGACGGCGCGGTGGGTACCGATCAGTCCCAGGACGCGGCAGGCGACGACGGCGAGCCGGAAGAGGGCTCCGGGGTGCTCGTGGTCGGCGGCCCTGCCGAGCCAGTGCGCAGCCTGCTGCAGTTCACCGCGGCGCAGGGCGCGGCTGCCCAGGACGTAAACGTCAGCCTGGGCAAGCTCAAGGGCAACAAGGGCAACAAGGGCAACAAGGGCAACCAAAACTACACCCTTCCTCCCGATCTCGACCTCTCCCAGTACACCAGCCTCAGCATCTGGTGCGACCGCTTCGACGTCTCCTTCGGCGCCGCAGCCCTCGCGAAGGCCTGACCAACACACACGATGCGGGCCGCCAGCCCCATGCCGGCGGCCCGCCCGCTGCTGCTTCAGCGCCGCGCTGATCCTGCGGGGGTCAGGCGTTTTACGGCAGATCACGTCCAACGGGCGCCTGATTTGTCTTGGTCTGCCGGGTGCGTCGCACGGCCCAGCCGATGAGTACGGCTCCCGCGCCGACGGCGTACGCCGTGGTACCGGCGGCGTCGGCATGGTCGAAGGCGCGGCTGGTGACGTAGGTCGCGGCGCCGGCGAGGGCGATGCCCAGCCATTCCCAGCGGCCGTCCAGTGCGACGAGGGCGACGATCAGCAGCGCGTACCAGGGGTAGCCGGGCGTCAGCAGCAGGAAGGCGGTGCCGGTGGTCAGCAGGGCTCCGCTCCAGGGGCGTTCGGGATCACCGTGGCGTAGTACGTGCCAGGTGACCGCGAGCATGACGGCGGCTGCGGCGGGCAGTACCCAGGCGTCGGGCAGGAGCAGGCGCGCCACGGCGTAGCGGTTGGTGGCGGCGGAGTCGTCGTAGCCTTCCTCGCGCAGGTAGCCGCCGAGGTATCCGAGGACGGAGCTCTCGGACAGCAGTATGTATGGCAGGTAGACGAGTGCGGCTACGGCGGTGGCGGGCAGCAGTACGGCCAGTGCGTCCCTGGCACGGCGGACTCCGCAGAGTGCGCCCGGCAGTACGAGGGCGGGCAGTAGTTTCGTCGCGATGGCGGCGCCGAGGAGGGCGCCGCCCACGGTCCGGTGCAGGGTGACGGCACCGAGCGCAAGGACCGTCAGGAGTGCTGCCAGGACGTCGGCGTGCGCGTTGTTGACTGCTTCGACGGGCACGGCCGGGCACCAGGCCCAGTACGCGGCGTGCCGGACGTTGCCGCGTCGGCGCAGGACCAGGAGCAGGGCTGCCGTGGTGGCCGCGGAGAGGAACGCGCCGCCGGTCTGCAGGGGTTTGTGGCGGGCTCCTTGAGGTGACAGCTGGTGCACGAGGAGGAAGTAGCCTTCGGCGACGGGCGGGTAGATGGTGTGCGCCTGTGGCCGGTTGATGCGGGTGCAGTGGGTCTGCCCGGCGGGTGCGGGGATGGGCTCCCGGTCAGGTTGCGCGCATGTGGCGCCGGTGGGGAAGAGCCAGCTGTCGCGCAGCGCGGCCAGTTCCGGTTCGGCGGGCGCGTGGTCGTAGGGCGAGATGGCCGCGGCCTGTACCCGGCCGTCCCAGGCGTAGCGGTAGGAATCGGTGCTGGTGCGAGGAGGTGCTGCCAGGCCGGTGGCGGCCACCGCGATGCCGCCGGCGAGGACCAGGGCGAGCACGTCCCGGACGGGTGTGTGGCGCAGTGACCACACGGCGGCGGCGAACAGCAGCCAGGCGGCCGCGTACCACCAGGACAAGCCCGCAGGGTCATCGTGGTAGCCGTCGTGGCGCACGGTCAGGACGAGTACGGCGGTGAGTGCGGCCAGCAGGACGGCGCTGCGGACGGTGCGCGGGTTGAACACAGGGCTCAGCGTGGCAGTCGACGGGCCCCGGATGTCGCTTGGAGACGCGCAGCGTCAGCGTTTCGTGCACGCCGGGGCCGTCACCCACCGGCCGTACGGTCATCCGCGCGTTGTCGTCGGCATCACCGGCGGCATGACGCCGAGCAGGCCCTGTCGGTCGGCCACGGTCTCTGTGGTGTCGCCGGTGTTCACCGCCGTTCTGCTGCACGGGTCAGCCGGGTGAGTGCTGTGGCGAAGCGGGTGTGGGGTGCTGAGGTGGCCACGGCGTGGGCGTCGGCTGCGGTGTCGACGTCGCGCAGCATCGACAGGTCGCGGACCGTGAGGCCCGCGGCGGTGAGCCTGCGTCGTTGCTGCGCGCAGACTTCGGATTCGGGCACCGGCACCCCGTGCACCAGTGCGGGGTCGGGGTCGGCCAGGCCCAGGGCCCAGAACCCGCCGTCGAGGGCGGGGCCGATCCATGCGCCGCAATGGTGCCAGGCGTCCTCGGCGAGGGCGGGTGCGAGGTGGGCGGGCGTGGCCTGCGGGGTGTCCATGGCGATGAGGACGGCAGGGCCTGTGCAGAGCGCGAAGGCTGCGGCCAGCCGCTCGTCGAGTCGGCCCTGGCCTTGCGGGACGACGTCGATGCCCGGCGGTAGCCAGGGGCCCGGTTCGCCCTCCAGCACCAGCAGACGGCGTCGCGCGGGGGCGGCGAGCATCATGGCCAGGGTGTCGGCGAGCATCGCCTCGGCAAGGAGGGCCGCCTGCTGGGGTGTGTAGGGCGGGGTGAGGCGTGTCTTGACACGGCCGGGAAGGGGTGCCTTGGCGATGACGAGCAGCGTCGTCACAGCCCACCTGCCTCTCCGGCTTTCGTGGGGGATGGCTGGGTGAGCACGGCGCGCATGTCGTGCACGGTGTGCCAGGTGCCCCGCCAGGTCCCGGTGACCTTCGACGTCCCGGTCCTGGGCCGGTAGGGGACGTCCGTCTCCCGGATCCGCCAGCCGGCGTCGGCGGCGCGGACGACCATCTGTAGCGGATAGCCGCTGCGTCGGTCGGTGAGGTCCAGGCCGAGCAGCGCCTGTCGGCGGGCGGCGCGCATCGGGCCGAGATCGCGCAGGCGAAGTCCGGTCCGCCGTCGCAGCATCCGTGCAAGCACCAGATTGCCGACCCGCGCGTGCAGCGGCCATGCTCCGTGCCCTTGCGGCCGGCGCCGGCCGAGCATCAGATCGGCCCGACCCTCGGCCACTTCGCGCACGAGGGCGGGCAGCAGACCGGGGTCGAGTGAGGCGTCGCAGTCGCAGAAGCAGACGATTTCGGCACTGGCTGCCAGCAGTCCGGTGTGAGAGGCGGCGCCGAAGCCGCGCCGCGGTTCCTCCACCACCGTTGCGCCCAGGGCGCGGGCGAGGTCGCCGGAACCATCTGTGGAGCCGTTGTCGACGACGATCGCCCGCCAGCCGGGCGGGATACGTTTCAGCACCCACGGCAGAGCGCGGGCTTCATCCAGACACGGCAGGACGACGTCCACCGTCGCCGCGTTCGAGGCGCTCACGCCCACACCGTACGCACGTGGGGTGCCCGTGTGGGGTATGCGGTCCTCACGACTCGCGGGCGTCGCCCGTCCCGCGCAGGGGACTGTGCGCGAATTCCCTCATTCCCTCGGCGAAGGCGATCTCGGCCCGCCAGCCCAGCTCGCCGGTCAGCCGCCGTGAGGAGGCGGTGATGTGCCGTACGTCCCCCAGCCGGTACTCGCCGGTGACCACGGGTTCCGGGCCGCCGTAGGCCCGGGCCAGGGCGCGGGCCATCTCCCCGACGGTGTGCGGTTCGCCGCTGCCGGTGTTGAACGTCGTCAGCACGCCGGGCTCCCGGCCGGCCAGTGCCTCCAACCCCACCGTATTGGCCGCGGCCACGTCCCGGACGTGAACGAAGTCGCGCCGCTGTCCGCCGTCCTCGAACACGCGCGGCGCCACGCCCCGGGCGAGCGCCGACCGGAAGAACGAAGCCACACCCGCGTACGGGGTGTCGCGCGGCATCCCCGGCCCGTACGCGTTGTGGTAGCGCAGCCCCACCGCCCGGCCCCCGCACGCCCGCGCCCACGCGGCAGCCAGATACTCCTGGGCGAGCTTGGTCGCGGCGTACACATTGCGCGGATCGGCCGGCGCATCCTCGTCCACCAGTCCGGGCACCAGCTCGGCCCCACAGCCGGGGCATGCGGGCTCGAAGCGGCCAGCGCCCAGATCCGCGGACGTGCGAGGCGCGGGCCGGACCCGGCCGTGCCGAGGGCAGTCGTAGCGGCCCTCCCCGTACACAGCCATCGACCCCGCCAGCACCAGCCCCCGCACCCCGGCCTCCGCCATGGCCGCCAGCAGCACCGCCGTCCCCAGGTCATTGCAGCTCACATACTCCGGCGCGTCCGCGAAGTCCTTGCCCAGGCCCACCATGGCCGCCTGATGGCAGACCGCATCCACTCCCCGCAGCGCGCGGGCCAGAGCCGGGCTGTCCCGGACATCCGCGCGAATCCACTCGACGCCGGCCGGTCGGTGCGGCGCAGCGCCGGGATGGGCCGCCGGCAGCAGTGCATCGAGTACGACGGGATCATGGCCGCGGGCGGCGAGCGCGGTGACGATGTGCGAGCCGATGAATCCCGCGCCTCCGGTGACCAGTACACGCATGCCCACGACGCTAGACGCTGCAACGCCCCACTACCCGGGAGCTCGCCGGTACGGCACAGACCCTACGGACAGTGCGGACATGCGAAGCCATCCGGCGGGAAGGGGCGGCGCCGCACCGGTGCCACCTGCGGGGTCTGGGCTGTGGCCAGGGCAGAAGGGCCTATGCACGATGGGTCTGGGGTGGTGCCGTTCGTGTTTTGTAAGGGCCTCTGGGCTTGCTGCCGGGGTGGCGGCGTGAGTCGATGGAAGGACAGCCAGCAGATCCTCAGACCCACCGGCACGATCAGAGGTCGCTCAGCATGGCCGTCACCAAAGGGACTGTGAACACCGTTCCAGAGCCCCTGGGCTCGTCCCGCCTCTCGCGGGTGCTGCTGGCCGTATGTCGTGTCACGGTCGGTCTGCTGTGGATCCAGAACCTGTCCTGGAAACATCCGCCGCACTTCGGGAGCAACAGCGACCCCCCGCAAGATCTGTATGCCTGGACCCTGAACGGGGTGAAGCACGAGGTGTTCGCCCCGTGGGCGTGGCTGGTCGAGCACCTGATCATCCCGAACTTCGCCGTGTTCGCCTGGGGCGCCTTCGCGATCGAGGCATGCCTGGGCGCGTTCCTGCTGGTGGGCCTGGCCACCCGGTTCTGGGCCGTGGTCGGACTGGTCCAGACGACCGCCATCACCTTCTCCGTGCTGAACACCCCGCACGAGTGGTTCTGGTCGTACTTCCTGATGTACGCCGTACACCTGGCGTTGCTGGCCACCGCGGCCGGACGCGCCTACGGCGTAGACGGTGCTCTTCGCCCCGTATGGCGGCAGCGGGGCGGCCGACTGTCGCGGGTGCTCCTCTCAGCCTCGTAGATCTGGAGGACGATCCCATGCAGATTCCACGATCGGGTATCGGCCCCACGGCCGCCGGGCTGGGCGTGGGCGCCGCGGCTTGTGCTGTGCTGGGGATCGCCGACGGCCCGCCGTGGCGGATCGTCACGCTCGGCGGGGCTGGCACGCTGGTGCTGCTGATCCTGGCCGCCGCGGCTGTGGCTGCAGGGCTCTCGGCGGTGCGGGGGCTGATCGCGCTGGCCGGGGCGGGTTTCCTGGCGGCCGCGGTCTTGCAGCTGGTGCAGATCGGCTGGACGGGTGCCAACCTGCTCGGAGGTGACGGTTCCACCGTTGCCCTGCTGCTCGGGTTCGCCGTGGGCCTGCTCGCTCTCGGCCTCGCCCCGGCGCCGACAGCCGACACGGATGTCCCCGCCACGGGAAGGCACGATCGCGCATGAACGTCGACAGTCTGCTGCAGCCCGTCCTGGCCTCCGCCGCGGAGCACGCCCCGGCCGTCGACGCGGACGGCCGCTTCCCCGCAGAAGCGGTATCCGCGCTGGCCGGCTCCGGCCTGCTGGGCCTGACCCTGCCCGAACGGGATGGCGGGCTGGGGGCAGGCCCCCAGGAGTTCGCCCACGTCACCGCCGCGCTGGCCGGGGCGTGCGGGTCGACGGCCATGATCTACCTCATGCACGTGAGCGCGGCCATGACCGTACTCTCCTCGCCCCCGCCGGGGCTGCCGTCCCTGCTGCCGGCCATGGCCGATGGCCGGGTGCTGGCCACGCTCGCCTTCAGCGAGCCCGGCTCCCGCTCCCACTTCTGGGCGCCCATCTCCCAGGCCAAACGCAACGGCGGCCCGGAAGCGCGGTTCACTGCGGACAAGAGCTGGGTGACCTCCGCCGGTCACGCACAGCTCTACGTCACCACCGTGCAGTCGGCCGACGAGCCCGGCACCGTCGACCTCTACGCCATCGAAGCAGACCGCCCCGGCGTGAACGTCACCGGCTCATTCCACGGCCTCGGCCTGCGCGGCAACACCTCCGCCCCCATGCGGTTCGACGTAAGCGCCCCGGACACCGCACGCCTCGGTGAGGCCGGCAGCGGCCTGACCCGGATGACAGGGACGGTTCTGCCCTGGTTCAACCTCGGCAACGCCGCCGTCTCCCTGGGGCTGGCCACCGCCGCCCTGCAGGCAGCCGTACGGCACACCACGAGCGCGACACTCCAGCACACCGGGCAGACCCTCGCCGAGCTGCCCACCATCCGCGCCCGCCTCGCCAAAATGTCGCTGCAGCTGGAAGCCGCCAACGCCTACCTGCGCGCCGCGGCCGCGAGCATCGCGAACCCTGACGAGCAGACCCCCCTGTACGTCCTGGGTGTCAAGGCCCTGGCCAACGACACCGCCCTGACCGTCACCGACGACGCCATGCGGGTGTGCGGCGGCGCCGCCTTCTCCCACCATCTGGCCATCGAACGCTACTTCCGCGACGCCCGCGCCGGCCACGTCATGGCCCCCACCGCCGACGCCCTCTACGACTTCTACGGCAAGGCCATCACCGGCCAGCCGGTGTTCGGCTGAACCCCGCCACCCGTCCGAAGGAGAGGCACTATGGAACCGCTGGTGGTCGGCGCCGTGGCCTACACCCCCAACGTCGTGCCCATCTGGGAGGGCATCCGCGACTACTACCGCACCGGCCCCGTCGAGATGGACTTCGTCCTGTTCTCCCACTACGGCCGCCAAGTCGACGCACTGCTCGCCGGGACCATCGACATCGCCTGGAACACCAACCTGGCCTGGGTCCGCACCGTCCTACAGACCGGTAACCGCGCCCGCGCACTCGCGATGCGCGACACCGACCTGACCTTCCGCAGCCACCTCGTCTGCCGCGCCGGAACCGGCCTGCGCGGCCCCGAAGACCTCAAAGGCCGCCGCCTCGCGCTGGGCAGCCGAGACTCCGCACAGGCCGCCATCCTCCCCCTGCACTACCTGCGCCGCGAAGGCCTCACCAACGGCGACATCGAACTCCTGCGCATCGACAGCGACCTGGGAAAACACGGCGACACCGGCCGCAGCGAACTCGACGCCATCCGCGCCGTCCTCGACGGCGACGCCGACGCCGCCGCCATCGGCATCAACACCTGGGAATCCATCGGCCGCAACGAGCTGATGCCCGACGCCCTGGAATCGTTCTGGACCAGCCCCACCTACTGCCACTGCAACTTCACCGCCCTCGACACCCTCGCCGAAGACCGGGCCAACGCCTGGACCAACCGCCTGCTCGCCATGGACTGGAACAACCCCGAGCACCGCCGCATCATGGAACTGGAAGGCCTGAACCGCTGGGTACGCCCCCAGCTCAACGGCTACACCGACCTCTTCCAAGCAGTCGCAGAACAGGACATCGCACCCCGATGGTGATCCTCGACCTCGTCGAGAAGCTCTCCGCCACCGCGGAAGGCGACACCATCACGCTCCCCCTCACCTCACCCCACGACGCCACGCTCGCCGCCGCATGGTGTGACCGCACAGGCAACACCCTCATCACCGCGGACGAAACCAGCATCACGGTCCGCAGGGGACGCCCGCCGGACCCGATCGCCGCCCTGCCCGCCGACCGCCGTCCAGGCACCCGGCTGTGGCTCTATACCAACTTCGACTGCAACCTCGCCTGCGACTACTGCTGCGCACGGTCCTCCCCCCAGACCGACCGGCGCGCCCTCGGCCTGGACAAGATCCGCCAGATCGCGACAGCCGCCCCCGCAGCCGGGGTCAGTGAAATCCTCCTCACCGGCGGGGAACCCTTCCTGCTCCCCGACCTCGATGAGATCGTCACCGCCTGCACCGCCGCCCTGCCCACCACGCTCCTCAGCAACGGCATGCTCTTTCGCGGACACCGGCTCCTAATCCTTAAGGCCATGCCCCGCGACCGGCTCACCTTGCAGATCAGCCTCGACTCCGCCACCCCCGACCTGCACGACTCCCACCGGGGGGCCGGCACCTGGGCCAAAGCCGTCGTCGGCATCCGCACCGCTCTGGCCGAAGGATTCACCGTGCGGGTGGCAGCCACCCTCACCACCGACGACCGGCACGAAGAACGAGAACTACGCGCCTTCCTCGACACCCTCGGCATCCCACGCGAACACCAGGTCGTCCGCCCCCTCGCCCACGAGGGCGCCGCCGACGACGGCCTGGAACTCACCATGGAAACCCTGGTACCCGAGGTCACCATCACCGCCGACGGCGTCTACTGGCACCCAGTCGGAGCCGACGACGACGAACAACTCGTCACCCGCCACATCCTCCCCCTCAACACCGCCATCGACCTCGTCCAAGAGACGTTCCGCACCTACAGGGTCAACGCCGAAGCCGCCGCCCGCACCTTCCCCTGCGCCTGAATGACCACGGCACTCCAGCCCGGAGAATCTCTGTGTAGGTCGGGACTGTAAATCGTACGGAGCGAGAAGGCAGGTGTCGCGAGACTGCGCGCCGGAGCGCCGCTGCCGCTGCCGCTGCGCATGACGTCTTCCCCCTCGGTGTGGTCACCACGGACACCGTCCACGCTAACCACCCCCACTGACAACGGCCTTCGTTGCGCGGGGCCGGCTACGGCAGTCGGCGCGCGGTGAGGGCGGCCAGGGCCGACCGGGTCGTGACGCCCGTCTTGCGGAAGATGTGCGACAGGTGGGTGTCGACGGTGCGCGGGCTCAGGTAGAGGCGCGCGGCGATGGCCGGGGTGGTGAGGCCCTCCGCGACCAGGGCGGCGATCTGCCACTCGCGCGGCGTGAGCCGGAGGAGGGGGACGGCCGGGGGGCCCAGCGCGGGCGGGGGGCCCGGCGCGGGCGGGGGGAAGAGGTCCGCCAGGCCTGTCAGGAGGCGGGCGCCGCCCGCTTCGGCCAGTCGGCGGCCGCGCCGCCACAGGGCCGCCGCCCCGGGCGCGCCGGCCAGCCCCGTCAGACTGGCGCCGGTCAGCAGGGCCTGCGCCTCCCACAGGGTGGCGCCCGCGCGGGCGGACTCCTCGGCCGCCCGTACGCAGCGCTCCGCCGCCGCGCCGGGCTCGCCCCGGCCCGCGAGTACGGCCCCGGCGCTGCGCAGCGCCGAGGCCCGCTGGCTGGGCAGTCCGAGGCGCTCGGCGTCCGCCGCGGCCAGCGCCGCCCAGCCCGCGGCGTCCGTCAAGTCGCCCGCGGCGACGGACGAGTGCACCAGGACCTCCAGGAACAGTGGCCGCATCGTCGGCTGGAGGCCCGCGAGGTCCGGTCCGCCGCCCGCCCGCAGCATCGCGGACCGGGCCCGCTCGTGGTCCCCGCCGTACAGGGCCGCGTAACTCAGCACGCACCAGGCCAGGGAGGTCCACCAGCTGCTGCGGGATCCGCCCAGTGCCACCGCCTCCTCGGCGATGGCCAGCGGCGTGGCGTCGCCCGGCGGCAGGGCGGCCAGCAGGACCTGCGCCCTGTTCCCGACCACCAGCCCGAGGAGTTCGTCGCTGCCGATGCCGCGGGCGATGCTCTCCGCCTCGTCGCACAGCTCCAGCGCCGACACCAGCCGGCAGGAGTTCATCCGTACGACCGCCTTGCAGAGCAGGAGGTGCGGCAGCAGGTGCAGGGGGCCGACGCGGCGGGCGAGGGCCAGCCCCCGGTCGGCGTGCCGCTCCGCGTCCGGGTACCGGTCCAGGTAGAACTCCGTCCACGCCAGCCGGGCCAGCGACTCGCACACGTCGGGGAGGTCGCGGTCGGCCAGCGCGTCGACCCGGGCCGCCGCGCGGTCGGCGAGCTTGCGGGCCGTCGCCGGATCCCCGCCATACGTCTCCCCGAGCGCGACCGTCGTCAGGGCCGCCGCCGCGGCCGTCTCGTTCCCCAGCCGCAGAGCCAGCCGGTAGGTGCGCAGTACGTCCTCCCGTACCTCCGCGTAGGACAGCGCGTGGGGAGCGCACGAGCCGAGTTCGAGGCCGAGGGCCAGCGCGTCCGCCGGGCTCGGGGCGGGCCGGCGTGCCAGCTCGCGGCGCAGCAGCGACACGGCGGCAGGGTAGTCGCCGAGGTGGCGTTCCATCGAGGCGCACAGGGTGACGGCCACAGCGCGCACCCCGCCGCCGTCCTCGTCCGGCACCGCCGCGATCAGCTCTCGCAGCAGGTCCCGGCTTTCCCATAACTCCCCGCACACGCTCAGGGCGCGGGCCCGCCGCAGCTGGAGGTCGCGGCGGCGCACCGCGTTCCCGGGTGCTCGCGGCAGCATCCGCAGCACCACGTCCAGCCAGTGCGCGCAGCTCGCGGGGGCCGTGGTCTCGGACTGCCCGGCCGCCTCCAGCAGGACGCCCGCGAGCTCCGGGTCCCAGCCGGCGGTCAGCGCGCGCTCCACATGGTGGGCCCGGAGGGCGGCGGGGGCGCCGCTGCGGGCGAGTGCAGCGGCGGCCCGCAGGTGCATGCCGGTCCGGCGCCGGTGGTCGGTGTTCTCGTGGACCACGGCCCGCAGCACCGGGTGGCGCAGCGACCAGCTCCCGCCGGGCCCGGGGCGCAGCAGGTCGCGGTGGGCGAGTACGGCGAGGTCGGCCTCGAGCTGCCCGTCCGGCGCCTGGGCCGTGAGGGCCAGTACCGGTGGTGTGGCATGGTCCCCGAGCACGGCGACGGCCTCGGCGGTACGGCGCTGCGCGGGGGTGAGCGGGGTCAGTTCGTCGAGCAGCAGCGCGGCGAGGCCGCCCGCCGGGACGGCGCCGCCCTGGTCCTGGCCCTGGCCCTGGAGCAGGGCCAGGAAGTAGAGCGGGTTGCCCTGGCTGGCCGCGTACAGCCGGGCGGCCCGGGCGGCCGGCAGGCCGGGGGCGAGGAGCCCGACGCAGGCTTCCTCGGTGAGCGGCCCGAGGTCCAGCCGCTGGACGGTGCCGGTGTCGACGCCCCGGGTGAGGGCCGCGGCCAGGGAGGGGGAGGTCTGCCGGTCGCGCCTGGCCACGGCGACGACCACCGGGCCGCGCGGGGGATGCCGCACGAGGTGGTCCAGCAGTTCCAGGGAGGCCGGGTCCGCCCAGTGCAGGTCGTCGAGGACAACGAGCAACCCCAAACCGGTGCGCCCGAGCTCCGCGAGCAGCCGCGCGGTGGCCCGGTGCGCGGCGAACCGCTCGGTGCCGACGGCGGCTCCGGCAGCTCCAGTGGCGCCGGGGGAGCCCACGCCGTATAGGACGGGTGCGGCGGCCGCCGTTTCGGGGCCGGTGGCCGGGCCGGTGTCGAGGTCGAGGTCGGCGAAGGCATCGGTGAACAGGCCGTAGGGGGTGTGCCGTTCGTACTCGCTGGCCCGCCCCCGCAGCACGGTCATGCCCCGCTCCGCGGCCAGCGCGCACAGCTCCGTCAGCAGCCGGCTCTTCCCGATCCCGGCGGCGCCCGCGAGTTCGATGATCCCGGGGGAGCGGCCGTCCAGCGCCTCGGTGAGCTGCCGCAGTTCGGCGGCCCGCCCGACCAGCGGCGTCCTGTGCACCATCAGCCCCCGTTATGTTTTTCGTGGTCCTGCAATGGGGCCGCTGGCCTCCGGGCCCGGTATGACTGTGTCCCCTCTGTCGAACGAATGACCTGGGGGG